>CATYZI010000026.1 GCA_958415625.1 uncultured Collinsella sp. | reverse complement strand
GTACCACAACCCCCAACGCTCCCCCACCCGCCATTTGGGGACGGGGTAGAAATGGCAGAAATACCAAAAAGGGGGTTGTCCGGTTGCGGACAACCCCCTTACTAGAAAACGGTATTTGTTTTCTATTAGGCCTCGGTGGCGAGTACGCGACCCGTCATCTCGGCGGAAGGCTCAATGCCAGCCATGGTGAGCATGGTCGGAGCGATATCGGAAAGACGGCCGTCCTCGATACCGGTGAGCTGCGCCTTCTCATCAACGATGATGAACGGCACACGGTTGGTGGTGTGAGCCGTAAACGGATGCTTGGAACCGTCGGAAGCAACGTCAAACATGTGATCGGCGTTGCCGTGATCGGCGGTAATCAGCGCAAAGCCGCCCTTGGCGAGAATCGCCGGGACAACCTTGGACAGGGCATCGTCAACAGCCTCGACGGCCTTAACGGCGGCGTCGAAGACACCGGTGTGACCAACCATGTCGCAATTTGCGAAGTTCACGATGTAGAAATCAGCGCGATCCTCGTTGATAGCGGCGACAAGCTTCTCGGTAACCTCGGGAGCGCTCATCTCGGGCTGCAGATCGTAGGTAGCGACCTTGGGGGAAGCGACGAGCACGCGCTCCTCGCCCTCCTTGGGCTCCTCGATGCCGCCGTTGAGGAAGAACGTCACGTGGGCGTACTTCTCGGTCTCGGCGGTGTGCAGCTGCTTCAGGCCATTGGCGGCGATAACGTCGGCCAGGACGTTCTCGGGGAACGTCTTGGGGAAGGCGACCTCGACGTCAAACGTCGGATCGTACTCGGTCATCGTCACAAAGTGCGAGAGCTTAATCTGCTCGCGCTCAAAGCCATCGAACTCCTTGTCCGTGAACACGCGGGTCATCTGACGAGCGCGGTCGGGACGGAAGTTGAAGAAGATGGCCGCGTCGCCCTCGTGGATACCCTCGTTGTGGGCCGCGAAAGGCTCGACGAACTCGTCGCCGCGCGGATCCTTCTCGTAGTAGGCCTTGATACCGGCAACGGGGTCGGTATCGGCATCGGACGCGTTGACCATGACGTCGTAGGCGCGCTGGATGCGCTCCCAACGGTTGTCGCGGTCCATGGCCCAATAGCGGCCCGAAACGGTGGCAACGCGAGCGTCGCAACCGGTCTCCTCGGAGATCTTAGCCAGGAAGGCGCAGAACTCGCTCATGTAGCCGGCACCGGACTGCGGGTCAACGTCGCGGCCATCCATGAAGGCGTGGACGCGAACGGTCTTGACGCCATGCTGGGCAGCCATCTTGACCAGAGCCTCGACGTGGTTCATGTGAGAATGAACACCGCCAGGGCTCATAAGGCCCATGAGGTGCAGGGTCTTGCCTTCGGCCTTGACGTCGTCCATAGCCTTGACGAAGACCTCGTTCTTGGCGATGGAGCCGTCCTTGATGGCATTGTTGATGCGCGAAAGCTCCTGGAACACGATGCGGCCGGCACCGATGTTGAGGTGACCCACCTCGGAGTTACCCATCTGACCGTCGGGAAGGCCCACGTCCTCGCCCGAAGCGCCGAGCGTGGTGTGAGGATACTTCTCGTACAGGCTATCAAGGAAGGGCGTCTTGGCAGCAGCGACGGCGTTCTCGCCATCGGCCGGAGCCAGGCCGCAGCCGTCCATGATGATCAGGAGTGCAGGAAGATGACGCTGTGCCATATGTCCTACTCGCCTGCCTTGACGACCATAGAGGCGAAGTCGGCAGCCTTGAGCGAAGCGCCGCCCACGAGGGCGCCGTCAACGTCGGGCTTGGCGACGAGCTCGGCGATGTTGCCGGGCTTGGCAGAGCCACCATAGAGAACGCGGATGCCGTTAGCGAGCTCCTCGCCAAACATCTCCTTGAGGGTCTCACGGATAGCGCCGCAGACCTCCTGAGCGTCCTCAGCGGTAGCGGTCTTGCCGGTGCCGATGGCCCAGATGGGCTCGTAGGCGACGACGACCTGCTTGGGGCAGGAGATCTCAAGACCGGCAAGGCCAGCCTTGACCTGGTTCACGACGTGCTCGACATAGGTGCCAGCCTCGCGGACCTCGAGGGACTCGCCGCAGCAGAAGACGGGAACAAGACCGGCGGCAACGAGAGCCTTGGCCTTCTTGTTCTGGTCCTCGTCGGTCTCGTGGAAGTAGTCGCGACGCTCGGAGTGACCGATGATGCAGTAGGTGCAGCCGGCGGACTTGAGCATGTCGCAAGAGGACTCACCGGTGAAGGCACCCTTGGCCTCCCAGTACACGTTCTGTGCACCGAGGGCGATGGGGGCAGCCTGAATGCGGTCATGAACCGTGGTGATGTCAATGGTCGGAGGGCAGACGAGCACCTCGACGCCAGCCGGAACCTCGGGCAGAGCCTGAGCCAGCTCGTCGGCGAGCTTGGCGGCCTCGGCGACGTCGTTGTTCATCTTCCAGTTACCAGCGATAAGAAGGGTGCGATTAGGCATCGAGAAGCGCCTCCACTCCGGGCAGGGCCTTACCCTCGACGAGCTCCATGGAAGCGCCACCACCGGTGGAGATCCAGCTCATCTTGTCGGCCAGGTTGAACTTGTTGACAGCCGCGACAGAGTCACCACCGCCGATGATCGAGGTGCAGTCGGCCTCGGCGACGGCCTCGGCGATAGCCTGGGTGCCGTGAGCGAAGTTGTCGAACTCGAAGACGCCCATGGGGCCGTTCCAGAACACGGTCTTGGCGCCCTTGACGGCCTCGGCGTAGAGCTCCTCGGTCTTGGGACCGATGTCCATGCCCTCACGATCGTCGGGGATAGCGTCGGAAGCGACAACCTCGGGGACAGCGTCCTCGCCAAAGTGATCGGCAACGCGGTTATCGATGGGGAGCAGGATCTTGACGCCCTTCTCCTCGGCCTTCTTGAGCATCTCGCCGGCGCGCTCGACCCAGTCCTCTTCCTTGAGGGACTGACCGACGGTCAGGCCCTGAGCCAGGAAGAAGGTGTAGGCCATGCCGCCACCGATGATCAGGGTGTCAGCGGAGTCGATGAGGTGATCGAGAACGCCGATCTTGGAGGAAACCTTGGAACCGCCGACGATAGCGACGAAGGGGCGCTCGGGCTCGGCGAAGATGCCGGTCAGCGTGTCGACCTCCTTCTCGAGCAGGAAGCCGGCGACGGCAGGCAGGTAAGCGGCGGGGCCCACGACGGAACCCTGGGCGCGGTGAGCGGTGCCGAAGGCATCGAGAACGAAGACGTCACCATAGGAAGCGAGCTTCTTGGCGATCTCGGGATCGTTCTTCTTCTCACGCTTGTCGAAACGGACGTTCTCGAGAACGAGGACCTTGCCCGGCTCGACGGCGGCAACAGCCTCAGCAGCCTTCTCGCCGTAGGTGTCGGCGACAAAGGCAACATCGAGACCAGAGAGCTCAGCGAGCTTCTTGGCGACAGGCTCAAGGGAGAGCTCAGGCTGGAAGCCGGTACCCTCGGGACGGCCGAGGTGGCTCATGAGGATGACGCGAGCGTTGTGCTCAACGAGGTAGTTGATGGTGGGCAGGGCAGCCTTGATGCGGGTGGTGTCGCCAACGACGCCATCCTTGATAGGCACGTTGAAGTCAACGCGGACGAGAACGCGCTTGCCGTCGACATCGATGTCGCGGACGGTCTTCTTGGTAAAGGCCATGTTTGCTTCTACCTTTCGTACGTGTCTGCCTCCCATTACGGCAGACGATTTCCTATAAAAAGGGCGCGACCCTAGGGTGTAAGCCCTATGAGGCCGCGCCCTTCTTTAGACGCTCAACGAGCTATTCGCTAAAAGCTAAATTAAGCAACGAACTTCTCGAAGTACTTGATGGTGCGGACCATCTGAGAGGTGTAGGAGTTCTCGTTGTCGTACCAAGAGGTGACCTGAACGAGGGTCTGGCCGTTGCCGAGGTCAGAGCACATGGTCTGAGTGGCGTCGAAGATGGAGCCGTGGGTCTCGCCGATGATGTCGGTGGAGACGATGTCGTCCTCGTTGTAACCGAAGGTCTCGGAGATGGTGGAAGCGTAGGCCTTCATAGCGGCGTTGACCTCGTCGACGGTGACCTTCTTGTCAACGACAGCGTAGAGGTTGGTGATGGAGCCGGTCGGCGTCGGGACGCGCTGGGCGGCACCGATGAGCTTACCGTTGAGCTCGGGGAGAACCAGGCCGATAGCCTTGGCAGCACCGGTGGTGTTGGGGACGATGTTGACGGCGCAGGCGCGGCTACGACGCTTGTTGCCCTTGCGCTGCGGGCCGTCGAGCGGCATCTGGTCGCCGGTCCAGGCGTGAATGGTGGTCATGATGCCGGACACGATGGGAGCGAAGTCGTTCAGACCCTTGGCCATCGGGGCGAGGCAGTTGGTGGTGCAGGAAGCAGCGGAGATGATGTTGTCCTCAGCGGTCAGCGTCTCGTGGTTGACGTTGTACACGATGGTGGGCAGATCGCTGCCGGCCGGAGCGGAGATGACGACCTTCTTGGCGCCAGCGTTGATGTGGGCCTGAGCCTTAGCCTTGCTGGTGTAGAAGCCGGTGCACTCGAGAACGACGTCGACGTCGAGGTCGCCCCAAGGCAGGTTGTTGGCGTCGGCCTCCTTGTAGATCTTGATCTCCTTGCCGTCAACGGTGATGGAATCCTCGCCAGCAACGACCTCGTGATCGCGAGCGTAGTTGCCCTGCGTGGAGTCGTACTTCAGCAGGTAAGCGAGCATATCGGGAGAGGTGAGGTCGTTGATAGCGACGATCTCGGAGCCCTCATGACCGAACATCTGACGGAAGGCCAGACGACCGATGCGACCGAAGCCGTTAATAGCAACCTTTACTGCCATTGTGTCTCCTTTCGTAAGGCCCCCGCAAGCTACAGCGCCCGCCGTTGAGGCCCACAAACTAACCACTCGCCTAATATACCTTTTTTTTGACTTGAATTTCACGAGAATGCTCGAAATTGAAAATCAAATTTGCGTTAAAACGCTTTAACGTATAAAACAGCAGTTCAACCACCATAAAAGCTATTGCGTTAAACTACCTGCTTGCTTCAATGAGCTTTTCAAGGCGCAAAACGCGGTGATACAAGGCCGACTTCGACAAAGGAGGGTCGGCCATTTCCCCCAAATCTCGCAGCGAGAGATCGGGGTAACGCTCGCGTAAGTCACAAAAGACTGCCAGAGCGTCCGGCAGCGTTTCACGCAAACCGCGCCGATCAAGCTCGTCGATGAGCGCAAGCTGATGTTGAGCGGCACCGGCACTTCTGGTCTGGTTGGCAAGCTCTGCGTTCACGCGACGATTCACGTCGTTCTTCACCAGCTTGACTGCGCGGGCCTCTTCAATCTCGGCAACGCTGCGCTTGGCGCCAATCAGCTGTAACAGACGTTTAATCTCCTCGGCACTCTTGATGTACACGGCATACGAGCCGCGACGCGCATTGACGCGGGCGTGAACTCCAATCTGCTCCAGAAGATCGCAAAGTCCCTTCGCATACTCCTCGCCCTGAACCGCGATCTCCAAATGAAAATCGCCACGCGGGTCGGCAACAAAGCCTCCGGCAATCAGCGCACCGCGAATATAGGCGAGCCTGCAGCAAGGACGGGCAACGATGTGGCGCGGCACACCCGCGACGAGCCCTCCCCTACGGTCGAGAATGCCCAGCAGCACCAGAGCCTTATCCAAATCGGGCTGATCGGGCAAGGTGATGAGGTAGTTTCGCACCTTGTGCAGGACCGACTTACGAACCGTGAATTCGGTCTTGAGCTTAAGAATGCGATGCGTCAGCGCAATCATCGTGCGCGCCACAGCACCCGTCTCGGTCGCGACCGTCAAGCGGTACCGTCCCGAGCCCGCCAACGAAAGCGTGCCGCTCACACGCGTGAGCGCAGCAAGCGTCGACAAATCGCAGTATTCGCATTCTGGTTCGCAGCGCGCAAGCTCGTCACGCACCTCAGCGGTAAACGACATGTAAACCTATGCCTTCGTGTTGGCACGCGACAGGTCACGATGGGAGATGCTCACATGATACTGAGCACCCTCCAGGTAGCGGGCCGTGGCCTCGGCAATGGCGACGCTACGGTGCTGTCCGCCCGTGCAGCCGATGGCAATGGAAAGCTGCGGCTTGCCCTCTGCGATATAACCCGGCATGACCGTATCGAGCAACTGTGTCCAGGCCTTCCAAAACTCCTGGGTCTTAGGGTGGTCCAAGACAAAATCGGAGACCTTCTTATCGAGACCGGTCATGGTACGCATCTCGGGATCGTAGAAAGGATTGGGCAAGAAGCGCACATCGATCATGATATCCGCCTCGACGGGCATGCCATGCTTAAAGCCAAACGAGAACACGTGGACGTCCATAAGCTGCTGGTCGGACAGCTCGGAAAAAGCCATGCGAAGCTTGTTACGTAAGGCAGAAGTGCGCAAGCGGCTCGTGTCGATAATCATATCCGCTCGATCGCGAACGCCCTTCAGCTGCAGACGTTCACGCTGAATAGCGTCGGCCGTGGTCTCCCCCGGCTTTGCAATGGGATGGCGGCGACGGTTTTCGCTATACCGGCGAATCAGCACCTCGTCAGACGCCTCGAGAAACACGATGTCGCAGCTCATCTCACGCTCTTCGAGCGCGGCGACCGCATCGAGCAGCTCATCGAACAAGCCCTGGCTACGCAAATCGCAGGTGACGGCGAGATGCCTGCCCACGCCCGTATTAATGCCGACGAGCTCGGCAAGCTGGGCGATCAGACGCGGAGGCAGGTTATCGATGCAAAAATAGCCCATGTCCTCGAACACGTGCATGGCCTGCGTGCGGCCCGATCCGGACATTCCGGTGATGATGACGATATCGGGGATGCGCTCCGAGCGCTCCGCCGCATCCATGGCATCTCCCTTTTGCATGTGCTGCCTCCCGAAAACAAGCGCGGGACCCAGCAACCCGGATCCCGCGCGGTCAATTGCCTTTATTGAGTATACCGCCCCGAGCGGATACGAGGCCTGTCTTACGCCTCAAGCGCAGCCTTGAACCAACTTGTAATACTCGTGGGGTGCGTGATGGCGGTGCCGACGACAACGGCCCAGGCGCCAGCATCGATCGCGGCGCGAGCCTCCTCGGGCGTATGCACGCGACCCTCGCAAATGATGGGAAGGCCGGGGAATTCCTCGGTCGCCTGACGCAGGAGCGGCAGGTCGGGGCCATCGGCCATGGTGCAGTCGATGGCGGCGACACCGTGAGAGAGCGTGGTAGATACCAGGTCGAAGCCCATATCAACCGCACGGCGAATGTCCTCGATGGTGGCACAATCCGCCATCAGGAGCACACCCTCCTCGTGCAGCGGACGGAAGGTATCCTCGACCGTCTTGCCATCGGGGCGCGGACGATCGGTGGCGTCGATCGCCACGATATCGGCACCAGCAGCAACGCAGGCGCGGGCGTGACGCAGCGTCGGCGTGATGTAAACGCCCTCGTGTCCATCCTTCCATAGGCCAATAACAGGAACCTCACAGCGACCCTTAATGGCGGCAATGTCGGCAAGGCCCTGGCAGCGAATGGCGGCGGCGCCGCCGAGTTCGCAAGCGCGAGACATTTGAGCCATGGTCTCGGGCGTACGAAGCGGCTCGCCCATATACGCCTGAACGCTCACGACGAGCTTACCCTTCAGGGATTGAATCAAAGGATCGACGGTCATAAGGCTGCAACCTTTCTCAGAACAGCCTCCCGAGGCGTGTTGTCTCGGGAGGCTCCTACAGCAGATACGTTTACTTTAACGAAGCGAGAAGATGCTCGGCGGCACCGATGAGCGGAGCATCGCCCTCCAGAGACCCGATGAGAATCGGCGTGTCCTGGAGCGGATCGAGCGCCTGGCTGGCATAGCCCTCGTGCACCGAATCCTTCCACGTCTGCGAACGCCAATCGGGACCCTGATGAATTACGCCGCCCGAAAGCACGATGACCTCTGGATCCAGAATATTGGCAAGCGAGCCCAAGCTGGCGCCCAGCGCAAAGCCGGCGTCATGGATGACCTCGGTCGCCTTTGCGTCGCCAGCACGACACAGGTCGTTCACGTCGCGACCGACCGAAGGACGGCTGGGGTCAACTCGACCGAAGCGTTCGTCGTACATACGGCCAATCGAGGTGCCCGAAGCAACAGACTCAAGATGGCCGGAACGCCCGCAGGCGCAGGGAATGCCGGCGGCAGCCGAGCACTCGATGTGGCCCATATGACCGGCAGCACCATGGAAGCCCTGCATCACGCGGCCGTTCTCGACATATGCGCCACCGATGCCCGTACCGATTCCCAGGCACAAGACGGAGAACTTGCCCTTGCCGACGCCCCAGTGGGCCTCGCCCAGAGCATGAGCCTGCACGTCGCCCACAACGGCAACGGGAAGACCAAGGTCCTCGCGCAGACGCGGCCCCAACTGAACGCCGGACCAGCCGGGCATGATCTCATTGGCATAAGCAATGGCGCCCGTCTTGGGATCGACGACGCCTGCGGCACCGATACCGACACCGAGAACCTCGACATCGGGATTCGCCTCAAGAGCGGCCTTGATAGACGCCTCGATACGCTGGAAGACGGCCTCGCCGCCCTCCTGGGCCTCGGTAGGAATCTCGGCCTCAAAAACGGGATGGGGCACACTACCGTCAGCCGGGTACTCCATGATGGCAGTCGCAATTTTAGTTCCGCCGATATCGACAGAGCAGACGTACTTGTTCTCCATGTCGCTCTCCTTCGGAGATAAAAACAACTACAGGAAATGCGCCGTCAGGCTAGCCGTCACAGCGCAGTAAAGGTTTTCCAGGTGTCCGAGATCGCCGAGAAACCGTGTGGCCATTGACCTAATGGGTCATGGCCACACGGTTGAACGGCGAGGTCGGGTGCCTGGGAAGCTTTACAGGAGACCGTTGTCCTGAAGGACCTTCCTAATCGCCTCGACGTTCTCGCCGGTCATGGCCTTCACCGGGCGCGGCATGGTCGGGCTGTCGAAGATGCCCATGAGGTTCATAGCGGTCTTGAAGGCGCCGACGCCACCGGCATAGCCCTGGACGCCCGAGGTGACGTCCCA
Source organism: uncultured Collinsella sp. (assembly GCA_958415625.1). Classification (GTDB taxonomy): domain Bacteria; phylum Actinomycetota; class Coriobacteriia; order Coriobacteriales; family Coriobacteriaceae; genus Collinsella. The sequence goes on along the minus strand of CATYZI010000026.1, from coordinate 24,446 downwards.
GATGTGCGAAATCTCATTGAGGCGATCCTGCTCGGCCTTGACGGTAGCCCAGTCGCCGGCCTGAGCGGCCTTCCACTGGCGCACGTAGCCCTCGGGCTCAACGTTGGCAAGGCCCGGGACAGAACCGTCGGCGCCACCGAGGTAAGCGCCGTCGACAACAACCTCGTGACCGGTGAGGATGCTCATCGGATGGCCGTTCTTCTCGTTCTCCTGAACGAGATAGCGGAACGAGATGTCATCACCCGAGGAATCCTTGACGCCAGCAAGGACGCCCTCGGCGCCGAGCTTGGCAAGGAGCTTCCAGGGGAGCTTGGTGTGAACGCAGACGGGAATGTCATAGGCAAAGATGGGCAGGTCGAGCTCCTCGTGCAGGATGCGGAAGTGCTCCTCGACCTCGGTCATGCCCTGCAGGGCATAGAACGGGCAGGTGGCGACAAGCGCATCGGCGCCCAGCTCCTGAGCGACCTTACCGTGCTCGATCATGCGCTCGGTCTCGGTATCGATGATGCCGACCAGGACGGGCACGCGGTGGTCGACGATACGAACGGCCTCGGCGATGATCTGGCGACGACGCTCATCGGTGGAGAAAACGACCTCGCCCGAAGAGCCCAGGAAGAACAGGCCATCGACGCCGGCATCGATCATGCGGTTGATGCTGCGCTCAAAGGAGGCAACGTCGAGCTGGTGGTCTTCGGTATCGGGAACAACGACGGGAGGGATAACGCCGGTGAATTTCTGAGTTGCCACAAGAATCTCCTTAGTTGTCTGGCGGGCGGCCCTATGCCACCCACTCTTGTTGGCAGTGTCCAGGCCGTCTAGGCCAAAGAACACGGGTAGAACGTTTGGTTAAAAAAGTCGATGACTTCGTTTTCAAACGCGTTGATGCGCTCATGAGCGTATTTGGCATAGATGATATGCCTCCGGTCACACTCAAGACCGTTGAATACGGCAAACTGGCCCTTGGGATCACTCACGGCATCCATGAGCGATGTGCCCATGAGCACCGATCCACGCACCCGAGACGACAACGCCTCGAGGCCACCGGGAATTGGATTGGCAACCGCCGTGCAGGCGAGGCCCCGCTCGTCCAGAGCAGAAACCGCCAGCGCGACTCCGCCGCCAAGGCCCTCGCCCCATGCAAAGATGCGGTCGGGGTCCACGCCATCAAGATTGCGCGCCACCTTCGCCATCGCGCAACCCCAACGGACGCGCTTAACAAAAGCAGGAGAGGCAATCCCCTGCTGCAGCTCGCTGGATCCAATCGCCTCATCGTCCAGCGCAAGCACGGCATATCCCATGGCCGCAAACCTCGTCATGTGATGCCATCCCCGCACGGGTCGGTCGATGTCGTGAAACATCAGACATAGCGGCACAAGCTCGGATGCTCGGGCGCGACCGGCAGGCTCGATCAAACGTGCGTGGACCACATCGCCACCAAGCTCAAAGGAAACCTCGGAGTAGCGGGCATACGGATTGGCGAAATCGATCGCCGTAATACTCGGCCCGCAAACCTCAAGGTCCGAAGCGGCTATCTCTAATTCGGAAACATCCGCAGAAGCATCACCGCGCCAATCCCGGAAATCAGCGAGCCTTGACGAGACCGTTCCGGGAATCCCCACAAGGTCGGAGACAATCAGCTCATTGACATTGCTCTCGCACTTAGACATGAGCCTCCCCTCCCTTGCAGAAAAACGGAATGATCAGATCGTCAAAATCCTGAATCTCCTCGTGGCCAAAGCCTTCAAAGAACTCATGACGCTTTTCACAGGTCAGGTTGTTATAGACCGCAAACTGCGTCGCTGGCGGACAGACGGTATCGGCTGTGCCGGTGCCAAACAGCACGGGGCATTTGACCATAGGGGCAAAGTTCTTGGAATCGAAGTACGCCAGCTTGGCATAGGCTTCGTCGATACGAGTCGAGTCCTCGTCAAACCAGCGAGACCAATAGCGCAGGCCCTCGTAGGCAATGTCGTCGGCATCCAAATCCCAGACCAGGCGGAAATCCGACAGGAAGGGATAGAGGATGGCGGCGCGATTGATAAGCTCGCTGTTAAGTGCACAGGTCGCAATGCCCAAACCGCCGCCCTGCGACGCGCCGTTCACAAACACACGGGCAAGATCGATGCCCTCGAGCTCGCGAACGATGCGGCACAGGATGCGAATATCTTGGTGCAAGCGGACATAGTAGAGGTTGGCCGGATCGCCGTCGATACCGGCGACGATATGGCCCGCGACCGTTGTGCCCTCAAATCCACCAATGTCCTCGGAGAGACCTCCTTGGCCGGGGCAGTCGAGGGCGATGAGTGCCATGCCCATGCCCGCAAACGACGCCTGCTCAAACCAGCTGCGGCTTGCACCCGGATACCCATGGAACTGAAGTACCAATGGCACGGGCTCGTCCGAGACGGGTTTAAGGTACTTGGCATGCAGGCGAGCGCCACACATGCCGGTATACCAGAGGTCGAAAAGCTGGCAGGTCACGGCATCGGTGACCGATGCCGTCTCGATCGCATAGTCAAGCCCGACGGCGTCGGCCTCGGCCATGCGGTCCTTCCAAAAGAGATCGAAATCTGATGGACGGGGCATGGCGCCCCGATACCCACCAAATTGCTGTTGTAGCTCCTGAGCACTTGGCATGGCTCGTGAACCCAACCTTTCGAAATCGCAACGGAGGTGCGCCCGGCAAGGGAACCGGGCGCACGGGAGGGAAAGCGAGGCTACTCGCCGAGCTTGGGATGCAGCAGCGACGGCGCAGCACCGAGCAGCATCTTGGTGTAGGGGTCCTGAGGGTGCTGGAAGACCTGCTTGGCCTCGCCCTGCTCGACGATCTTGCCGCCATTCATAACGATGATGTCGTCAGAGATATAGCGGACCGTCTGGATGTCATGGCTGATGAACACCATGGCCAGGCCGAGCTCCTTCTTAAGGTCGGTCAGCAGGTTCAGAATCTGCGCGCGGACCGAAACGTCCAGAGCCGAGGTGGGCTCGTCGGCGATGATGGCATCGGGGTTCAACGACAGGGCACGGGCAATTGCGACGCGCTGGCGCTGGCCGCCCGAAAGCTGGCCGGGAAGAACCTCGGCGGCGGAGCTGGGCAGACCGGTGAGCTCCAGGAGCTCCTTGACGCGCTTCTCCTGCTCGGCCTCGGTACCCAGGTTGTGGACGCGCATGGGGTCGAGCAGCTGCTCGCGAACGACCATGCGGGGATTGAGCGCCGTAGCCGGATTCTGGAACACGACCGAGATGACACGGCCCATGTGGCGACGGTCCTCGGCGGTACGCTTGGTTACGTCCTTGCCCTTAAAGTAGACCTTGCCGCTCGTGGGGGCCTGCAGGCCGCACATGACGTTGGCGGTGGTGGACTTACCGCAACCGGACTCGCCGACGATGCCGATCGTCTGACCGGGCATGAGCCTAATCGTTACACCCTGGACGGCGTGAACCAGGTTGGGGTGCAGAATCGAGCCGGTACGGGTCCTAAAGGTGACGTGGACGTCATCAAGGAAGATGATCGGCTCGACGCCGTTGACTGCGGTCTCGCTCATCTACATCACCTCCGCGTGAGGGGTCAAACCATTTGCCTTGAGCACCTCGTCGGGGAGCTCGGAATAGAAGTGCTCGGTGCCGGGCACGCGCTTGAAGACCGGACGGGTGTCCAGGCCAATGCGCGGATGGCTCGAGCGGGGCGCGAAGCGATCGCCCTTGGGGAAATCGCGCGGGCTCGGAACGGCGCCGGGCACCTGGTGCAGACGGCCCGAACCGCTCTCGATGGACAGAACGGAGCCCAGAAGACCGCGGGTGTACTCGTGGATCGGGTTAGTGAGCAGCTCCTTGGTGGGCGCCTGCTCGATAACCTGACCGGCGTACATAACCGTGATGTTATGGGCGACCTCGGCGACCAGCGCCAAGTCATGCGAGACGAAGATCATGGCAAAGCCGAGCTTGGCCTGAAGGTCGTTGAGCAGCTTGATGACCTGCTTCTGGACGGTAACGTCCAGAGCGGTCGTGGGCTCGTCGCAGATGACCAGCTTGGGGTCGCGGGTAAGGGCCATAGCGATCAGGACACGCTGACGCTGGCCACCGGAAAGCTCATGCGGGTAGCTCTCGAGCGTACGCTTGGGGTCGAGGCCCACGAGCTCCAGGAGTTCCTCGGCGCTGCGGGTGCCGCCGCGCTTGGTGAGCTGCTTCATCTGGGCAGAGATGAGCATGGAGGGGTTGAGCGAGGACAGGGCGTCCTGATAGACCATAGCGATATCGGTACCGCGCAGGCCGAACCACTCCTTCTTGCTCATCTTGAGCAGGTCGCGGCCCTCCCAGAGGACCTCGCCGGAAAGGTGCTCGTCATCGTCGGTCAGGCCCATGATGGCCAGCGTGGTGATGGACTTACCGCAACCGGACTCGCCCACCAGGCCCATGGTCTGACCAGGACGGACGTCAAAGTTGACATGGTCGACGACGTTGATATCGCCGTGATGCTCAAACTGAATGCAGAAGTCACGGACCGAGAGAATCGGTTCGACAGACTCGTCGGGCACATGGCGATCGTCACGCTTGAGCTCGACATCGCGCAGGGCGCCAAGGCGAGCGGAGAGGGACTGGGCCTGCTCCTTGTAGGCGCGAACGGGGTCGGAGACCAGCAGGTCGGCCTCGCGACGCTTGGAGGAATCGGTCGGATCCAGGGCGGCGGAGGGAGCAGCGGCCATGGCGTCGGTAATGCCCTCGGAGAGGATGTTGAGCGCCAGGCAGGTGATCATGATGGCCAGGCCCGGGAACAGCGCCTGCCACCAACGGCCGGCGAGCACGCCGCCGCGGGCGTCGGCGAGGATGTTGCCCCAGGTAGCGGTGGGCTCCTGGATACCAGCGCCGATGAAGGTCAGCGAGGCCTCGAAGATGATGGCGTCGGCGACCAGGGTAACGGTGAAGACCATGATCGGGGCGATGCAGTTACGCAGAACATGCTTGATCAAAATCCACGGAGCCTTGGCGCCGGAAACGATGACCGCGCGGACATAGTCCTCGCCGTACTCGGACACGATGTTGGCGCGCACGATACGGGCAATCTGCGGAGTGTACATAAAGCCGATGGCGAAGATGATCGACGGCACGGAGTTGCCCAGGATGGAGACGAAGACGGCCGCGAGGGCGATGCCCGGGATGGACATGATGATGTCCAGGATACGCATGATCGTCTCGGAAACGGCCTTGCGCGAAACCGCCGCAAGGGCGCCCACGACCGAGCCGCAGACCAGAGCCATGGCAGTGGCGCCAAAGCCGATAATCAGCGAGTAACGACCACCGTAGAGCATGCGCGACAGAATGTCGCGACCCTTATCGTCGGTACCGAAGATAAATCCGTTGCCGGGAGCCTGGCGAGCCGTAAAAATCTCGACCGGGCTATAGGGGGCAAGAAGGGGCGCCAGAATCGCAGTCAGGGCGACCAGCACCAACACGACGGCGGCAATCTTAGAAGACAGCGTCATCTTCTTCCAGCCACCGAGCTTGAGCCCCTTGGAGGCAGCCTTCTCGAGCTGCTCGGTTTGCTTCTCTCGAATCTTTACCATAATCTACACCGTCCTGATGCGCGGGTTGATGAGCAGGTAGAGCATGTCAACCACGATGTTGATGATGATGAAGGCAAGAGCAACGACGATAACGACGCCCTGAACCAGGTTCGCCTCGTTGCCCTGAACGCCCTGCAGAATCGCGGTGCCCATGCCGGGGAGGTTGAAGATAACCTCGATGACGACGGCGCCGCCCATGAGGTAACCGATCTTAAGACCGAGGGTGGTGACCGGGGTGATCAGCGCATTGCGAAGAACGTTGATGCCGACGACGACCTTCTCGGGAACGCCGGCGCCGCGAGCCATACGGACATAATCCTTATCGAGCTCCTCGACCATGGCGGTACGCACGATACGAGTCATCTGGCCCGTCAGCGGAAATGCCAAGGCGATAGCGGGCATGATCATACGTCCCAGATAGCCAGCCGGATTCGTGGTGAAGTGAGGCAGAGCACCCGATGCCGGGAGCACCTTAAGGTAGGAAGAGAACAGCAGGATCAACAGAACGGCAAGCCAGAACGACGGGGTTGCCAAGCCGGCGATGGAAAAGACGCGGATCACTTGGTCCGGCCATTTGTCGCGATACAGTGCCGCGATGACGCCGAGCAAAAACGAAACGACCGCACCGATGGCAAGGCCGATGAAGGTCAGTTGCATCGTGACGGGCAGGGCCGTGGAGATGCGCTTGGCAACGGAGTTGCGAGCAGCACCATAGGTGCCCATGTCGCCATGGATCAAATCGCCCATATAGCGCACGTAGCGCACGGGCCAGGGGTCGTCCAGACCATACTTCTCATGGTACTCGGCAACCGCCTCGGGCGAGGCACCGTCACCCAACGCCGTGTAGGCGGGGTCGGTCTTGGAGAACGACATAAGGAAGAACACCAGGACGGTGACGCCCAATGCCATGATCGGCAGCGCCACAAGACGCCTTCCAATCAAACGTAGCAAGTTGTTCACGTTCTCTCCCCTTTCTTTTGTCGGTAGGACCAACTGGTATATGAGTACGGATACTCATTACAAGACCCGAGCGACATCGAGGTCGCCCGGGTCTTTGTTTCAACTATGAGGATACGGTCCCAACGACCGACATCCTGCATACAGACTCAAGCGAGTCTTACGCCTTGACGGTCGCAACGCCCCTGAAGGACATGCTCGTCGTGCCGATGCCCTTGAAGCCATCGAGGGCCTCGCCGTTGGGCGCAGTGGACGGATCGTCCCAGGAAGCGGAGACGGTCTTGACGTGGACAACGGGGTACAGAACGGCGTTGTCGGCAATGATGTCGAAGCACTCGTTCCACTTCTTCTGCTGCTCGTCGCCCTCGGCGGCAAGAGCCTCGTCCATGAGACTGTGGAGCTTCTGCCACTCAGCGGACTCCTTCCACGGGCAACGGGTCTGCATCCAGACGTTGTCGCCGTACCACCAGTTGAGCAGCAGGTCGGGGTCGGCGCCGAAGCAGGAAGGATCGCCAGGGGCAAGGAGGATATCGTAGGCCTCGCCGCCGTCGATGGCAGCGTAGGTGGCCGGCGAGGTATCGGTCTGGATGGTCACATCGAAGCCGAGAGCGTCGAGGTCGTTCTTGACCTGGGCGGCCATGCCCTTAATCTGCTCGTTGTCGGTGGTGCGCAGGGTGATGGCACCCGGGGTGATGCCAGACTCCTCGATGAGCTTCTTAGCCTTCTTGGCGTCGGTCTTGTACACCGTGGAAGCCTCATGATAGTTGGTGAAGCTCTTGGGCAGGTAGCAGCTGGCAGCGGTGGCAAGGCCGGCGAAGGTGTTGCTGACCATCTTCTCGGTGTCGAGCGCATACATGACAGCCTGACGGACCTTGACGTTGTTCCAAGGCTCCTTGGCGACGTTGAACATGATGAAGCGGGTGCCGAAACCCTGAACGTTATCGATCTTGCAGCCGGCGCTCTCGAGCTGGTCGACGGCGTCAGCGGTAACGAGCTCCATAACGAGCGTGGAGCCCTCCTGCTGAGCGGTAACGCGAGCGGTGGGGTCGGTCAGGATGCTGTACTGGATCTTCTTATCCTCGGCAGCATACTCACCGTTGTACTCGGGGTTGGGAACCAGGGTGATCTCGGTATCGGAGATAGAGTCGTACATCCAGGGGCCGGAGCCGATCGGCTGCTTGGCGCGATCCTCCTCGGTCTGGGTGGCCGGGGTAACGCGGACGATGGCCAGACGATCCTTGAGCAGGGAGAAGTTGGGGACCTTGGTCTTGACCGTCACGGTGCTGGCGTCCTTGGCCTCGATGGACTCGAAGGGCTGGAAGAACGGAGCATAGGTAGCGGAAGCGGCGCACGCGGTGTAGGAGGCAACGACATCGTCAGCGGTGACCTCGGTGCCATCGGAGAACTTGGCGCCCTTGCGGATGGTGACCTCGAAAGTGGTGTCGTCCACAGACTTGGGATCGTCGGTGGCGAGCTCGTTGAAGGTGCTGTAGTCGTGGTAATCGATGCCGTAGAGGCCCTCGACGACGTGCCAGTTAGCACCCAGGCCCACAGCGGAGCCGGTGCTGGCGGGATCGAAGCTGGACGGAGCGTAAGCGGAACCAGCGGTGATCACGCCGCCGCCACGGTTGGCGGAATCGGTGGAACCGGAAGCGGAACCCTCGTCGCTGGAGCTGCCACCGCAGCCGGTGAGACCAAGCCCTGCGACAGCAGCGACGCTGCCGGTGAGGCCGAGGAACGAACGCCTGGACATACCCTTGTTGATGATGGCCATGTCTTCTCCTATCAATAGAGAATCTTACCCGGGAGCACCTAGACGCGCCCCCGCGCAACTTGCGGACGATATATACCTTACCTACCGACGAACCCAACTGAGGTGCCGCGCTCGGCGACCGATACATACATACGCTTGAACGGTATTTACTACCGTTCACCGAATTCATTGACAAACGATTCGCCAGACAGTATGTATCGACGAGGTGAGATATCAGTCTTCGTCAACCCGCAGGATAGCAGGGTTGTTCACCATGGCTAGTCAAACGTTTTAGCGTTAATTAAACCAGAAATCGGCTGGTAATCGCCGTGAAATACATGATTGAAAATCACGCAATCATGTATATCAGTTGTTTAGAGGCGTGTTTAGTTTTCGGATTGCTTTGCCGCCATCTCGGAGCGCTCGGCATTCCACGCAACAAGTGCCTCGTGGACCGCTTTGGCGACATCGGCCGGAACGCCTCGAACTTCTGCAATCTCCTGCTCGCTCGCCGCGCGCAAACGCTTCATCGAGCCAAAATGGCGCATAAGGGCACGTTTTCTGGTGGGCCCCACGCCAGGAACGTCATCGAGTACCGAAACTGTCATGGCCTTGTCGCGCAATTCACGATGGAACGTGATAGCAAATCGGTGGGACTCATCGCGCACCTGTTTAATTAGATAGAGCGAGGCAGACCCGGTCGGCAGCACGACGGGAGTCTCGTCCCAAGGCACAAAAACTTCCTCATCGGCCTTCGCCAAGCCACAAACTGGTATATCGAGCCCAAGAGCCTCAAGTTGCTTGATTGCAGCGGTCAATTGCGGCTTACCGCCATCGACAACGAGCAGATCGGGGCACGAGCCAAAGCGCTCGTCGGCCATGCGCTCGGGAGCATAGCGTCGTCCCAAAACCTCGGACATCGACACGAAGTCGTTTGCCTCGTCCAATTCGGCCTGGATTTTAAAACGACGATACTGGCTCTTGTCGGCGCGCCCGTTGGTAAACACCACCATCGAGGCGACCGTAAAGGTGCCATGCAGCGTCGAGATATCGAAGCACTCGATACGCAACGGCGGCGATGGCAGCGCCAACGCACTTTCGAGCTCCAGGAGCGCTTGATTGGTGCGGTCGTCAGCGTACCCCGTTCGCATCATGTAGCGCATGAGGGCATGGCGCGCATTTTTGGATGCCATATCGAGCAGACGGTGCTTTTCGCCACGCTGCGGCCTATGGAGATGGCAGGAACGCTCACGCTTGCCCGCAAGCCACTCCCCCAGCGCTTCCGCATCCTCAAGCTCGACGGAAAGGTTGACCTCAGCTGGAATATCAGCCGTCTCGTCGTAATAGCGCTTAAGAAAGCCCGACTGGAGCTCTTCCTCGTCAACATCAAGACCCTTGTCGAGAATGAACTCGCAGGTGCGAACTGTTCGGCCCTCGCGAACGACGAAGACGCAAGCGGCGGAGATGGTCTCCTCGCGATAGAAACCGATGACATCTATATCGACACTGGAGGGAAAAACGACTTGCTGACGATCGTCCAGACCCCTGATGACCTCCAAACGACGTTTGACGCGTGCCGCGCGCTCAAAGTCGAGCGCCTCAGCGGCATCCGTCATCTCGGAGGTCAGCTCATCGACGACATCCTTGCGATGGCCCGACAAAAAGCGCTCGACACGCTTGACGTTCTTGGCATAGTCTGCCGGGGAAATCACGCCGACACACGCACCCGGGCCGCGCCCGACATGGTAGTCAAAGCAGGGGCGCCCGTTTTGCGCGCAAATCATATTGACGATGTCTTCCTCGCCCTTGTGGGACTCGACGATACGGCGACAACGACGCCACTCCGCACAGGATGCGGAGCAGATGGGGATAACCTTGCGCAGCGTATCTATCGTCTCACGTGCCGCGCGGCTATCGGTATAAGGTCCAAAATAGCGCGTTCCCGGCTTATGACGCTCACGCGTGTATTTGATAGCGGGATACAGGTCGCCCTTTGTAATGGCGATAAAGGGGTAGCTCTTGTCATCCTTGAGGTCGACGTTAAAGTACGGATGGTACTGACCAATCAAATTGCGCTCGAGCACCAACGCCTCGTGCTCGGTCTCCACCACGATATAGTCAAAGCTCGCCACCAGCTGCATCATCAGCGGGATCTTCTGGCGCTCGTCCTGCAGCGTCACGTACTGACGCATACGGGCGCGCAGGTTTTTCGCCTTGCCCACGTAGATGACATCGCCCTTGGCGTCTTTCCAAAGGTAGCAGCCGGGCTGCGTGGGAACGCGCGAAACCTGCTCGGCAAGCGTTGGAATGTTGTCGTGACCGGTCACGCGCACCTACTTGCGACGAATCAGCGCCGAGACCTCGGGCATCTTAAGGACGACGGCAAGGCCAAAGGTAACAGCAAGCGAGACGACACCCGCAACGCAAACGTAGCCAAGAGTAATCAGAATCGAGCCGCCAAGTGCCCCGACAAAGTGCTCAAGCGCCCACATGACGCCGGCGCCTGCGGCAGCACCCAGGCCACCGAGCAAAAGGCCAAAGAAACCGCCATGCAGGATAGATTTAACCTGAAGACCACGCAGACGACGACGCAGCCACCACAGCGAGCAACCGACCAAGATCACGTAGTCGACGACATACGAAAGCGCGATTGCCGGCATACCGAAGCCCAGCACAACGCCAAACAGCAGAACCGAGCCGGCCTGGCCGATGGCGGAATACAGGCAATAGCGGCTATAGGGCTTCATGTCGAGCAAGGCAGAGAAGCTCTTCTGCATCAGCACGACCACGCCGTAGAGCGGCAGCGAGAACGCCAGGTAGACAAGGAACTCGGACACCAGCGCCACGCCGGACTCATCGAACTTGCCAGCGCAGTAGATCATGTTGAGCGGACGCGCGAAGACAATCAGGTACAGCGCGAACGGAACCAGGAAGAACAGCATCTGGGCGACGCCACGCGAAATGCCCGTGCGAACGCTGTCGTAATCCTTCTCCTGTGCGTCGTGAGAGAGCTCGGTATAGAGCGCCGTCGAAAGCGAGGCGGCAATCAGCGCGTAGGGCAGCGTGTACCACAGGCGCGCATAGGCGATGACGGAAGGACCGGTCTCGGGCTGGACCACCAGCGCGGCAGCGTTCGTGATAGAAGTCGAGACAAACATGCACACCGTAGCGAGCAGCGTCGGGATACCGAGCGCAATCGTCTGGCGCAGTGCGGGGTCCTTAAAGTCGATATGGATATGGGGATGCACGCCGTGCTTGCCAAGCGCGGGGATCTGACAAGCCATCTGAACAAAGACACCGAGGGTCGTACCGGCCGCAATCAAGATGATGCCGGCACGTTCGCCAAACTGTGCGGACACGGGCGCAAAGCCCATAAAGCTCGCAATGACGATCACATTGTTGAGGACCGGGGCAAACGTCGACCAGAAGTAGTCGCGGTGTGCGTTGAGAACGCCCGAGAACACCGAGCCCAAACCATAAAACAGAATCTGGATGGCGAAGAAACGGAACATGAACGCAGCGGTATCCATGCTGCCGCCGTCACCCGAAAGGAACGATTGCGTCCAAATAAAGCCCGGAGCGAACACGGTCCCCAGCAACGAAATGCCACCCAGCACCAATAGCAGAATACCGAGCAGGTTGCCCACGTACTCGTTCGAGGCCTCGCGACCCTGCTCACGCCTCACGCCCATGTACACGGGCAAAAACGCCGTCACGAGCATGCCGCCCATCACGAGTTCGTAGAGCATATTGGGCAGGTTGTTGGCGACCTGATAGGAAGACGAGAGCAGCGACATGCCGATAGCGGCCGCCATTGCCCACGTGCGGATAAAACCGGTGACGCGAGACACGATGGTCAGGATGGTCATAAGCCCGGCGGAACGACCAACCGTGGAGTAGTCCGACGAGCCCATGTCGTCAGTGTCGTCTCGCGACGAAGAAGCTTCGGATGAGGGTGTCTGAGGCGCAGATTCTTTTGCAAAATGAGCTCCGCACTTCAATTCTTCCTGCGGCATCGCTCAGTCCTCTCTCGTAATCGGGGCGACCGTCGCCCCGCAAAATGCAATTAAATCATCAGGTGCAAGCTCAAGCTGATAACCACGCTTGCCTCCCGAAATAAAAATGGTATCCCAAAGGACACATGTCTCATCAATGAGCGTCCGGTAGCGTTTTTTCATACCGACCGGACTGCAGCCGCCGCGAACGTAGCCAGTCGCCGCAAGCAAATCCTTCACATGCATCATGGCCAAGGACTTCTCCCCCGCGGCACGCGCGGCGGACTTTAGATCGAGCTCGTCGGCAACAGGGATGCAGCACACGACGTGGTCGTTGGACGGCGTCACGCAGACCAAGGTCTTAAATCCTTGTCCGGGCTCCTCGCCAAGCTGCTCCGAAATCGCGACCCCCAGGCCCGCCGACTCATCACCATCGTCTTCGTACGTATGTAGAACATAGGAAATGCCGGCGCTTTCCAGCTCGCGCATCGCATTGGTTTTTGGCGTCTTTACAGCCTTTGCCATGGCATATCCTTTCCCTCGCATTCGGACGCAAGGATTAAGTATATGTCCAATTCGGCTGCATACGTCACTTCGACACAGCAAGCGCCATCGAATCACAAGGAGTCGATGGCGCCCATAAACTGAATCGCCTATTTATTGAGCATCAAGTTGAGCCTGACGCTCCCGGTCACGCCTGAGCAACGGCGCCAAAAACTTGCCCGTATAACTCTGCGGACAGTCCGCAACCTGCTCCGGTGTGCCCGAAACCACGACGGTTCCGCCGCCGTTACCGCCCTCGGGGCCCATATCGATCAGGCGGTCGGCAACCTTGATGACATCAAGGTTGTGTTCAATCACCAGCACCGTGTTGCCCGCATCGACCAAGCGCTGCAGCACATCGAGCAGCTGGCGGACGTCCTCAAAATGAAGGCCGGTCGTCGGCTCATCCAAAATATAGAACGTCTTGCCCGTCTGGCGTCGATGAAGCTCCTTGGCGAGCTTCACACGCTGCGCCTCGCCGCCCGAGAGCGTCGTAGCGGGCTGGCCCAGGCTCACGTAGCCCAAGCCTACATCGTACAGCGTCTGGAGCTTGCGCTTAATCTGCGGGATATTCCCAAAGAAGGCCAGTGCCTCGGTGACGCTCATGTCGAGCACGTCCGAGATGGTCTTACCACGGTAGGTGACCTCAAGCGTCTCGCGGTTATAGCGTTTGCCGCCGCAGACCTCACAGGGGACATAGATATCGGGAAGGAAGTGCATCTCGATCTTAATTTGTCCGTCGCCCTTGCATGCTTCGCAGCGACCGCCGCTCACGTTAAAGGAGAAACGTCCCGGCGAGTAGCCGCGCGCCTTCGACTCCGGCGTACTCGCAAACAGCGCGCGAAGATCATCCCACAGGCCAATGTACGTAGCAGGGTTGGAACGCGGCGTGCGGCCAATCGGCGACTGGTCGATATCGATAACCTTATCGATACACTCGATGCCCTCGATTTTCTTATACGGACCCACAGGGCGCGTCGAACGGTGAATGGCATTCGTAAGGGCAGGTGCGATAGTGTCGGTAACCAGGGAGCTCTTACCCGATCCCGACACGCCGGTAACGACCGTAAGCGTACCAAACTCGATCTTGGCGGTAACGTTTTTGAGGTTGTTGGCGCGGGCGCCCGTGATCTTAAGGCAGCCGCGACCGGGCTTGCGGCGCTCATCGGGAACCCGGATCATTCGTTTGCCGGTCAGATAAGCGCCCGTCATCGACTCGGGACACGCCATGATATCGGCAGGCGTTCCCGCCGCGACTACGTGTCCGCCGTTCACGCCCGCGCCGGGGCCCATGTCGATCACATAGTCGGCAGCACGAATCGTATCCTCATCATGCTCGACGACGATGACGGTATTGCCGATATCGCGTAGGCGCTCAAGCGTCTTGATCAGGCGCTCGTTATCGCGCTGATGGAGGCCAATCGATGGCTCGTCCAAAATGTACAGGACACCCATGAGGCCGGCGCCGATCTGCGTTGCCAGGCGAATGCGCTGGGCCTCGCCTCCGGAAAGCGTCGCCGAGGCACGATCGAGGGTCAGATAGTCGAGTCCGACATCGACCAGAAAACGCAGGCGCTCCAGGATTTCCTTGACGATGCGTCCGCCGATAAACTGTTGGCGCTCGGTGAGTTCCAGGCCCTCAAAAAACTCGAGCGACTCACGGCACGACAGACAACAAACCTCGTAAATGGACTTGCCGCCCACGGTGACGGCGAGCATCTCGGGGCGCAAACGAGCGCCGTGGCAGCTCGAGCACGGCTCCTCGCGGATGTACTTCTCCAAGCGCGCCTTGGTGTTCTCATTCGTCGTCTCGGTATAGCGCTCGTACAGGATATTGCGCACACCCGAGAACTTGGTGTCCCACTGGCTGCGGCGCCCATCGAGCTTTTGATAGTCGACCGAAATCTTCTGGTCGCCCATGCCGTCTAAAAACGCACGACACACCCGCGGAGGCAGATCCTCCCACGGCGTATCGACGCTCACCTTAAAGTGTTTGCAGACCGCAGCGAAAATCTGCGGATAGTAGTTAGAGTTGCCAAACAGGCTGCCAAAGACCCCGTCGGCGATCGACTTCGAGGGGTCTTCGATTAGGGCCTCGGCATCGACCGTCTTCTTAAAGCCCAGGCCATCGCACTCGGGGCACGCGCCATAGGGCGCGTTGAACGAGAAATCACGCGGCTGCAGGTCATCGATGGAGTGTCCATGCTCCGGGCACGCTAACGCCAGCGAATACTCCAGCAACTCGCCTTCGGTCCCCTCGGGAGCGTCGCGGTCGGGCAGCAAGTATACGTTCACATTGCCGTGCGCCAGCGCAGTCGCCTGTTCAACGGACTCGGCAATACGGCCCAGCGAGTTCTCGCGAATCACGATGCGGTCGACCACGACCTCGATATCGTGCTTGAATTTCTTATCCAAATCGATAGGGTCATCAAGCGAGCGAACCTCGCCGTCGACACGCACGCGGCTAAAGCCCTCGGCGCGAAGGTCCTCAAACAGCTTGGTGTACTCGCCTTTTCGCCCGCGCACCACCGGTGCCAGCACAAACGCGCGGCGGCCCTCCCCCGCCGCCAGGACCTTATCGGCGACCTGGTCGGTCGTCTGGCGCTCAATGACGCGGCCGCATTCGGGACAGTGCGGGGTGCCCACACGGGCGAACAGCAGACGCAGATAGTCATAAATCTCGGTTACGGTGCCAACCGTCGAGCGAGGGTTTTTAGATGTCGTCTTTTGGTCGATCGACACCGCCGGCGAAAGGCCGTCGATTGAATCCAAGTCGGGTTTGTCCATCTGGCCCAAGAACTGGCGCGCATAACTCGAAAGGCTCTCGACGTATCGACGCTGGCCCTCGGCATAGATAGTGTCAAATGCCAGCGAACTCTTGCCCGAGCCAGAAAGACCGGTAATGACCACGAGTTGGTCACGCGGAATGGAAACATCGATATCACGGAGGTTGTGCTCACGAGCGCCGCGAATAACGATAGAAGAATCAGACATGGAAGCTCCTTGCCTCCTATTGCATCGAATCATACTGCCGATGAGTTTAGCGCACTCGACGCGCACAGATGTTCGTAATACAAGATTCGCAGACCTTTAGCTTTGCGTATCGGGCGCTTTGTTTCTCGAAATGCCGTGGAAAGGTTACAGTAATCTAATACTGAACTTAATTTGCCGTAACAGAGGAACGTCCATGACCGAAGATATCCCCCTTGAAATCACTTCGAGCGACATGGCCAATCTGCCCATATTCATCGCCGTCCTTATCGTGGCCGCCGTCGTCGTGCGCGTGTATTTTTCAATCAAACACAATGAAAAGCCGCCCATTGCCCGCGTCTTTTGGTGCGCGACGCTCCTCATCCCGCTCGGCGTGGTAGCTGCATGGGTTACGAATCAATTGCTCGTAAATGAGGACAGTTCCCTATGGCTCCTTTCTTATTCGGCGCTCGGTGCTGCCGCCGTCATACTTCTTGTCGAACCCTTGGTTTCGGGACTTATCGACCAAACCGACCTTGCGACGGGAACGGTTGCCTGTATTTGCCGCGACATCCTTGTCATCGCCGCTGTTTCAGCGCTCTCGTTCGTTTCACTCGAAATTGCCTGTAACGAAACGTTCTATCGCATTCCCGCCAACTCATTCGGGTTTTCCGTCGGGCTGCTCGCGACGGTTCTGCTCTCCCTTTATTTGCTGGGACAGCGTCATGGAGGCGTCATGGCCCTCGTGCCCGTCGCCTGTTGCATCCTTGGCATTGCCGAGCACTTCGTCATAACGTTTAAAGGTGAGGCCATCCTGCCAAGCGATATCTTGGCCCTTGGCACCGCAATGGAAGTGAGCGAGGGATACGAGTTTACCTTTACCGCCGGAATCGTAACCTCTCTCGCCCTGCTGGAGATTTCCCTGGGGCTTCTTTCGCTTATCCGACCGAGAAAGCTCCGTACACCCACCCATGTGTTCCCCGCAATCGCCGCTAACCTCTGCGCTTTTCTGCTAGTGACCGTTGTGGGGCTCTCGGGCTTTTCCAGCATCGACTTGGAGCAGGCGCTGAATTTTGGATTTGACCGTTGGCAGCCCATCACCACGTATGCGTCTCAGGGTTTTATCACTTCGTTCACCGAAATGGTCAACGAGTTGCCCATTGAGAAGCCCGAAGACTATACGCCCGATGAGGCGCAGAGCATCGAGCAGGAGCTCGCCGCCACCTACGACAGCACGTATGGCTCGAGCGAGCAGCGCGCGGCGGCCGTTGCCCAGTTCAATGAAATCAAGCCGACGATTGTTGCCGTCATGAACGAGAGTTTTAGCGACCTTTCGTGCTTTGAGCAGCTCCAGGCGGCCGGGTACACCGGCCCCGCATTCTACAACTCACTTCCCGACACACTTGTTCGCGGCACCATGCTCGCTTCGGTCGCCGGTGGCGGAACGGCGAACTCCGAATTCGAATTTTTGACCGGAGCGACAACGGCCTTTGTCGGATTAGGCAAAATCCCCTATCAGCTGTATCAGATGAATGGCGTCAACAGCCTGGCAAAGGACCTTAAGGAGCTTGGGTATACCGCTACCGCTATGCACCCGCAAAACCCCGTCAACTACCATCGAGATAAAATCTATCAGCAGCTGGGCTTTGGAGACTTTCTTTCAATCGGCGATTTCGAAGGTGCGCCCTGTTACCATGCCGGCGTATGCGACTACGCCACCTACGACAAGATACTCGACCTGCTTAGAACCGACGAAGCCCCGCAGTTCATCTTTGACGTCACGATGCAAAATCACGGCGGCTACGACTATGGCACCGTTCCCGCCGAGGAGCTGACAAACTATTGGGTCGAGGGAGCCAGCGAAGGCGCCAACAGCGCGCTCAACACCTATCTCACCTGCATCAACGCATCCGACCGGGACCTCGAGTACTTTATCAACGAGCTCCGCAACATCGGCAGACCGGTTGTTCTTGTCTTTTTTGGCGACCATCAGCCGAGCGCCGCAACGACTCTCAACGACGAGCTGTACCCTCAGGAAGATACGGCAAGCCACGCTTTCCGTATCTATCAGTCGACATATCTCGTCTGGGCTAACTATGAGATCGCCGGCAATACCGAGCTCAACGTCTACGACACCGTCGGGGCAAACGAGATTGCAGCCATTACCCTTAATAAGATCGGCGCCCCGCTCACCAATTACCAAAAGGCCCTGCTTGCGACAAGGTCAGATGTGCCCACCATCAATGTCGCCGGCTATCTCGGTGCCGACGGGCTGCGCTACGACTTGGAATCGGAAGACAGCCCCTACGCCTCGACGATCGACAAGCTGCAGCGCATGCAATACCTCGAGTTCGCCAGCAAAGTTCAGTAAGCCCGCCCATTCGCTTGGGCCCATCGTATTGCAAGCACGCTCGGCCCAAACGCATCGCAAATGACTCCCGCTCGCAAACGAGGGTACAATGACGCTCGTGTCACATCACGGGGCCTCGGCCCCAACATATACAAAGGAGTCATACATGGGTTGCGAGCACGCACAGGCTGCCGGCGGACAAACGTCGCCGTCGCAATTTGAGGAGAACACGCTATCCGAGGTCAAGCGCGTTATCGCCGTGCTTTCCGGCAAGGGCGGCGTAGGCAAGTCATTCGTCACCGGCGCCATCGCTACCGAACTTGCCCGTCACGGCCATAAGGTCGGCGTCCTGGATGCCGATATTACCGGCCCCTCTATCCCCAAGATGTTCGGCATGAGCGGACGCCACGTCCATGCCCTCGGCAACCTTATGCTGCCCGAAATCTCCGAGCACGGTGTCAAGGTCATGAGCTCTAACCTGCTGCTCCAAAACGAAACCGACCCTGTCCTCTGGCGCGGTCCGGTTATCGCGGGCGCCATCAGGCAGTTCTGGAGCGAGACCTCTTGGGGTCCCATCGACTACCTGCTAGTCGACATGCCCCCGGGAACGGGCGACGTCGCCCTCACCGTCTTCCAGTCGCTGCCCGTCGATGGCATCGTCATCGTCACGAGCCCGCAGGATCTGGTTTCGATGATCGTCGCCAAGGCGGTCAACATGGCCGAGAAGATGAACGTCCCCATTCTGGGTATCGTCGAGAACATGAGCTATATCGAGTGCCCTGATTGCGGCAAGAAGATTGAGGTCTTTGGCAAGAGCAAGCTCCCCGAGGTCGCCGAGCGCTACAACCTCGAGATCCTGGGCCAGCTTCCCATCAATCCGGCACTCGCCGAGGCCTGCGATAAGGGCGAGGCTGAAACCGCACTGCCTGACGGCATGCTGCCCCAGGCTGTCTCTGCCGTCGAGGCCATTGCCCCGCACGAGACCGCCGAGGCATAAGTGAACACAAACGCCTTCTATGACGTCTTGGTAATCGGCGGCGGGGCTTCGGGCCTCGCCGCCGCCATTACGGCCGCACGCGCAGGCAATAGCGTCTGCATCGTTGAGCGCGATGTTGCCTGCGGCCTTAAGATACTTGCGACCGGAAACGGCCGCTGCAACCTTTCCAACGAATCCATTGATTTCCAGCGGTACAACCACCCCGCATTCGTCGAATCCGTCATGGGTCCCCAGCCTGAGCAAGAGCTCGGCAGTTTCTTCTCCTCGCTGGGCATCATGACGACCTCCGAAGAGGGCCGGCTGTATCCGCGCTCCCTTCGTGCCGAATCGGTGCGCGATGCGCTTCTCAACGCTTGCAATCACCTGGACATCACCTTGATCTGTGGAGCAAACGTTGCCTCGGCATTCAAAGCCCCCGAGAGCTGGGAGCTCCAAATAGACCGTCCCGCGCGGGCACTCAAGGCAAAAAAGCACGACGACCGAAAATCGGAACTCCGCTCGTTTCGGAAGGCACTCGCCGACACCCCTCGCAAGAACGAGACGCTGCAGGCAAAGGCCGTAATTATCGCTACGGGCGGCAGCCCTGCCAACATCGCGAAGACGTTCAATCTTCCCCTCACCCCGCAACACCCCGTCCTCTGCCCCGTGTCGGCATCGGTCGTCGGCGACCGGATGTCACTCAAGACGCTGGATGGCCTGCGCGTCCGCGCCCGCTTGACGCTCGCCCGCAATCACGAGGAGCTCTGGCGCGAAGACGGAGAAGTGCTCTTCCGAACCTTTGGCATCTCGGGCGTTGCCGCCTTTAATCTCTCCCGTCGCGTCCAGCACGGCGACACGATTCTGCTCGACGTTTTCCCCGACCTCTCCAAAGACGAGTTGCTCGATATGCTCAACCAGCGAGTTGAGTTGCTCGGCGGCTTTTCGCCCCGCGACCCCCGCTGGCTCGACGGTATGCTCGCCCCGCAGTTCTCTCACGTTGTCTGCACCGCATTCGAACAGTGCCACCCCGGGTCGCACGACGCCATCCATCTGGTCTCAATCCTCAAGCACTTTAAGTTGCTCGTCGAGGGAACGACAGAGGAGCGTTCGGCCCAGGTCACGCGCGGCGGCGTGCCCATCGAGAGCGTCTCAGCTCCCAACCTCTGCGTGAGCAACGCGGCAGGCGCCCCACTTTACATCTGTGGTGAGGCGCTCGACATCGATGCCGATTGCGGTGGTTTCAACCTTGCGTGGGCTTGGATCTCGGGTATTCGCGCTGCAAGCAGCCTATAGCCGCGCAGTCTATAATCAAAACGCATTCGGGCCGTCTGGGACACCGGGCGGCCTCTTTCTTGCATCTAAGGAGACCTCGATGATCGAAATCACCCAAGTCCACGCGTCACTCGATGAGGCCGGCGACGAAACCGCCTGCCTTGCTGTTGGCAGACGCGCCGTCAAACGAGCCCTTCGATGCGAGGATTCCCAGATTAAAGCCATTGAGCTCCATCGCAAGTCAATCGACGCCCGTAAAAAGCTAGATGTCCATTTTATTTTGAGCTTTCGAGTTGAGCTGACAAGCTCCCGACTCGAGCAGGAGTTGGTCGACCGCGTCGCCGAGCGCAACCGCTCGCGCATCCGCATGGTAGACGGCGAGGCTCCTTCATTCCCCAACCCTGTCCCGAATGCACCCAAGGAACGTCCCGTCGTTGTCGGCGCCGGATGCGCTGGCCTTTTCGCCGCACTCACCCTTGCCGAAGCGGGTCTGAAGCCCCTGCTCATCGAACGGGGGGACCCGGCGCTTCGCCGCTCGCAGGCAATCGACCTCTTCCTGAAGGAGCGTCTCCTCGACCCCGAAAGCAATATTCAATTTGGCCTGGGCGGTGCAGGGACCTTCTCGGACGGCAAGCTCAACACGGGAACCAAGAATCCCGCCCATCGACTGATTCTTGAGACCTTCGTCGAAGCGGGCTCACCTCGCGACATCCTGTGGGATGCCAAGCCGCACATTGGCTCCGACATCCTCCCCACCATCGTCACCAACATTTCTCAGCGCATCGAGCAACTCGGCGGAACCGTCCGCTATCGAACAAAGCTCGTCAATATTCGAACCGACGGATCTGGCGCCATCACCGGCGTCGATGTCCAAACGCCCCAAGAAACCACAAGCGAGACAATCGCCACAAAGCACCTCATTCTCGCCTGCGGCCATTCCGCCCGCGACGTATTCGAGCTTCTCAAAGAACATAACGTTGCCCTCGCGCAAAAGACCTTTGCCATGGGTGTGCGCATCGAGCATCCACAGTGCGACATCGACCGTGCCCAATATGGCCCTTCGGCGGGGCACCCGGCACTCGGAGCAGCCCCCTACAAGCTTGTCGCCCATCTCCCCAACGGCCGCAGCGTGTTCTCGTTTTGCATGTGCCCCGGCGGACAGGTTGTCGCGGCTTCTTCCGAGCAGGGCCATCTGTGCGTCAACGGCGCCAGCCTCAATGCCCGCGACGGGCACAACGCGAATGCCGCCCTACTCGTTAACGTCACACCTGACGACCTTCCCGGCGATGACCCGCTCGCAGGCATTGAACTCCAGCGCGCCTGCGAGCGAGCCGCCTATCGCCTGGGTGGCTCCAACTGGAACGCGCCGGCACAGCTCGTCGGAGATTTCCTTGCTAGACGCGCCAGTACGGCACCTGGAAAGGTAAAACCAACCTATCCACTTGGCGTGACCTGGACGGCGATCGACGATGCCCTCCCGCAGCATATCGTCGAATCGCTTCGTTTGGGAATTCCCCTGCTCGGCAAGAAACTGCGTGGCTATGACCGCCCCGATGCGGTCCTCACTGGCGTGGAGACGCGTTCGAGCTCTCCGGTCACCGTCACCCGCGATCGAGCATGCCACGCCGCGTCGACCCCGGGTCTTTACCCTTGCGGCGAGGGTGCCGGATATGCCGGCGGCATCATGAGCGCGGCCACCGACGGCATCCGTTGTGCCGAAGCCCTGATCGCAGACCTCTAACGCACGAATTCCAGCGCGCAAAAGACACAGGCCCCAAGCTCCACAGGGAACTCGGGGCCTGTTCGCTATTTCTTAAACCGTGCACCCTGGCGTTTTCTGCCCGAAGCAAAGGTAGAGCCCTTGCGAGCCTGCGAACGCAAACGCTCGATCGTTTCGTCCTCAGATGCGCCCTCAAGCATCGCCCGAATCTGAACGACGGCATCGCGCAGGCGCGCCGCCTCCTCAAAGTCCATGGCGGCAGAAGCGTTACGCATATCCTCTTCCATGGTTTCGACGATCCGCACAAGCTCATCATGCGGCAGTTCTTCCAACTGCTCCGCAAGTGTCTGCTCGGGCGCCACCGTCTCCGGCACGGCACCCTCGCCGTTTTCATCGGGCGTATAGAACGCGCCGTGGCCCAACGAATCACCTTTCGAGCGCCCCTTGGAGCCCACGGTCTTTTCGGCCTCGGCAATAAAGCTCGAGATGTCGCTAATGGCTTTGCGAACCGTCTTAGGCACAATGCCATGCTCTTCGTTATAGGCCATCTGAATCTCGCGGCGGCGCTGCGTCTCCTCGATGGCCTCTTTCATCGAATCGGTCACAACGTCTGCGTACATGATGACTTCGCCGTCGGCATTACGCGCCGCGCGGCCAATCGTCTGAATCAGCGAACGGCGGTTGCGCAAGAAGCCCTCCTTGTCGGCATCGAGAATTGCCACCAGCGAGACCTCGGGAAGGTCCAGGCCCTCGCGAAGCAGGTTGATGCCGACGAGAACATCAATCTTTCCCTCACGCAGCGTTCGCAGGATCTCGACACGATCCATCGTCGCCGTATCGGAGTGCATGTAATTGACCTTAATGCCGGCATCAAGCAGATGGTCGGTCAGGTCCTCGGCCATGCGCTTGGTCAGCGTCGTCACCAGCACGCGCTCCTTGCGCGCCACCCGCTCGCGAATCTCGTCCTCAAGATCGTCAATCTGGCCGCGAACTGGACGCACATCAATCTTGGGGTCGAGCAGACCAGTCGGACGAATAATCTGCTCAACATCGTTTTGGCTGACACGCAGCTCGTAGTCGCCCGGCGTGGCCGAAACATAGATGAACTGGGGAATCCTCGCCTCAAACTCATCGAAACGAAGCGGGCGGTTATCGAGTGCCGAGGGCAAACGAAAACCGTGCTCCACCAGCGTCACCTTACGCGAACGGTCGCCTTCGTGCATACCGCGAATCTGCGGCACCGTCACATGGCTCTCGTCGATGATGCAAAGCATGTCCTTGGGAAAGTAATCAATTAGGGTAAACGGCGGCTCGCCCGGCTTGCGTCCGTCCAGATGACGCGAGTAGTTCTCGATGCCGTTGCAAAAGCCCATGGTCTCGAGCATCTCGAGATCATAATCGGTGCGCTGCTGCAGGCGTTGCGCCTCGAGCAGCTTGTCAGTCGCCTTGAGCTCTGCCACGCGCTTCTCGCACTCTTCGCTAATTGACTTCAAAGCGGCCTTGACCTTAGGCTTCTCAGTCACGTAGTGCGATGCCGGCCACACGGGAATGGCTTCATACTCACGCAGCATCTCACCGGTGACCTCGTCGATCTCGGCAATCAGCTCAACCTCGTCGCCAAAAAACTCAAAGCGCAACGGGTGCTCGGCATAGGGCGGATACACGTCGACGACGTCACCACGCACGCGAAAGGTCCCGCGCGCCAGATCATAATCGTTACGATCGTACTGGATGTCGATGAGCGCATGAATAAAATCATCGCGCTCGAGCGGTACTTTCTTGTCGACGTTCGGCGCCAGACCCGCATAGTCCTCGGGCGAGCCAATGCCATAGATGCACGAGACCGATGCGACGACGATCACATCGCGTCGAGAAAGCAGCGATGCGGTCGCCTGATGCCGCAGCATCTCGACCTCTTCGTTAATCGAGGAGTCCTTCTCGATATATGTATCGCTTTGCGGCACATACGCCTCGGGCTGATAGTAGTCGTAGTACGACACAAAGTAGACCACGGCGTTATTAGGAAAGAATTCCTTGAGCTCGCTCGCGAGCTGGGCGGCAAGCGTTTTATTGGGAGCCATGACGAGCGTCGGCTTACCCAGGGCCTCAATAGTCTTTGCCATCGTAAAGGTCTTGCCCGAGCCGGTCACGCCTAACAGAACCTGATAGCGATCTCCGTCTCTCACGCCCTGTACAAGCGACTCAATGGCCTTAGGCTGAGAACCTGCAGGCTCATAAGGAGATACAACCTTAAACGGCACCTCAGAGCCCTCAACGCCAAAACGCTTAAGCTCTCCGCCAACACGCTCTACTTCAAATTCCGCCATGGATACTCCTAACTCATATATC
>CATYZI010000025.1 GCA_958415625.1 uncultured Collinsella sp. | reverse complement strand
TATAACCGTGCAACGGAAAAGAGCCGCCCTTTCGGACGACTCAAACTGTAATGGGCTTTTTTAGCTGCCCTATGTCGAGGTTGGTCTTAAGCTCCGATGACTACGGATTGGGTAGCTAAAAAAGCCCCGTCCCAAATTAGCTACCCCGGCAGAAAAGGAACGTCCCGGTTGGTCATTTAAGTCTGTCCCCAATGAGTAGGTGCGGAAAGGGTGTGAATGTTTGATTTACGCGCTATGATGTGCCCTTGCATAGAGAGCCTGGCGGAATGGTAACGGTCGCCGGGACACGTTTTTGAAAGGACAATCATGTCAGACGAACTTCGTTCCATCCCGCCCCAACACGGGTCCTTTGTTTTTACGTCGGAGTCAGTGACCGAAGGTCATCCCGATAAGATCGCCGACCAGATCAGCGACGCCGTCCTCGACGCGATCCTCGCCAAAGAAATAGAGCTCCAGGAGCAGGGCTACATTGCCCCCAACGGCGTGCCTGCTAACGTGGAGAACGTCCGCTGCGCCTGCGAGACCCTCGTGACCACCGGCACCGTCATCGTCGCCGGCGAGATTCGCACCCAGGCCTACGTCGACGTGCAGGAAATCGCTCGCGGCGTTATCCGCCGCATTGGCTACAACCGTGCCAAGTTCGGTTTTGACTGCGATACCTGCGGCGTTATGAGCCTCATCCACGAGCAGTCGCCCGATATCGCCCAGGGCGTCGACGAGTCCTTCGAGACCCAGACCGGCGCTACCACCGACCCGATCGACCTGATCGGTGCCGGCGACCAGGGCATGATGTTCGGTTATGCCTCCAACGAGACCAAGACCCTCATGCCCATGCCGCACTACCTGGCGAGTCGCCTAGCCGAGCGCCTGGCCGCCGTGCGTCACGACGGCACCCTCGCCTATCTGCGTCCCGACGGCAAGACCCAGGTCACCGTGCGCTACGAGGAAGGCAAGCCCGTCGAGGTCACGACCATCGTCATCTCCACGCAGCACGCCGCCGAGATCGAGGACATGGGCAAGATCAAGGCCGACCTCATCGAGCACGTCATCACCCCGGTCATGGCCGCCGAGAACATGCCATGGGACAACGCGGACATATACGTGAACCCCACCGGTCGCTTTGTCGTGGGCGGCCCCATGGGCGACACGGGCCTCACCGGCCGCAAGATCATCGTCGACACCTACGGCGGTTACGGCCGTCACGGCGGCGGCGCCTTTAGCGGCAAGGACTGCACCAAGGTTGACCGCTCCGCCGCGTATGCCGCGCGCTGGGTCGCCAAGAACGTGGTCGCCGCCGGTCTGGCCGACCGCTGCGAGGTCGAGCTTGCCTACGCCATCGGCGTTTCCAAGCCCCTCTCAATCATGGTCGACACCTTCGGTACCGCACATGTTGCCGAGGACAAGATCGTTGAAGCCGTAGAGAAGACCTTCGACCTGCGCCCGGGCGCAATCATCCGCGACCTAGACCTGCGTCGCCCCATCTACGAAAAGACAGCAGCCTACGGTCACTTCGGCCGCGAAGACGCCGACTTCACCTGGGAGAAGACCGACCGAGTCGAAGAACTCAAATCAGCCTGCGGCCTGTAAGCCAACGGCAAAAGCTACAACCAAATATCGACGCACCAAAAGAAGTACCGGCCCCAACTGGTACTTCTTTTTTATTTAACCGGTGGTGAAGATGAGCCACCGCGGGACATGGAATAGGTCACCAGCCAATGAATTTTGGGGCACACGCGCCTCTACCATGTATCCTTAGTCCCGAGGGCGGGGCATAAGGTCGATCGCGAGTTCCGCACGAGCCGGAGAGCACTTAATGTGCTCTCCGTGCGAGCAGGACTGTCCGAGCAGGCGACCTTATGCCCCGCCCTCGGGACGATGGGACAAAACAAAGGAGCAGCCATGGCAGGCAAGCCGCAAACACTAGCTACGACCTCGGCATTCGAGATCTTGGGCCCCGTCATGGTCGGCCCCAGCTCATCGCACACCGCCGGCGCCCTGCGCTGCGCCCAAGTTGCTGCCAGCCTGCTGGAAGGCCGCATCACCAAAGTCACCTTTGGCCTGTGGAACTCCTTCGCCCACACCTACCGCGGCCACGGCACCGACCGCGCGCTCGTCGCAGGCATCCTGGGCCTCGACACCGACGACGAGAACATCAAGCAGGCCTTCGACCTCGCACGCGAGCAGGGCCTCGAATATCACTTTGACATCAAGGGCGACGACGCCTCCATCCACCCCAACACCGTCGACATCGACATGGTCGACGACACGGGCGCCACGGCACAGGTTCGCGGCGAGAGCCTGGGCGGTGGCAAAATGCGCATCAGCCGCATTAACGGCGTCGGCGTCGACATCTCGGGTATGTATTCCACGCTCTTCGTGGCGCACAAGGACGTTCCCGGCGTGCTCGCCGCGCTCACCAACCTGCTCGCCTACGCCCACGTGAACATCGCCTTCTGCCGCACCTACCGCACCGAAGTGGGCGGCCAGGCCTACTCCGTATTTGAGACCGACGGCACGCCCGACGACACCGTCGTCCCCATGCTGCGCAAGCTCGACAATGTCGATTACGCAACGTTTATCGAGCTCCCCGGTTCTGCCTCGTCGCTCTCCCCCGGCGTCTCGGCCAAGGAAATCTTCGACGACGGCGAGCAGCTGCTCGATGCGTGCGAGGAACTGGGGCTCAGCATCGGCGCCGTCATGGCCGTGCGCGAGGCGCGTCTGACCGGCGAGGCCCACGCCGTCGCCGCCATGCGCCGCGTGCTCGACGTCATGCGCGAGGAGACCACGGCTCCCATCGCCAATCCGCAGCGATCGCTCGGCGGGCTTATCGGCGGCGAGGCCAAGCTCGTCGAAGCCACCAGCCGCAACGATTTGAGTGCAAACCTGATGGGCCCCGTTCAGACCGACGCCGTGGCCCGCGCCATGGCCGTGCTCGAGCGCTCCGCCACGATGGGTGTGATCGTCGCAGCTCCGACGGCAGGATCCGCGGGTGTTGTGCCCGGCTGCGTGCTGGCGCTCGCCGATCGTCTGCAGCTCGACGACGAGCAGGTCATGGACGCGCTCTACTGCGCAGCCGCCATCGGCCTCAACCTCACCACAAGCTCCTGTGTTGCCGGCGCCGAGGGCGGCTGCCAAGCCGAGGTGGGAAGCGCCGCTGCCATGGCAGCCGCCGCGTTGGTGCAGATGCTCGGCGGCACGCCCGAGCAGGCGCTCGACGCCAGTTCCATCGCGCTGAGTAACCTGCTGGGCCTCGTTTGCGACCCCGTCGGTGGCCTCGTGGAGGTGCCCTGCCAAAACCGCAACGCCATTGGCGTGGCAGCGGCCTTTAGCTCGGCACAACTCGCCCTCGCAGGCATTAAGAGCTTGGTGCCGTTTGACCAGATGGCACATGTCATGCTTTCGGTGGGCCACGCGTTGCCGGCCACGCTGCGCGAGACGGCAAAGGGTGGCATCGCGCAGGCTCCGGCCGCACTTTCGGCCTGTGCAAAATGCGGTGTGTGCGGATAGCGGCAAAGAACGACTCAAAGGTGGGACAAATGTCCCACCTCTTTTGAATGCCACCGTTTCCGTACCACAAAAAGCGGGGCAATCGCTATAATGCAAGCCCAGTAAAAACACGATGAACCGCAAGGCGAAAATCGAAGGATATGCATACGATGTCGCAAAACGATCGAACTCAACTGATTCCCGATCCGCAGCAGCCGAGCAGGCACACCGGCGGCGTTCAGTCGCCGCGTCCTATCGCGCCGAGCCACGGTCAGCAGCGTAGTGCAGCAAACGCTTCCCAACGCCCGAACCAACAGCGACAGCAGCGTCAACAACGTCAGCAGCGCCAGGCAAACGGCAATGCGCTCAAGCAGCCCCCCACGCATGCTCGAGGCGATCGCGGCCCCGCGCGCAAACCCGCCGAGAACAATAAGTCAGGCAAAAAGACGACGCTCTTTGTCGTCCTGGGTCTTATCGTCATTGTCTATATCGTAGGCGTCGTAGCATTTTCGCAGCTAGCCTACCCCAACACCACCATCGCCGGCGTCGACGTCTCGTTCTCCAACGCTTCGTCTGCCGCCACCAAGGTCAACTCGGCATGGAAGCACTATAAGCTCACCGTGACAGGCGATGACTTTAGCTGGACCTATCAGCCCGAGTCCGATGAACCCATCGTCGACGGCGAAGCCGCCGCAAAAGAAATTATCAGCCACAACGAAGCCTTTGTATGGCCGGTCCGTCTTGTGGAATCCTTAAGCGGCAAGACCAAAACAACCGCTTCCTCCAACGAAGTCGATCTTGATCAAGACGTCGACCTGTCCATGCTCTCCGACACCTTTGACCAAAAGCAGTTTGAAAAGGATCTGGGCGCCGCCATCGACGAGTTTAACGAGGGCCGTTCGGGCACGTTCGAGGCCAATAGCTCCTATGACGAGCAGGCCGGCAAGTTTACCGTCGAGAAGGCGCGCTCCAACGAAAAAATCAACCGCGAGCATGTCATTAAGTATGCCGAGCTCGAGCTTGCCTCGCTGGCCGAGACCGTAGATCTTTCCAAGCTCGGCAACGATGCCTATGAACCGCTCAATGGAACGCTGACCGATGATCAGATTCAGGCCGCATGCGATGCCGCCAACAACTTCCTGGGCGTCAACGTGACCCTCAAGCTCAACGGCGAGGATGCCGGCAAGGTTGATGGCAGCTCCGTGTTGCAGTGGATCAGCTTTGCCGATCCGGCCAACCCCACGCTCGATACGTCGCAGATCAGCAGCTGGGCAGCCGAACTCGCCAACGGCTTTAATACCGTGGGCTCCACTCGTTGGTGGACGCGCGCCGATGGCAAGCAGTGCGCCGTCGAAGGCGGCGACTTTGGTTGGTCCATCGACAGCAGCTCGCTCGCCAAGCAGGTCGAGGACGCCATTAACAACAAGCAGACCGGCGAGATCGAGATCAAGTACTCCCAGAAGGCCGACACCTTTACCGCAAAGGGAGAGCCCGACTGGAAGGCGTATATCGACGTCGACCTGTCCGAGCAGCACGCGCGCTACTATGACGAGAGCGGCAATATCGTGTGGGAGGCCAACTTTATTTCCGGCAAACCGGGCGAAGACGCCACCCCCGAGGGTGTGTGGCAAATCAACAGCAACGACGGCGGCAGCACCCTGATCGGAGCCAAGGACCCCGAGACCGGTAAACCCAAATATGAGAGCCCGGTGAGCTACTGGATGCCGTTTGAGGGCAACATGATCGGCTTCCACGACGCCACCTGGCAAAACGACAAGAGCTTCGATAACGCCGAGTCGTACAAGTGGTGCGGCAGCCACGGTTGCATCAACCTGCGCCTGGCCGACGCGAAGGCACTTCACGACTGCATCAAAGTCGGCCTATGCGTGGTTGTCCACTCGTAGTGCAACGCGCGCATTCCTACAACGTGGAACCGCTGCGACCAATCTAACAGTTCCGAAAGAATCTGCCATATGCGCCCGCCTCACGCGACGGGCGCATATACTTATTGAGGAACTTTCTATAAAGGAGACGCCATGTCGAATGTCCCCACCATCAGCTCGGGACCAAATGATACCGAGCGAGCGCCCGAGGGTGCCACCGAAACGATTCCCCTCATAACAGACGTGCACGCCACACTACAAAATGGCAGCACAAGCGATACAACCGAGATTTCTGACCAAGAGGCCTACGCCAAGCTCAAGGCAAAACGTGCCGAACGTCGACGCAAAAAGCTGATTCGCCGCGGTATTGCCGTCGGCGTCATGGGTGCCATCGCGCTCATCGCCATTGTCGGAACCCTGGTTATCAATGCGCAGCCTCAGGGCGCTAGCGGGCCGGTGACCGACATGGTAACCGAGGGCACGTTTACCACAACGGTCGAGGCGAAAGGCCAGCTCAAACCCATTTCGTCCTCAGTGGTCTCCCCTTCTGTCGACGGCACAGTCGATTCGATCAACGTGCAGGCAGGCCAATCCGTCAACGAGGGCGACGTACTTATGACCATTAAAAACGACGAGCTCGATCGCAACGTTGCCGAGGCGCAGCGTGCAGTTGCAGCCGCTCAGGAAGACCTCGCCAACGCGCAGAAAGCCGCAGCTGCCGCGCAGGCCACCCCAACGACGGACATCGATGGAGCTTCCGCAGCGGCTGGCATCTCCGCCGCATCAGCGAACACGAACGCCGTATCGGCCGCACAGCGCAGTCTCGCATCAGCCCAGGCAAACCTCGACCAGGCGAACGCCAAGGCCGCCGGGCGCACGGTTACGGCACCGAGCTCGGGCAGCATCGTGGAGCTTAACGCCAAGGTGGGCGCCACGGTAACAGGCGGCATGATCATGGGCGAAAGCGATACGAGCGGCGGCAAGCAGTGCATGCAGATCGCCGACCTGTCCAAGATGAAGGTGACTGTGCAGGTGGGCGAAAAGGACATCGCCAAGATCGCCGTTGGGCAGAGCGCCAACGTCACATACCCCGCGTTTCCCGATATCGTGAGCCAGGGTACCGTCACGGCTATCGCATCGGTGGCAAACTCCGACGCCGCCAACGGTGGCGGCGGCAGCGTAACCTTTAACGTCGACATTCTCATCGAGGCGCCCGACGCGCGCCTGAAGCCGGGCATGACGGCCGAGGTCTCGGTGGTGACTGAGCAGCTCGACGACGTGGTGATGGTGCCGACCATGGCACTGATGACCGAAGACGGCGAACACTATTACGTCAACGTGGCAACCGATGATGAGGGCAAGCAAACCCGTCGCGTGAAGGTGACCGTCGTGACGCAAAACGACGACGAAGCCGTAGTCGGCAAGACGCAGGTCAAGCGCGACGATCAGGGCAACGAAATCAATCCTGGCGTGCCCACAACCAAACTGCGCGACGGTGACACCCTCGTCATGGACACCGGAGCGGGCGCAACGGCTGACGGCGGCCACAGCGCGGATTCGGGCAGCATGTCTGCCGACGAGGGCCTGTAATGCGCCCCGTCATCGACATCCGCAACGTGCATCGCATCTTTGAGAGCGAGGCCGGCTGCGCCCATATTCTGCACAACGTGAGCCTGGCGGTAAACCCCGGTGAATTCGTGGCCATCACCGGCCCTTCGGGCTCAGGCAAATCGACGCTCATGAACATCCTAGGCTGCCTGGACAAGCCGACGGCGGGCGACTATTACCTGCAGGGACTCAACGTAGCTGAGCTGGACGATGATGAGCTCAACGAAGTCCGCGCCCTGAGCATCGGGTTTGTGTTCCAGAGCTTTAACCTGCTGCCGCGCCTTTCGGTCATCGAAAACGTGATGCTGCCGCTGTCGTATACCAACGTGCCCCGCAGCCAGCGCGAGATGCGCGCCGTGCACGCGTTACAAGCCGTCACGCTGCCGGTCGACCACTGGGATCACCGTATCTCCGAGCTTTCGGGCGGACAGATGCAGAGGGTTGCCATCGCGCGCGCCCTCGTCAACGATCCGCCCATCATTCTGGCAGACGAACCGACGGGAAACCTGGACTCTGCCACCGGAGCGCTCGTGATGGAAACCTTCCACAGGCTACAGGAGCGCGGCAAGACCATCGTGCTCATCACACACGACCCCGGCATCGCTGCCGAGGCCGACCGTGCCGTGACCATCCGCGACGGCCGAATCCACGAGGGCGCATACATCGCACATGCACCGCAGACCCTGCGTGGAGCCATCGAGAGCCTGCCCACGATTTCCGCATCCGCCAACCCCACGAAAGGAGTGAAGGCATGAGTACGCGCGATCTTGTTCAAGAAGCCCTTCACTCGCTCGAGGCCAACAAGGGGCGCAGCCTGCTCACCATCCTGGGCATTGTCATCGGCATCGCATCGGTTATCGCCATGACCTCGCTCATCGGAGGCATTCAAAACAGCCTGGTCAACAGCCTGGGCCTCAACGCAGCCCGCATGGTGCAGATCTATTCGTCCCAAGAGCTCACCGATTCTGACGTCCAGAAGCTTCAAAAACTGGTGCCGCAGATAGAGCAGATCGGAATTGTCGACAGCGCCTATACCGAGTACAAGGCCGGTGACAAAAGCTATACCGTCATGGCGCAGGGTGTCGATAGCGATATGCTCGATGCCGTAGGCGCCAGCAAGCTTGTCGCGGGGCGCACCTATACCGACGCCGAGTCTCAATCAGGCGCGCGCGTGGCGCTCATCAGCCGCGGCGGCGCCGACCAGCTGTACGGCAACGAACAGGACGCGCTGGGCAAGACCATCAAAGTGTCGAACGGTGAGGTGCAGATTGTCGGCGTAATTGACGGCGGCAGCGACTCCATGGGCTCGCTCACGCTGTATATGCCACGCGAAACCATATCCGGGCTGTTTGGCGACGAGAATCCTTCATTCCCCAGCGTGACGGCACTTGCCACCGAAGGTACGGACATGGATGAGCTCTGCAAGACCATCGAGTCCAAGGTGCGCGCGATAAAGGGCATCGCGGAGGATGATGAGTACGACAGTGTATCGGCGACCTCAATGAAAAGCGCCATCGACGCACTCAACTCCTTTATGGGCGCGTTCTCGCTCATCATGGGTGCTGTCGCCAGCATCTCGCTACTTGTCGGCGGGATCGGCATTATGAATATGATGCTCACCAACGTGACTGAGCGCATCCGCGAGATCGGTATTCGCCGTGCCCTGGGCGCCAGTCGTCGCGATATCACCGCGCAGTTTTTGGCCGAGTCATCGGCGCTGTGCGTCACCGGTGGCCTGCTGGGGATCCTGATTGGCTATCTGCTGGCCTGGGGCCTCGCGATGTTTGCCGCAGGATCAGGGGTTCTCAGCGAGCTCGGTGCCAGCGGGCAGATCACGCCGAGCTTTTCAATCGCCACGGTGCTGCTGGCCTTCGCCGTCTCCGTCGGCATCGGCGTCACCTTCGGTTTCTACCCCGCCCGCCGAGCCGCAAAACTCGACCCCGTGGAGTGCCTGAGGTACCAGTAACCCATCCCCCCATAAGTTGCGGTGAAATAGGGACTGATTTGCCTGCTATAAGGCCTAATCGGTTCCTATTTCACCGCAACTTATGAGCAGTAAACGCAACTGGAACTCCCCAAATCAAATTGCTTCGTTGAATAGACACATTCGGCAATCTTTACACGCTGTTTATTCCACATTTGGGTAATATCCTACAGCAAGCACACGTGAAAGGAATTACCCATGTCGCTTACACAGTCCGCCGAGCGCGCCGCGCTCAACAAACTCATTGACTACCTGGACAGCAACCCGCAAGAAAACATCGACAAGATCATGGACCTCATCAACAAGTTGGTCCCCGACAAGGTATTTCCTTCGCAGCGCGCCGCCTTTACCAACGTCATCAAGAGCCGTGGTAACTGGTACGACCTCATCATGAAGATCTTCGACCTCAACCCCGAGATGCGCTCGAGGCTGCTCAAGACCCTCATCGTCGATGGCAACCTGCTGGCCTGGCCAGAGCAGGAAAAGAGCCGCGAGAAGTATCAGTGCAACATTCCGTGGGCCATCCTGCTAGACCCCACGAGCGCTTGCAACCTGCATTGCACGGGCTGCTGGGCCGCCGAGTACGGCTACAAGCAAAATCTGTCGTTCGACGACATCGACTCCATCGTCACGCAGGGCAAGGCCCTGGGCACCCACATTTACATCTACACCGGCGGCGAGCCGCTCGTCCGCAAGCACGACCTCATCAAGATCTGCGAGAAGCACCAGGACTGCGCGTTCCTGTGCTTCACCAACTCCACGCTCATCGACGAGGCCTTCTGCGACGACATGATCCGCGTGGCCAACTTTGTGCCCGCCATCAGCGCCGAGGGCAACGAGCACACCACTGACGCACGCCGTGGCAAGGGCACCTATGCCAAGATCGAGCACGCTATGAAGCTCCTGCGCGAGCGCGACCTGCCGTTTGGCATCTCCACCTGCTGGACCAGCGCCAACGCCGACACGGTTGCCACCGAGGAGAACATGGACTGGATGATCAGCGAGGGCGCACTCTTCTGCTGGTACTTCCACTTTATGCCGGTCGGCCGCAACGCGACCTCCGAGCTTATGCCCACGCCCGAGCAGCGCGAGCACATGTATCACTTTATCCGCGAGATGCGCGAGAAGAAGCCGCTGTTTACCCTCGACTTCCAAAACGACGGCGAGTACGTTGGCGGCTGCATCGCTGGCGGCCGTCGCTATCTGCACATCAATGCCGCGGGTGACGTGGAGCCGTGCGTGTTCATCCACTACTCCAACGCCAACATCCACGACATGAGCCTGCTCGATGCGCTGCGCTCTCCCCTCTTTATGAAGTACTACGAGAACATGCCGTTTAACGACAACTATCTCAAGCCGTGCCCCATGCTCGAGAATCCCGACATCCTGCCCAAGATGGTCGCCGAGAGCGGCGCCCACAGCACCGACCTTATCGAGAAGGAGTCGCCCGAGCAGCTGCGCGACAAGACCAAGGCAGCAGCCGAGGCATGGTCGCCCGCGGCCGATCGCATCTGGAACGACCCCGACGATCCGCTCTACACCAAACGCCATGCGGACGAGACGCAGGGCATGGCCGACAGCGACATGCATAAGTTTGAACAACAGGGCCGCAAGCTCAAGAGCAACTGCTAGTGCCCGATAACGCAGTTGCCAAAGAAGGCGCTGGGCCACGAGATAGTCCTCGAGGCCCAGCGCCTTCTATATCTTCCAAAACCTCTTAAATTGCGGTGAAATAGTTCCTGTTTATGCTGCTGCAGACACTATTTCACCGCAACTTATTGAAGGGCCGTTTGCGCCAGTTCTGGGCGTCGTCCTCGAGCTATTGATGGATGACGGGCTTGTACGGGTCGAGCTTGCTCGGGGCGCTCCTCCTCGCGGGCGGGAGGGCGCGCAGGAGCGGTGAGCGCCTAGCGCGCGAACTCCTGTAAGAGCGCGTCTTCCACTTCCCGAAGCGAAAGGGCCCCGCCTCCCTCGGCGGGACGGGCGACCACGATACAGCGCGCTCCCACGTCGCGCGCGGAGGCGATCTTCTCGGCCGTGCCGCCTACGGTTCCCGAGTCCTTGGTCACAAGCCACTGGGCGCCCACCTGCCGAAGCATCGCCTCATTGAGCTCGCGGGTGAAGGGCCCCTGCATGCCGATGACGTGCGACGGCGAAAACCCCGCGTCGATGCACTTCGTTATAGCACCGGGCAGCGGGAGCACACGCACGAAGAAGCGCTCCGCGAAATCGGCGACGCTCGTGTAGGGAGCAAGCTCCTTGCTCCCCGTCGTGAGAAGCGCGCGACCCGGGTTCTCGGAGAGAAAGCGCGCCGCGCAGGCGATCGACGCGACCAACACGACGCCTTTGGGCAGCGCCTCGACCGGGCGCGCAAGGCGCAGGCATCGTGCACCCACGGCGAGCGAAGCGGCCCGGATGTTGCCGCTTGCGAGCGTAGCGAAGGGGTGCGTGGCGTCGACAACGATGCACGCGCCGGAAAGCTCGCGCTCCATGTCAGCCTCGTCGAGCCTGCCCGCATGCACCTCGATGCCTGGAAGCTCGCCCAAAAGCTCGCCTCCGTACTCGGTTGCCGCATAGGCACGGGCGGGGATGCCCGCCCCGCTCGCCCATTCGCACAGAAGGCGGCCCTCGGTGGTGCCGGCGAAGATGCGCAGCGCCGGCGCGGATGCGGGCGCCGTCACTTCGGGCCGCCTGGGCGCGTGATCTGGTAGAGCAGCGCGTTCATAATGGCGGCCGCCACGGTCGAGCCGCCCTTGCGACCCCTCGCGACGATGGCCGGCACGCGTCGCGCGAGTAGCTCCTCTTTCGCCTCGACCACGTTCACAAACCCGACCGGCACCCCAACGACGAGCGCGGGCGCGATCTTCCCCGCGTCCATGAGCTCGGCGAGGCGCAGAAGCGCTGTGGGAGCGTTGCCGACGGCCACGATGAGTGGACCCTCGATGCCGCTAGCTTTGTCCATGCTCGCAACGGCGCGAGTCGTGCCCGCGGCGCGCGCAGCCGCGGCGACATCAGGGTCGGCCATGTAGCACACGGCCTTGCAGCCGAGCTTCGCGAGCGCGGGCTTGCTTATGCCTGCGAGCGCCATGTTCGTGTCGGTGAGCACCGTGGCCCCTGCGCGCAGTGCGTCGAGCGCACAGCGCGCGGCGTCATGCGTGAACACGAGGGAATCGGCGTACGAGAAGTCGGCAGTGGTGTGGATGACGCGCTTCACGACGGGCTCTTCGAGCGGCGGGAACGTGCGGCCGCCGAGCTCTTCGGTGATGATCTCGAAGCTGCGCCGCTCGATGTCGCCGGGCGCCATCTCCTTGGAATCCATCTAGTACTCCACTCCTTCCCTTGCACATATTCCCTGCTCGTAGGGGTGTTTCTCGCACCGCATCTCGGTTATGTAGTCGGCCTTCTCCACGATCTTGCGGGAAGGCGCGCGCCCGGTGAGCGCTACTTCGACGCCGCGCGCGGACATATCGAGCGCGCGGTCCACGAGCGCCTCGTCGACAAGCCCCTTCGAAAGCGCGTCGAGCGCCTCGTCGAGCACGAGCAGCCCCTCTTGCGCGCCCTCGAGCTCGGCGAGCGCGGAAGCGAGGTTCCCATCGTGCAGCTCACACGTCGCGGCAAGTTCTTCCGACGTCATCGACCAGGTAAACTTGTCCGACGCCTTCCCCGCGAACACGGGCACGCCGAAATGCTCGGCGAGCAGGCGCACCTCCCCGCTTTCGCCGTCTTTCAGGAACTGCACGACGACGACGCGGCGGCCTGCAGCGAGCATGCGAAGGGCGAGGCCCATCGCCGCCGTGGTCTTGCCTTTGCCGTCGCCATGATACACGTGGATCATACGCCCTCCTCGATAATGCGGTAGACATACTCCATGTCGAGCGCCCCGCGCACGACGTCGGCCAGGCGGTCGAACTCGCGCGCACGGTGATCGGCCGCGGACGTCGCGCCCGCAGCACCCACGACACTCTCGGGCAGGCCGCGCATGCGCGCGAGCGAGCGCGCGAGGGCGAGCGCCACCCCCGGTTCGTCGAACAGGCCGTGGAGATAGGTTCCGAACACGTTTCCGCAGGCCGCGCCTTCTGGTTTGCCGCCAATCGTGCCCGCAGGGGCGCAGGAGACGGTCGTTTCGCCGTCGTGAATCTCGTACCCGCGCGCCGTCATGCCGTTCCACACCGAGAACGCGCCTTGGGCGCCTGTGATGCGCAGTGCCGACTGGGCGAGGCGCTTTTCCTCCTTGAACACCGTACTTGCAGGGATGAGCCCGAGCCCGCGCGCGGTGCCAGCGCCTTCCCTGCCGTGCGGGTCGGAAAGCTCGTCTCCCAAAAGCTGGTAGCCTCCGCATATGCCGAGCACCGGCGTGCCCGCGCCCGAAAGCGCGCGTACACAGGCTCCGATGCCGCTAGCCGCAAGCCAGCGCGCGTCGTCGAGCGTAGTCTTCGAGCCGGGAAGCACCACCAGGTCGGGTCGGCCCAGATCGGTCGTCGAGGAAACGTAGCGCACGCCCATGCCAGGCACGCGCGAAAGCGGGTCGAAGTCGGTGAAGT
Source organism: uncultured Collinsella sp. (assembly GCA_958415625.1). Taxonomy (GTDB): domain Bacteria; phylum Actinomycetota; class Coriobacteriia; order Coriobacteriales; family Coriobacteriaceae; genus Collinsella. Next base: position 22,017 of record CATYZI010000025.1, on the reverse strand, counting down.
TCGACAGATGCGGAAAACGCACGACGGCGACGTCGATGACGCCGCGCGCCTCGCGGGCAGATAGGCGCGGCGCGAGCGAGTCCTCGTCGTCCAGGTCGAGCGTAAGATACGGCACGACCCCCACGACGGGAACCCCGCACATCTTCTCGAGCGGGGCCAAACCCGGGCGCAGGATTTCCACATCGCCGCGGAACTTGTTCACCACAAGCCCCCGCAAAAGCGCGCGGTCCTCGGGCGCAAGGAGCGCGACCGTGCCGTAGAGCTGGGCAAACACCCCGCCTGGGTCGATGTCGCCCGCGAGCAGCACGGGGGAGGACACGGCGCGCGCGAGCCCCATGTTGACGATGTCGTTTTCGGCAAGGTTGATTTCGGCGGGGCTGCCGGCGCCCTCGATAACGATGACGTCGTTTTCCTCCGCGAGCGAATCGAACGCCTCCAAAATCTGCGGCATGAGCGCCTTCTTTCGCGCGAAGTAGTCCCTCGCAGCGAAGGCTCCCTGCGCCTTGCCGGCCACGATGAGCTGGCTACGGTGGTCGCTTTCGGGCTTGAGCAGGATGGGGTTCATGCGCACGTCGGGCGCGATGCCGCACGCCTCGGCCTGCATGATCTGGGCGCGCCCCATCTCGAGCCCGTCGGCCGTGACACCGCTGTTGAGCGCCATGTTCTGGCTCTTGAAGGGAGTCACGCGCAGGCCGTCCTGCGAAAGCACACGGCACAGCCCCGCCGCAAGCAGGCTCTTCCCCGCGTTCGACATGGTGCCCTGGATCATGATGGGTTTCGCCCTACCCACGGGTATCGACCTCCTTCGCCGAGCCTCGGCCATCCGCGCCCGCCATAGCGCCGCTGCAAGAAGCGCCGCCCCGTTCGTCGGGTTCGCCTTCGCCGGATGCGCCTTCCGCCCGAAGCGCGCGGCTGAACGCCATCGCAAGCCGGGCGTTCTCCTTGCGCGTGCGCACCGCGACGCGGCACCAGAAACGGGACAGTACCGAAAACGAGTCGCACGTGCGGACCAAAACCCCCTGTTTATACAGGCGCTCGGGGATGTCTTTCGCCGGCGTGCGGACTAAAAGGAAGTTCGCATCCGACGGCACGACGGAAAGCCCGAGCGAGGAGAGCTCGCGGGAAAGCCACGCTCGCTCGCCCGCCAATACATCGCGCGTGCGCGAGACGTATTCGACGTCTTCCAGGGCGGCGATGCCCGCGGCCTCGGCGACCGAGGAGACGGGCCACGCCTGCCCCGCCCGGCGAATCCCCTCGATGAGTTGGGTGTTTCCGCTGATCAGATATCCCAACCGCAACCCCGCCATTCCGTAGAGCTTGGTGAACGCAGAGAGCACGGCCACATGGCGCGAACACGCGGCGCGTGCGGCCACGCTCCTTTCGCGGGCGTCGGGCGCAAATCCGAGGAAGCACTCGTCCACGACGAGCAGCGCGCCCACCTGCTCGCAGCGACAAGCCGCGGCATCGATCACGCTGGGGTCGACGAGGCGCCCCGTCGGGTTGTTCGGATTGCAGAGGTACGCCACGTCTCCCGGCCCCTCGATCGCGCGGGCGAAGGAGGCGGGCACGTCGAAGTCGTCCGCTTCGGAGAGCGGGAACTCCTGCACGCATGCGCCGTAGTACGATGCCGCCTCCGCATATTCAGAGAACGTCGGCGCGCACACGACGATGCGTTTCGGGCGCACCGCCGCGGCGAGCCGCCAGATGATGTCGGACGCGCCCGCGCCGCAGACGATAGTATCTTCGGGAGTGCCCTGGGCGCGCGCTAGGGCGCGAACGAGGGCGAGGCTTTCCCTATCGGGGTAGGCGTCGATTCGAGAAAGCGCCTTGCAAGCTGCGGCGAGGGCGCGCGGCGAGGGGCCTGCCGGATTCACGTTCACCGAGAAGTCGATGAGGTTGGAGGCGCCCCCTTCGCAAGCGATGCCGAGCGATTGCGTGCTACCCCCATGCGCACGGGCGCGCAGGATTCCCCCGGCAGCCCGGGGCGCGACGCGGTCTTCCCTCATGCCATCGCCCCCACGGAGAGCACGACCGCCGCACGCGCGGCACCGAAGACGACGAGCGCGCATACGGACGCGGCGAGCATGAGCCTTGTCGCCCGGGCGATGTCGACCCACTCGATTTCGCGGGACGCGTCGCCTATCGTCGGTTTCTCAACGAGCTTGCCAAAATACACCGCAGGTCCTGCCAGGCGCAGCCCGAGCGCGCCCGCGCACGCTGACTCGGTCTGCGCCGCGTTCGGGCTCGCATGGCGACGCCTGTCGCGGCTCCAGATGCGCGCCGCCCCGCGCGCGTCGAGCCCGACGATCGGGCACACGGCGATCATGATCAGGGCCGATAAGCGCGAGGGGATCCAGTTCACCGCATCGTCGAGGCGCGCCGAGGCGCAGCCGAAGTCGATGTAGCGCTCGTTTTTGTAGCCCACCATGCTGTCGAGCGTGTTCACCGCCTTGTACGCCATACCCAAGGGCGCACCCCCGATCATAAGGTAGAAAAGCGGCGCGATGACGCCGTCGCTCGCGTTCTCCGCCACCGTTTCCACGGCGGCGCGCGCGACGCCCTGCTCGTCGAGAACAGACGTGTCGCGTCCCACGATGAGCCCGACGGCTTCGCGCGCCGCGACAAGGCCGCCCTTCGAGAACGCGCGGGCCACGGCCAGGCTCTGGCGGCGCAGCTCGCATGCCGCGAGAATCTGATAGCTCGCCCATGCCTCGGCCACGAAGCGCAAGCCAGAGTGAACCATGCCGCAAAGATGCAGGATTCCCATGGTCAAAAGTCCACACGTAAGCGGAAGCGCCACGGCGAGCACAAGCCCTGCGGCGCGTGTGCCCGCGGACGTTTGCGGGAATGCGCCCCGCAGGCGGCCTTCGGCCCACGTGATCGCGCGCCCCATGGCGACGACGGGATGGGGAAGCCAGCGCGGGTCGCCGAAGGCAAGGTCGGCCGCGAACCCGGCGGCGACGGCAAGAATCGTCATCACCGGGCATCGCCCCCCGAAGCGGGGCGAACGTCGCGAAGGCAGCGCCCATCCCAGGTGGCGGCCCATGCGCCGCCCGGCTCGGTATGCACGTCGAAGTATCCCGTTTTCGGGACAGCTAGCTCGGAGAGCAGCGCTTTCACGGTACCCGCGTGAACGACGAAGACGGCGCGCCCGCTCCCCTGGGCGCGCTCCGATTTGCACGCCTCCCGAAACGCCGCGACGACGCGGCGGGTGAAATCGCTCTTGCCCTCGCCATGCGGGCAGCGCGTCTCGCACCAGGAGTCTACCCAGGCGCGATAGCGCACATCCTCTTTAAGCTCGGCGGCGCTTCGCCCCTCGAAGTCGCCGAAATCCATCTCGCGCAGACCGGGGCACGCCATAAGCTCCGCGTTCGGGAAGAGGATGCGCGCCGTCTGGTCGGTGCGGACCATGCCGCTCGTGATAACACGGAACACGTCACGATCGCACGCGAGGTCGCGCAAAGCGCGCTCGCCCGCACTCGACAGGGGCTCGTCGGTGCCCGCCCCGCTGTAGCGATGGTCTTCCGTGCCCGCCGTGGCACCATGGCGCACGAAGACGACTTCCAAAGGCGTGCCCGCGCCCTGCGTCCCTCGAGGCGCATCGGCAAGGTTTCCTTTGATGACCTGGGGAATCCCGCACGTCATGCGCACGACGACGTCGGCGCGCGCAGCGAGCGCGCATCCCAGGCGCCCCGCGCGCTCGCGCCATTGGGCGTCTTCCGCACACATGGGGACGACCCCCGAGCCGACCAAGGGCAGAATCACTGCGTCGAAGCCGATCAGCCGCTCGAGCGCCCGGTCAGAGTCGAGTGCGCGTACGAGTTCCTCAACACGGTACGCGACGCGGCCGCCAAAAGCCGCGGGCACGCCGCCCTCCGCAAGCTGCGCCGCGTCGACGAAATCGTTCGCCGCGAACCCGAGCTTTTCGCGCACGAAGGTCCTCTTCCCCGAATGCGCGCCACCTACCACGAGCATCATAGGAGCATGCCCCCCGCCACCAGCATGGCAAGCATCGCGAGCTCGGCCCATTGCAGAAACCATCCGGCCAAATCCCCCGTCACCCCGCCGAAGCGGGACAGGGCAACATGGCGGTACCACGCGAGCGCCAAAAGCCCCGCCACCGCCATAAGGGCGCCGACGACCTGAGCGCACGCGACCATCCCTGCAGCCGAAGCCGCAGCGAAAGCGCAAAGCGGCACGACGATCGCCGCGCGCTTCTTCGCAGGCGAGAGCCCCGCGGCCATGCCGTCCGCCCGCGCGGCAGGCCAGCATTCAACGGCGAGTCCCGAAAGCGCGCGGGAGAACACGAGCGAGCACAGAAGCGCGAGGAACGCCCCCGCCGTAAGCGGCAGCGCGGTGAACAGGGAAAACTGCAGAATAAGGTACACAACAACACCGATGACCCCGAAGGCGCCCGCCCGCGGGTCGTGCATGATCTCGAGCTTTCGCTCGCGCGGGGCCCAACTTGCAAGCGCATCGGAGGTGTCGCAGAGCCCGTCTAGATGGATGCCTCCCGTCACCGCCACAGGCAGCGCCACGAGCACGGCCGCGACGATGGTCGCGGGCACGCCGAGCAGGTTCGCCACGTGCCCCCACGCCGTCATGAGGAAGCCTTCCGCAAGGCCCACCAGGGGAAACGCGGCAAGCGCATGGGTTGATCCGAAATCGGTCCAGGCCGATTTCGGGACGGGGATGCGCGAGAACGTTCCGAACGCCGCGCCGATTGCCTCTGCTATCTTCACCTTGTAGGTCCTTCGCCTTTCATCCACACGGGAATCCCGCATACCACTTCGACTGCGCGGTCGGCCAGCGCCGCCACGCCCGCGTTCACGCGCGCGAGCGCGCGCCTCCATGCCTCGGTCCCCTCATCGTAGCGCATCCCATCGGCGAACACGTCGACGGTGACCACCACCGTATACGCAGCGGCCTGAGCAAGCCGTTCGATGCCTCCGAGCACCTCGCGCGCCGCAGCGTCGGGGTCACGTGGGGACAAGCCGCCTTCCGCGAAAAGCTCGTTCGCAACCAGGTTGCCCACGTCCTCCAAAAGAAGCGTGCAGCCGCGCGGAAGCCCGGGCACTGCGGCGCCCACGTCACGCGTGCGCTCGAGGGTGGAAAACCGCTTGCCCTCGCGCAGCGCCCGATGGCGCGCAATGCGGTGGGCGCCCTCTTCCCCGAAGGGCTCCATCGTTGCCAGGTACACGCGGGGGCCGTCGTGCCCGAGGCACAGGGACTCGGCGTAGACGCTCTTGCCGCTCGCGGCGGCGCCGATAACGAGCGTCACCGTCATTTCCCGGCCTCGAAATGCTCGTAAGCAGCCATGCCAGTCGCCGTGAACGTCTTCCCATCCCGGTACACGCGCAGCGCCGAATCCAGAAGGGGCAGATACGCCATGGCGCCCGCGCCCTCGCCCAAGTGCATGCCTGCGTCGAGGGGTGCCTTTATGCCGAGCTCGCGAAGGAGCTCCTGGCTTGCGGGTTCGCTTGATGCGTGGGTGCCCACGAGGTAACCCAAGGCGTTGGGGCACAGGCGCGCCGCGCACAGGGCCGCCGTGCAGGATATGACCCCGTCGAGGAGCGCCGGCGCCTTCGAGGCCGCGGCCCCCAGGTAGAAGCCGCACATCGCCGCGATGTCGAAGCCGCCCACCTTCGAGAGCACGTCGATTGGGTCGGCGGGATCGGGCGAGTTCGCGTCGATAGCGCGCTCGACCACGTCGCGCTTGCGCGCGAGCGAGGCGTCCGAGAGCCCCGCGCCGCGCCCGACGAGGCTCCGCGCGTCCGCCCGGATGAGCACTGCGGCCACCGCCGCCGAGGTGGTCGTGTTGCCGATGCCCATCTCGCCCGCGGCGAGAAGGCGCACGCCGGCGCGGGCAAGCCCGCACGCGACGGCAATTCCGACCTCGATCGCGCGCACGGCCCCATCTCGAGACATAGCGGAGCCGTGCGCGATGTTGCCACTCCCCCGCCGCACGTTCGCGCGCACCATGCGCGCGTCTTCTATGCCCCGGGCCATACCCACGTCGACGGGCACGACCTCGGCATCCGCGAACGCCGCCATGCGGCAGGCGCTCGTGGCCCCCTCGCACATGTTGCGCGCGACGGCTCGCGTCACGTCTTGCCCGCTTTGCGACACGCCTTCGGCAACGACCCCGTTGTCGGAGAAGAATACCGCGAGCGCACGGGGAAACTCGGCCACCTCGGCGCTCCCCTGAGCTGCAGCGATACACGCGACGGCGTCTTCAAAGTCGCCCAATCCCCCCAAGGGGTGCGCGATGGAGTCCCACGCGGCGTACGCGGCGGCGCGGGCGCATTCGTCTGCGGGCGCGATCCGGGAGAGCGCGGCTTCGAGCACGGCGCCCGGCGCCGACGAGAACGCGCGCTCGACTTCCTCGCGAATGCAGGCAAGCGCGGTTTCGGTTGTTTCAGCCATGCCGTCTCCTCTCTGCGAACGACGCTGCGGCAGATGCGAACGCGCGCGCAACGTCGGGGTTCGCGGGATAGTACACATGCGGAAAGCCCGCCACCAGGGACGGGGTGGCCGTCATGCACGGCCAGCCCTTGTCGCGCCGGGGCTTCTGCGCCCAGAAGTCGCCGCCCGGGCAGGTGGACTGCCAGTAATGGAACTCGTGCGCGCGGATGCGTGTGCCGCGCGGCCCGTAGAGCCCGTCGCGTTGGGAAGTGAGCTCCACGTACCCGAAATGGGACAGCCTTCCCCCGTTCTCGCTTGCGCCCTCAAGGGCGCCCGCAACAGGCCAGCGCCGCCCCTCGCTATCGGCGATTTCGCGCTGCAGGTACAGAAACCCACCGCATTCGGCGACCGTCGGCATGCCGGATTCCACCGCGCGCCGCACCGCCTCGCGCATCGGCGCATTCTCGGAGAGCTGCCGCGCATGGAGCTCCGGGTAGCCGCCCCCCAGATAGAGGGCGCTTGTCCCCCGGGGCAACTCGCTATCACACAGGGGGCTGAAAAAGGCCAGCTCGCAACCCAGGTCCTCGAGCGCGCGCAGGTTCTCCTCGTAGTAGAACGAGAACGCCTCGTCACGCGCGACGCCGACGATGGGCCGCGCTCCCGCGATCGGCTCCAACCGGTAAGGTTCCTCGCGGATATCGGGTGCCGTCGCCGCTATTTCGAGCAAGCGGTCGAGGTCGACGCACTTTTCCACCAGCTCGGCCATCTTGTCGATGCGCGCGGAGAGCTGCTCGACCTCGTCGGCGGTCACAAGCCCCAGATGCCGGCTTTCGAGCGAGAACGCCTCGTCGGCGGGGATATTCCCCAAAACTGTGACGCCCGTGTGCTTCTCGATCGCAGGCGCCGCGTAGGCGCAGGCAGCGGCGCTCGTCTTGTTCAGCACGACGCCGCGCACGTTCGCACAAGGCAGGAACTCGGCGATGCCATGGATTACGGCGGCGAGCGATAAAGACGCCCCGCGCCCGTTCACCACTAAAACAACCGGCGTTTCCGTGTCGCGCGCAACCTGGTAGCTACTCGCGTCGGCCACGCCGGGCGCCATGCCGTCGTAGAAGCCCATAACCCCCTCGAGTACCGCGACATCCGCGCCTGCGGCGCCGCGTGCGAGCAGGGCGCGCAGCGTCGGGGCGTCGGTGAAGAAGCCGTCTAAGTTGCCCGAGCGCGCACCCACGACGCGGCGATGAAAGAGCGGGTCGATGTAGTCGGGGCCGCATTTGAAGGCCGCGCATGCAAGGCCGCGGCGCGCGAGCGCGCGCAGGAGCGCGCACGTTACGACCGTCTTGCCGCTCCCGCTCGAGGGCGCAGCGACCATGAAGCGCGGGATGGACGTGCTCACCGGGCGCCGCCTTCCCCACCTGCACCACGCGCGCTGACGAGGAACACGGGGTTTTGCGCCTTCATAAGATGGTGCGAGCCTACAGCCTCGGCACGGGCGGCCGACACCTGGCACGCCTCGAACCCCTTAAAACGCGAACCCGAGAGGAGCGCGCACGCCTCGGTGAGCGTCTCAACGGTGACGCATGGCACGCACAGGCGAACCTGCGAGTTCTTCTCGAGCGCCGCCTCCACGATGGAGGGAAGCTCGCCCGCGCTCCCGCCGACGAACACGGCGTCGGGGACGGGCAGTTTCGCGAGCGCTTCGGGGGCGACACCGGGGACCGCATGCACATTGCCGCACCCGAATGCATCCGCGTTCTCTCGGATGAGCCGCACGCCGGCCGCGTTGCGCTCGACCGCCCATACCGACCCCGCTCGCGCGACGAGCGCCGCCTCGATCGACACGCTCCCCGTGCCGGCACCGACGTCCCACACGGTGTCGGTCGCGGTAAGGCGCAGCTTCGCGAGCGCGACGGCGCGCACCTCCTGCTTGGTCATGGGAACGTCGCCGCGGATGAAGAGCTCGTCGGGAATGCCCGAGGAAGCGTACGGCCAGCGGGAGCTCGCGGCGCGGGATGCGCCCGCAAAGTCCGCCGCGGAAGAAGCCGCCGCGGGCGCAGACGCGCCGGCCGGCGCCTCGGAGGCTGCGCTAGAGCCCGCAGACGACCCGGCGCCGCCTGCGGGCTCGATAAGCATCACGTTCAAGTCGTCGAACGTCTGACCTGCGATTTCACTTGCGGTCGCGCAGGTGATGCGCTCGTCGGGGTATGACAGGCGCTCGGCCACCGTCACGCGCGCGTCCCCGAAGCCCGCCTGCACAAGCTCGCCCGAAAGCCGCGAGGGGTCTTCCCCGCCCGACGTGGCGAGGAAGAGCTCACCTGCACGCTCGGCCTCGGCCACGATGTCGCACGCCACGCCGTGAGCGCTCGCGAAGCGCCAATCCTGCCATGGACGCGCGAGGCGCGCGGCGAGATACGACGCTGAGCTTATGCCGGGAATGACGTGCACGTCCACCTGCGCGTCGCCGGAGAGCGCCTCCACCAGGCGGCGTGCGCCGCTGAACAGCCCCACATCGCCCGTCATCACGACCACGGCGCGCTGCCACGACGCCGCATCGGCGAGCTCGGCGACGATGTCCGCCGTCTTCACGAGCTCGCATCTCACCACGTCGGGCGGCACGTCGATGCCGGCAAGCGCGCGATGAGCGCCGATGACCACGTCGGCGATGTCGATCGCGTCGAGCGCCGCGCGCGAGAGCAAGTCGGGGTTTCCGGGCCCCGCCCCGATGATCGTTACCTTTCGCATGGAATCTCCCGATACCCGCGCGGTGTGACCATACGGCCGCCTACGCGCTTCGTGTCCGCGTTGCCGACGAACACGGTGGTGAACATGTCAGCGTCGATCTCCCCCAGCTCAGAGAGCCTACACATGCCCGACTGCTGCCCCTCGCGCCCGATGTTGCGTACCCAGCCGCAGAGCGTGTCGGGGGCCTTCCATTCGAGCATAATCTTCGCCGCGCGCGAGAGCCTGTCGGCGCGCTTTCTGCTGCGCGGGTTGTACAAACAGATACAGAAGTCGGCGCTCGCCACGGCGGCGAGCCTGCGCTCGATGACCTCCCACGGCGTGAGCAGGTCGGAGAGCGACACGACCGCGAAGTCGTGGGCAAGCGGGGCGCCGAGCACCGCCGACCCGCTCTGAGCCGCGGTGGCCCCGGCGATAACTTCCACGTCTACATCGGGGTAGTCCTCCGCAAGCTCCAGCACGGGGCTCGCCATGCCGTACACGCCCGCGTCACCGCTGCACACGAGCGCCACGGCTTCTCCGCTCTGCGCGCGCGAAAGCGCCAGGCGGCACCGTTCGACCTCGTGCATCATCGGCGTCGCGAGATGCGCCGCGTCGGGCACGGCGCCGAGCGCGAGCTCCACGTATTTCGTGTACCCCACAACGATGTCGGCCGCCTCGAGCGCGCGCCGGGCCGCAATCGTCATGCCGTCGGGGCCGCCCGGGCCGATCCCCACCAAGAAGAGCTTTCCCATCACCGCTCCTTAAACGAAAGTTCGATAGTTACCTTGGAAAATGCGACGGTCACGCCGCCGTGAGCGAGCTTCGGGAAGATAAGTTTGTCCCCATCCGCGAGCGCCGCGCGCTCGCACACGTTGTCGACCCCCACCATCGCGCGCACGAAATCAGATGGCGAAACGCTGCCTTCGACTTGCGACAGCTCATCTGCGGAATACGTCGCAAGCGGGATATTGCGCGCGCGGCAGAAGGCGAGCAGACCCTCCTCGTGCGCCTTCACGTCAATCGTCGCCGCCTTGCGCACGGCCGAAGGCGAGATACCCGCCTGCCCGCACGCGAGAAGAAACGCCTCCCCGATCGCTTCGGCGCACGCACCGCGACGGCACCCTATGCCCGCAACGATACAGGGCACGACAAGGCGAAGCGGCTCGGGCACAGGCGCCTGCGCCCGAACGCCCGCCGGCTTCCCCGTCTCACCGGCGGGCACGACCTCGCCCGTAGTCTCCGCCGCGCGAACGGACGCACCTGCATTCGCCCCAGCGAACGGCGACACGACGATATCGGCCCGAGCGCGGTCGGACGCAATGTCAACCCCCTCAGGCGGCTGTCCCGAAATCGGCATGTCGGAATAGAGCGCCACGCGCCCGCCCGAAAGCAGCCGCGCCGACACTCGCTTGATAGCCTCGGGATTCGAAACGGTGAGCCCCGCACAGCGCGCCCACGTATCCACCGCCCAAACACCGCGAACGTCGGTCGCCGTGGTGATGACGGGGATGGCCCCTGCCGCGCGTGCCACAGTTTGCGCAAGCTCGTTCGCACCGCCCAAATGCCCCGACAAAAGCGAGACGGCAAAGCGCCCCGCCTCGTCGATCGCCACAACCGCGGGATCGTTTGCCTTCGAGGCGACATGCGGCGCGATCGCCCGCACGGCGATGCCCGCCGCGCCCACGAACAGAAGCGCGTCCGACGCTTCCCACGCGAGCGCCGTCCATGTGCGCAGGTCGGCCTTCCCCTCGCCGAACCCTCGGGAAACGAAAACGTCCCAGCCAGGGTCATCTTCACCTGTCTTCGCGCAATCAGAAAGCGCGCGTGCGGTGCGCTCCGCCAACGCATACCCCCTCTCAGTGAACGCTATGCAGGAAACCCTCATCTAGCGCACCACCATCGTCGAGAAGTAGCTGCCCCGATCGGGCACATCGTCGAGCGAGCGGTACACGCGCTCGCCCGGAAGCCCACAGTCCTCTACGAGCTCGGCACCGTCGAAGGCGACCTCCTCGCGAAGGATGCGCTTCGTGTCCGCAAGCGAGCGGCGCGCCTTCATGACCACCTTCGTCCCCGGCCAGCCGATTGCGCGGCGCACGTCGTCGTAGCCGCCGGGCACGATGTGCAGAGGCGACGACATCTCAGGCGTGAGGTCGCGCTCGAGCGCCGCGGCGACCGCGCAGAAGCTCGGCACGCCGGGAATGGCGCGCGCCTCGAACCCGCGGGCGCGCACGTCGGGCGCTATGCGCTGGAAGGTGGCGTAGATGCTCGGGTCCCCCAGGTTCAGCAGCGCGACGTCGCGGGCCGCATCCAGGTGCGCGACAAGCTCGCGAACAAGCGAGGCATGCTCGGCCGCGCGGCGCTCGAGATCGCGCGTCATCGAGAATCGCACGGGGATCACCGTCTTGCCTGTAAGGTCGACGGCGCCGCGCACGATGTCGAGCGCGACCATGACCCCGTCCGCCGTCTGCGGTGCGGCGATGACCGGACACGATTCGATTGTGCGGACGGCCTTGATCGTGAGCAGCTCGGGGTCGCCAGGCCCCGTACCCACCCCGTACAGCACGCCTCTACTCATACGTCGCCCCCAATTCCCCGATAACTGCATCGGCGCCCGACGTGCGGAAAAGCTCGCGGCGCTCGGCGTCGAACACGACCGCGGCGATGTCGCATCCGCCCGCCGCGCGGCGGCGCAACCTGTCCTCGATTGCCGCAGCGAGCGAAGCGCGCGCAGCGTCCCCCACGCCGGCGGCCTCGATTACCTCGAGCGCCGCCGTGGTCGTGACCGACGACATGATATCGCGCACGGTCTTCGCGCCCGCGCCGGCCAAGGCCGCGTGGGCGGCCAGAATCTCCGCGCGGCAGTCGGCGGTACGCGAATGGGTGTCCATGATGCCGCCCGCGACCTTCACCAGCTTGCCGATGTGTCCCACAAGAAGGACATTGGTGAATCCCTCGCGAACGCAGCAATCAATCGCATCGCCCACAAAGTTGGAGATGAAGACCACCGGCGCACCGTTTAGGTGGAAATGCCCCGAGATGAACTGCGCGCCGTAGTTGCCGGGCGTGAGCACGACTCCGCACCGCCCCATAGCCGCATGCTGCCGGATCTCGAGCTCGATGCTGTCGCGCAAGGCAGCGAGGCTGCGCGGCTCGACGATGCCCGTCGTGCCCAGGATGGAGATGCCGTCCTCTATCCCCAGGCGCGGGTTGAAGGTCTTTTCGGCAAGGGCAACACCCTCGGGTACCGAAATCGTCACAGCAATATTTCCAGAAAAGCCGTGCGCGGCGCACACCTCGCGCACCGCCGAAGTGATCATCGCGCGCGGCGTCGCGTTGATGGCGGCCGCCCCCACCGGCTGCTCGAGCCCGGGCAACGTCACGCGCCCCACGCCCACGCCGCCATCGACGGAAACTTCCGATTCGCACGCGGGCACGCCCTTGCTGCCCGCAGAACCCGTGCCCGACCCCGCATGTTCCACGCGCGCGTACACGAGTACGCCGTCGGTCACATCGGCATCGTCACCTGCGTCCTTTCGCACGGCGCACTGGGCGCACCCCTCGCCGATGCATGCGTCGACCACGTTCGCCTCGACGGGCAGTCCGCCGGGGGTGACGATCGACACGCGGCCGACGGGCTTTCGTGACAAGAGCATCTCGCAGGCCGCCTTCGCCGCGAGCGCGGCGCAGCTCCCCGTGGTGTAGCCGCAGCGCAGGCGGGTCGTCCCGGTATATATGTAGTGCTCGAAGGCCACGCTAGTTGCTCGCCTTCCGATACCCCGTGGCAAACGAAGGGTCGTAAAGCTTGCTGCGCTCGTACGACTCCGCTTGCGCGCCGTTGTGCGCAAGCCCACCGCGAGCTCCGAGCACGCGGCCCACCACCACGAGCGCCGTGCGGTCGATGCCCTCTCGCGCGCCCGCATCGGCGAGCGTGCCCACTGTGCATCGCACCACGCGCTCCTCAGGCCAGGTCGCCTTGTACACGAGCGCCGCCGGCTCGTCGGAGCTGCGGCCCGCGACCAAAAGCTCGGCGGAAAGCTCGGCGAGCATACCCGAGCTCAGGAAGATGACCATAGTCGAGCCGCTTTCCGCCATGGTGCGCATGCCCTCGCCCGCGGGCATGGGGGTGCGCCCGGAAAGCCGCGTGATCACGACCGACTGGCTGATTCCCGGCAGCGTGTATTCCTGGCGAAGCGCCGCCGCGGCACCGCAAAAGCTCGACACGCCGGGCACCACCTCGTAGTCCACGCCGCGCGCGTCGAGTGCGTCCATCTGCTCCTGGATGGCGCCGTACAGGCACGGGTCGCCCGTGTGCAGGCGCACCACTTCCTCGCCCCGCGCATCCGCCGCGCACATCACGTCGAGCACTTCCTCCAAGGTCATGTGCGCGCTGTCGTAGACGATGCAGGATTCCTTGCACTCAGCGAGCAGCTCGGGGTTCACAAGGCTTCCCGCCCAAACGACCACGTCGGCCGCGCGCAGAAGGCGCGCCCCGCGCAGCGTGATAAGGTCGGCGGCGCCCGAGCCTGCGCCAACGATATGAATCATCCGAGCCTTCCCTTCCCGTTTCTCATCGCAACCGTTTACGCCGCCATTCGCGCAGCGGGCAAAACACGGCGCCTGCAGCGGCAATCGGCGCAAATACGCAGGCAGGAGGCGCAATGCAGCCCGCCCTGGCTTTGACACGTTCACAAGTGCCCACTATCATAGTAAAAGTTTCGGCAACGAGCATATGACAATCGGATAAAAGGAAATGACCGGCGCGGCGCCCGCACAGCCCGCGCTGGCTTGCGGAGGGAACCAGGTGGGAATCCTGGGCAAGGGACATTACTGTATAGGACGCGCGGGCGAACCGCCTCGCGCCCCAAGCCAGACTGCTTCGCCTTTTCCTCACGGCATCGCCGTGGCGTTAGCTCCTTGTGAACCCCGAGGGGTGCGCTTTTCTTTCGCTTGTGCCGACAAGCAACTGTCGCCGGGGGACCGGCAAACCGAGGAAAGGAAAAACCATGTCCGACCAGATGTCACGCCGCGGCTTCATGGGCGCCGCAGCAACCGGAGCCGTCGCGCTCGCCGGAGTCGCGCTCGCGGGCTGCTCCAACACCTCCGCGAGTTCCGAGAAATCGAGTGAAAAGGAGAAGGCCGTGAAGCCGGTCATCCTCGTCACGAGCTTCGGCACGAGCTACAATGACTCGCGCCACATCACCATCGGCGCCATCGAAGACGCTATCCGCGAGAAGTACTGGCAGGACTACGACATCCGCCGCGCCTTCACCGCGCAGATCATCATCGACAAGCTGAAGAAGCGCGACGGCATCACGATCGACAACATGACCGAGGCGCTCGACCGCTGCGTGGAAGACGGCGTGAAGGAAATCGTCGTGCAGCCGACGCATCTCATGGCTGGCCTGGAATACGCCGACGTGAAAGACGAGCTCGACAAGTACGCCGACAAGTTCGACAAGATCTCGCTCGGCGACCCGCTGCTCACCTCCGACGACGACTACAAGAAGGTGGCCGCAGCCATTAAGGAGAACATGGTGTCCTTCGACGACGGCAAGACGGCGCTGTGCCTCATGGGCCACGGCACCGAAGCCGATTCCAACGCCGACTATGCCAAGATGCAGGAAGTGTTCAAGAACGAGGGCTTGACGCAGTTCTTCGTCGGCACCGTCGAGGCTGAACCGACCTGCGAGGATGTTATCGCCGCCGCGAGCGCCGCAGGGTACAAGAAGGCCGTGCTCGCGCCGTTCATGGTGGTCGCGGGCGACCACGCGAACAACGACATGGCAGACGAGACCGACCCCGACAGCTGGGCTGCGAAGTTCGTGGCCGCCGGCTTCGAAGTGACGTGCCTGCTCCAGGGTCTGGGACAGAACGCCGCGGTCGACGACATCTACGTCTCGCACGTGGACGACGCCGTCGCCAAGCTGTAAACTCGCCGCGCACGGGGGCGCCTGTCGCGTCCCCGTGCAACGGGCATGCGCCTTCCCCGACCGACGGCGCATGCCCGTTGCATTCGCATCCCGCCCGCCCACCGCACGGCGCGGGCGGTAGAAGCGATTGAAAGGAACCCCTCCATGTTGAAGAAAACCCTCGTCTTCGCCCTGTCGGCGGCGCTTCTCGCGTTCTCGCTCGCCGGCTGCGCCGGAAATTCAAGCGACAGCGCAAAGGCAAGCGATGCCGATTCCCAGGAAAAGACCGAGCAGGCGGCCGATGCGACCGAGGGCGCAAGCGCTGCCCCCATCACCGCCGACAAGGTGGCCGACGGCACCTATCCGATCACCGTAGATTCCAGCTCGAACATGTTCAGGATTGTGGACGCCCAGCTCATCGTGGAAAACGGCTCCATGCACTGCGTGATGACGCTTTCTGGCACGGGCTACGGTAAGCTCTTTATGGGCACGGGCGACGAGGCTGCCGCCGCGAGCGAGGCCGACTTCATCCCCTATGTGGAAACCGCGGAAGGCAAGTACACCTACGACGTGCCCGTTGAAGCGCTCGACGAGGACACCGCCTGTGCCGCGTGGAGTATTAGAAAAGAGCAGTGGTACGACCGCACGCTTGTGTTCGAATCCGCCGGCGTCGATCTGCGCGCCGACGCGTTGAAGTAACGCCATGCGGTCGATTCTCCCCAAGGGGGAAAACAGGAAGCGCCACAGCATCGCGGCGCGCGCGATCACCTGCGTTCTCGTCGCCCTGCTCGCGCTTCCCTTCGCGGGGTGCAGCGCGAGCCCGAACGCGACCGGTGGCACGGCGGGCTCTCAGGAATACACTGTGAGTGTCTCGCTTTCCGGCGGGTCAGGGCGCGCAAGCATCGCCTCACCCACCACAATTGTGAAGGATGGCGACACCTACACCGCGACCATCACCTGGTCGAGTTCGAACTACGACAAGATGACCGTCGACGGCGTGGACTACGCGCCCGTAAACGACGGCGGCAACTCCACGTTCGAGATACCCGTCACGCTCGACGAGGACATCGCCGTGTCGGCCGAGACCGTCGCCATGTCGACGCCGCACACCATCGACTACACGATCCACTTTGACTCATCCACCATGAAGGAGAAATCGGGCGACGATGCAAGCGGCGGCTCCCCTGCGGGAACGGCTTCAAGCGCCGCGGCCGACTTCCACAACGCCGATTTGGGCTGCGGCTGGGAGCCGACGGGGGCGCTTCAGCTTGAATACGCCGAGCACTTCACTGTCGACGAGTTCGAAGGCGGTCTGCGGCTTATCTGCGTTTCGAATGGGGAGCGTTTCCTCGTGGTGCCGCAAGATGCGAAGGTACCTGACGGGTTGAGCTCCGACATCGCGGTCATAAGGCGCCCCGCCGACAAGGTGTACCTCGTGTCGTCGGCGACGATGTGCCTGGTCGACGCGCTCGATGCGAACGACAATATCATCATGTCGGGCACGAAGGCCGACGATTGCTCGGTCGCAGGCTTCAAAAGCGCGCTCGAAAGTGGGGCGATCGCCTACGGCGGCAAGTACAGCGCGCCCGACTACGAGCGAATATCGGCCTCGGGCTGCACGCTCGCCATCGAGAACACCATGATCAACCACACGCCCGATGTGAAGGAAAAGCTGCAGAAGCTCGGGCTCGTCGTGCTCACCGAACAGTCGTCGAGCGAGCCCGAAGCACTCGGGCGCGTCGAGTGGATTAAGCTTTTCGGCGTCCTGTTCGACAAGGAAGACGAGGCCGCGCACCTGTTCAACGAGCAGAAGGCCCGCGTCGAGCAAACGTCGGGGCTCGCGTCGTCAGGTAAAACCGTGGCGTATTTCTACATTAACTCGAACGGGGCCGCCGTCACGCGGCGGGCGGGCGACTACGTGGCGCAGATGATCGAGCTTGCAGGCGGCAGCTACGCGCTCGATGACGCGCAGACGGCGTCGACGTCAGGTTCGTCAGTAACGCTCGAAATGGAGCGCTTCTACGCGACGGCGAAGGATGCCGACATCATCGTCTACAACGGCACCATCGACGAATCGGTTTCCACCTTGAACGACTTCGTAGGCAAAAACGCGCTATTGTCGCAGTTCAAAGCCGTGAAGAACGGCAACGTCTGGGTCACAAGCGCCGACATGTACCAGCAGATGACTTCTACCGCCGACATTATCGACGAGCTGCACGGGGCGTTCACCGGCAATGACGCGAGCGACTTCCATTATCTGAGGAAGCTCGGTTAGCGCCATGAGAAGCCGGCTTTCCATGGCATACGACGAATCGGGGCGCGCCGCGCGGTGTCGCGTCGTGACGGCGCTGCTCGCTGTTGCCCTCATCGTGCTCGTCGGGGCCAACCTGTGCATCGGGAGCGTGCTCGTGCCCGCAGACCACATCCCCGGCATCCTTTCGGGCGGCGCGGCCAATTCCATGGAAAGCCAGGTCATCTGGGAGATTCGCCTGCCGCGCGTGCTTTCAGCCGTGCTTCTCGGCGGGGCACTTTCGCTCTCCGGGTTCCTGCTGCAGACGTTTTTCAACAACCCCATCGCCGACCCGTTCATCTTGGGCGTCTCCTCGGGCGCAAAGTTCGTCGTCGCGCTTACGATGATCGTACTTCTGGGCGCGAACCAGGCCATGTCCTCACCGGCCATGGTGGCCGCAGCGTTTCTGGGATCGCTTATCACCATCGGCTTCGTGCTCCTCATCGCACGGCGCATAAGTTCCATGGCCATGCTCATCGTGGCGGGCGTCATGGTGGGATACATCTGCTCGGCGGCGACGAACTTCCTCATCGCCTTCGCCGACGACCAGTCCATCGTGAACCTGCACAACTGGTCTTTGGGTAGCTTCTCGGGTTCGAGCTGGGACGACGTCGCGGTCATCGCGGTCGTGGTGATCACCGTGAGCGCATGCGTATTCGCGATATCGAAGCCCCTTTCCGCCTTCCAGCTGGGAGAAGCCTACGCGAAAAGCGTCGGCGTGAACGTCGCACGCTTCCGCGTGGTGCTCGTCCTTCTAGCGAGCATGCTCTCCGCCTGCGTGACCGCGTTCGCTGGTCCGGTGTCGTTCGTAGGCATCGCGGTTCCGCATCTCGTGAAGTCGGCGCTAAAGTCGTCGAAGCCCATCCGCGTGATTCCTGCGTGCTTCTTGGGAGGCGCCATCTTCTGCGCGGGCTGCGATTTGATCGCGCGCACGCTGTTCTCTCCCGTCGAGCTTTCCATCAGCGCCGTCACCGCCATCTTCGGCGCGCCGGTGGTTATCGCGCTCATGTTGAAGAAGCGGGTGAGGTAGATGGGGGAATTCGTGCCGCGGCCCAAAATGCTCAGAGGGGACATTCCATGCTTAGACAGTCCTGAGCTCACACGAAAGCGCCAGAAGGCACTTTCGGCTCGTGCGGAACTGCGCGCGGAACGCCTCCTCCGAGCGGAGTCGAACCTCGAAACCCCGGTCGAAACGCAGGCTGACGGAGCGCCGCTTTTCCGCATAAGCGACCTGTCGGCGGGCTACGACAAGAAGGTTGTAGTCGAAGGCGTCGATCTGGAGGTTCGCGCGGGCGACGTCGTGGCGCTCATCGGGCCGAACGGCTCGGGCAAGTCGACCATCTTGAAAACCATCACACGCCATCTAGCACCGCTTGCCGGCGCGGTCGAGCTCGACGGGCGAGAGATTTCCCGATGGAAGACGGCGGAGTTCGCAAGGAACCTTGCCGTTATGCTGACAGATCGCCCCCGGACCGAGCTCCTCACCTGCCGCGATATCGTAGAGGCGGGAAGACATCCCTACACCGGGCGAATGGGCACACTCTCGCCTAACGACCATAGTCGGGTCGACGAGGCCATGAAAACCGCACATGTGGAAGAGCTCGCCGAGCGCGACTTCATGCAGATAAGCGACGGGCAACGCCAGCGCGTCATGCTCGCACGCGCCATCGCGCAGGATCCGCGTGTGCTCGTGCTCGACGAGCCCACGTCGTATCTCGATATCCGCTACCAGATCGACCTGCTGCGAATACTTCGCCACCTTGCGAAATCGCGGAATGTGGCTGTCATCATGTCCATCCACGAACTCGAGCTCGCGCAGAAAAGCGCCGACAAGGTGATTTGCGTGAAGGACGGCCGGGTATTCCGCGCCGGCGTGCCCGAGGACATATTCACGCGCGAGACGATTGGCGAGCTCTACGGCCTTCAGCATGGTACCTTCAACGAGCGCTTCGGCAGCGTGGAAATTGGGCGCCCGCACGGCGATGCGCACACGTTCGTCATCGCCGGCGCAGGTACGGGGTCGGCTGTGTTTCGCCAGCTCATCCGGCAGGGCAAGGCGTTCTACGCGGGCGTTCTGCACGAAGGGGACATCGACTGCGAGCTCGCGCGCGACCTGGCGGCGGAATGCGTGGCCGAGCGCGCCTTCGAGCCGATCGGGGATAAAACCATAACCCGCGCCAAAGAGCTCCTCGTCCACTGCGCGCGCCTTATCGTGTGCCCCGCCGCCTTCGGCACCATAAACGCCCGTAACGCAGAGCTCGTCGAGTTCGCACGCTCGCACGGTATCGAGGTCATGCGAGCGTGCGAAGGCGCATCGGAGGATTCCCAATTGGAGTGGGAAGGATAAACTGGACTTTCATTTAAGGATCCTCAGGCTATAGCTCCTACGCCGGCGACGTCTCCAAGGCGCCGGAGAACCTCGTGAACAGGAATTTCCACGCCGACGAGCCCAACTAGACCTAATCCAAGCGAGATTCCAAACTCGAAAGACCGCTCAACGTCAGATTATTAGCAACCTCCGAGACACGCTCGATAGGAACCGAACCGTCAGACAGCGCCCACGTGCGATAGATGCCGATGATACCGGACAGCAAAAACGCAAGATAGTAATCGAACATCTCGTCCTTGAGACCTTGGGGCAGCAAATCGCGCTCGGCAATCTCGTGCTCGAGCGGCGCACGAAGACGAGCCATAAAATCATCAAGCGGAATGTTCTCGATCAGCTGACGATTGAGCACCAAGTTGTTGCACAGTGCCTCATTAACGGTTTTAAAGAAGGTCGCCGCCGCGCCCAGGGCGCGCTCGTTGGTGTCGCCGTCCATGGAGGCAAGCGTTTTCTCGACCGAGTCAACAATCATCTCCACCACATCGACGGCAATGGCATCGAGCAGGCCGTCAACCGTGCCAAAGTGCACGTAGAAGGTTTTGCGGTCGACATTGGCCTCGCGTGCGATGGCACTCACCGTAATGTCTGCCAGCGGCTTTTCCATGAGCAGGCGCTCAAACGCAGAAAGGATGGCATTGCGGCTGCGAACGATGCGGCGGTCGAGGCGCGGTTTGCTGGTGTCCATGGACGTGTCCCTTCGGAATGCAAGCATTCATCAACAGATGAGAGTTAATCTACGTAAGAGGATTATCCCCCATCCGGCACAATAATGCCCGGCAACATGAAGAACGCACGACCAACTATTACGCCTTAGGGAGCTTCTTTTTGTTCAAAGCAGCCGGGGACACACGGATCCCGTCGCCTGTCTGGCGCACATAGGCCTTATGCGACGGTTTGGCGGCCCCAGAAGCCTTCTGAGCATGCTGATTGGGATCCACGGTAACCGCATTCACAGGATGGGGCTTTGCCGGCTTAGAGGACGTCTGAGGCGTTCGTCCGAGCTTGCGCATCGCGCGATCCCAGCGTGCGTGGATACTCTCGTTGTGAGCGCTCTTAAGACCCAGCAGGGGCGCGGCCAAAATCGTCGGCGCGATAAACGTAATGAGGCGCCACAGCAGAAAACCGGCGGTCGACGCCGATCCAAAGAAATGACCCAGGAACAGCGCGAAGCCACCCTCGGCGCCGCCGGTGCCACCGGGCAGGGGAACAGCAGAGCTCAGGAGCTGAACAAAGGCGCTCGCGGCCATGACCGAGAAGAAGTCGACTTCGTGGTGGCCAAAGGCAAGCATCAGGAAATACGGCACGAGGTAGAAAAACGCGAGCTGCAACATGGTGATGACCACCGTGAGCAGCATAGACGAAAAGTGGCCGGCCGAAAGCTTGAACTTCTCGGAGAACGAGTAGATTTCGCCGTCGACAAACGTACGCCAGCCCTCGATCTTGGTGGCCGAGACGCCCATTCGCTCGAGCCAATTGATGATGCAGTGCGCGACGCGCGTGACGGTCTTGGGCATGAGCGCGACGGCAAAGATGCCAAGCAGAATGCAACAGTGTCCGCCAAAGCTAAAGACGCACAGCAGCGTCATGTCGCCATAGCGTTCGGCGAAAAACGGCATGCGGGCAAGCAGCAGAATGGCGCCCCAGGCAACAAGACCAAACTGATACACGATAAAGCGCGTGAACTGCGTGGCACCGGCCTCGCCGACATTTTGGCCCGCCTTGGTCAGGCGGTAGATCTGGGCGGGCGTAGAGCCCATCATCATGGGCGTCAGGTTGCCAAAGAAGATACCGCTCGCCTCGACCGAGATCAGGTCGCGAATGCCGACGGGCGAATTGGGATCGAGCCAGACGGCGATCGCATAGGCAACGATGCCAAAGAACAGGTACAGGAACATGCAAAAGCATGCAGCAACGAGCCACGGCGCCTGAACGCTCGACATGGCAGCCCAGAACTGTCCCATCTGACCGGTCACAATCAGATAAACGATGTAGCCAACCAGCACGACGCCGATAAAAATGGCACCGCGACGTGCACCCTTGTTGTCATCGCCGCCCGAGGCCTCAACCTCGACCTGGGGCTTAGATGTATGCTGAGAGGACTCCGTCATGAGGCTCCTTCTGACCTTCCAAATATCTTGCATATTGTACCCGCAAGGGCCACAAGCAGAACGTAAAGCTATGGGCCAAATGGGAATTGCAGATGGTTTGCTCGGAAATAAAAAACCCGGACTTCCGCTGGAAGCCCGGGTCTCAAATTCATGGTAGCCCGTACCAGATTCGAACTGGTGATCTCCGCCTTGAGAGGG
>CATYZI010000024.1 GCA_958415625.1 uncultured Collinsella sp. | reverse complement strand
CCGTACATGTACGGATGAATGTGGGGAGTGTTCGGATGAAGTTGATAATCAAGGCGCTCATTTTCTGACATATGACAGAAATTCCTTGCGCAAATCTGCACGTTCGCTATTCTATTGTTGACATATGTCAGATAAGGAGTGCGCATGGCAGGAAGACGCGAAAAATTACGCCGTGTTGGGATCATCCCCGAATATCGCGGCTTTACCCCAGACGGCCTTGCCAGCGGAGACGCCATCGATATGACAGTCGACGAGCTTGAGGTGCTACGCCTGTGCGACCTGGAAGGTCTCAACCAAGAGGCGGTCGCCCAGCAGATGGGCATCGCTCGCGCAACGGTGGCGGCCATTTGCAGCCGCGCGCATCGCAAGGTGGCCGATGCGCTGGTCAACGGACGAGCGCTCGTCATCGAGGGCGGCAATATCACGTACTCCCCCATCGCCACGACGACGGCCGCATGGCCAGCAAAGGAGGTCGGCACCATGAGGGTGGCAACGACGTACGACAACGGCAACATCTTTATGCACTTTGGCCGCAGCGAGCAGTTCAAGATCTACGACATCCAGGATGGCAAGGTGCTCAACGAGCAGGTCGTAGGCACCGGTGGCACCGGCCACGGCGCCTTGGCGGGCCTGCTTGCCAACGGTGGCGTTGACACGCTCATTTGCGGCGGTATCGGCGGCGGCGCTATCAACGCGCTTGCCCAAGCCGGCATCACGGTCTATGCGGGCGCCCAGGGCAGCTGCAATGCCTGCGTCGAGGCCCTCATTGCCGGCACGCTCGCACAGAACGGCGAGGCCACCTGCGGCTGCCACGGTCACCACGACCATGACGGGCACGAAGGCTGCGGCTGCCACTAGCGGCAAGCACCTCGTCGAGAACGCGCTTCCACGCGTGCGACAACCAGCGAACAAACGGCGAAGGCCGCCTGGAATACCATCCAGGCGGCCTTCGCCATACACGACTCAACTAGTCGTTACTTCTTGTTGCGCATCTGCGCTTCCATCTGGCGCAGCAGGTCCATATCGGACTTGGGGCCGCCCGTTCCCAGGCCGCCCATGCCGCCCAGCCCCATGGCATCCAGACCGGGAATATTGGGCATGCGCATCTTTTTGCCCTTCTTACCCTTCTTGCCCTTCTTGCCGCCGGCCTGCGCCTGATTGGCCATCGTGCGCATGCGGCCCATCATCTTGTTCATCTCGCCCCACTGCTTCATAAGGCTATTGACCTCGGTGGGGGTCACGCCGGCGCCCTTGGCAATGCGGGCACGGCGCTGACCGTTGATGATAGAGGGACGCAGGCGCTCCTCCTTGGTCATCGACATGATGATGGCCTCGTTCTTGTCGAAGATGCCCTCATCCAGGTTGCCGCCCATCTGGTTGAGCGCACGCTGACCACCGGGGAGCATGCCCAGGATGCCCTTCATGCCGCCCATCTTCTTGACAGCCTTCATCTGGTCGAGCATGTCGTTCATGGTAAAGCCCTCGCGCAGCATACGCTCGGCAGCCTCGAGCTGCTCGGCATCGGCTGCCTCCTGAGCCTTCTCGATGATGCCGACGACGTCGCCCATGCCTAAGATGCGCTTGGCCATACGGTCGGGGTAGAACGGCTCCAGCGAATCGGGCTTCTCGCCCATGCTCACGAACTTGATGGGCTTGCCGGTCACCTGGCGCACGGAAAGCGCGCCGCCGCCACGGGCGTCGCCGTCGAGCTTGGAGATGATCACGCCGTCAAAGTCGGTGCGCTCGGCGAAGGTCGAGACGACGTTGACGATATCCTGACCGGTCATGGCATCAACGACCATCAGCACCTGATCGGGCTTGACGGCCTTCTTGATGTCCACGGCCTCCTGCATCATCTGCTCGTCGATCTGAAGGCGACCGGCGGTATCGACGATGACCACGTCACGCAGGTGGTCGACGGCCTCCTGGATGGCGCCCTTGGCGATGTCGACCGGGTGCTCGCCGTCGCCGCGGAAGACCGGCACGCCGATCTCTCCACCGAGTGTGGCCAGCTGGTCGGCAGCGGCGGGACGGTAGACGTCGCACGCGGCGAGCAGCGGCGAGCGGCCCTGCTTCTTGAGCTGGTAGGCCAGCTTTACGGCCGCCGTGGTCTTACCGGAGCCCTGCAGGCCCACGAGCATGATGACATTGGGAATGCGGTTGCTAAAGACGAGCTTGCTCTCGGTGGAGCCGAGCATCTCGGTGAGCTCGTCGAGCACGATCTTGACGACGTTTTGCGCCGGCGACAGTGACTCCATGACCTCGGCGGTCATGCAGCGCTCCTTGGTCTTGGCGACGAACTCCTTGACGACCTTGAAGTTGACGTCGGCCTCTAGCAGCGCCATGCGAATGTCGCGCATGGCCGAGGTAATGTCGGCCTCGGTCAGCTTACCCTTGCCACGCAGGCGGTCAAATGTGTCGTTGAGGCGATCGCTCAGGGAATCAAACACTGGTTACTCCTTAGTTGGACTCGCCCACCAGGGCGCGGCAGAAATCTTTGGCATTGAACTCCTGCAGGTCATCGACCTGCTCGCCCACGCCGATGCGCAGGATGGGAAGCTTGAGCTTCTCGGCCACGGCCATGGCGATACCGCCCTTTGCCGTGCCGTCGAGCTTTGTCATGATAATACCGTCCAGACCCAGCGCCTCGTTAAACTCGAGCGCCTGGTTGAGGCCGTTTTGGCCCGTTGCGGCATCGATCACGAGCACGACATAGACGGGCATGGGGCCGGCGGCCATATTGGCGGCGCGCTTACGGGTCACATTGACCACCTTGGCAAGCTCGCGCATGAGCTCGGGGCTCGTGTGCAGACGACCGGCAGTGTCGATAAGCACCAGGTCGCTGCCGCGCTTGTCGGCCTCGTCGAGCACGTCATAGCACACGCTCGCCGGGTCGGAGCCGCGGTCGCGCTTGATGACGGGGGCGCCGGCGCGCTGGCCCCACACATCGAGCTGCTCGATGGCGGCGGCGCGAAAGGTATCGGCCGAACCGATCACTACGTTCTTGCCGCGGGCGGCCATGGCGCTCGCAATCTTACCGACCGTGGTGGTCTTGCCGGCACCGTTAATGCCCACAAACAGCACGCAGCTCGGCGTGTCGGCGAACGGATCGCGCTCGACGGGCACAAAATGCTGCTCGAGTTGCTCGGCCAGGGCACGACGGAGCTGCGGGGCGGTCTTGAGGTTCTTCTTGGCCGCGGCATCGCGCAGGTCATCGGACACCCTGATCGCGACCTCGGCACCCATGTCACCCATGACGAGGGTGTCCTCCAGGTCCTCCCAAAAATCCTCGTCGACCTCGCCGCCAAAGTAAAAGACCTCGTTGAGGGCCTCGCGGCTGCGCTCAAGTCCGCGCGAGAGAGCGTCAAAGAATCCCATTATGCATTCACGACCTTTCCGGTTTCGCGATCGAGTTTTTGCGAGACGACGCGACTGACGCCGTCGGCTTGCATCGAGACGCCATAGAGGACGTCAGCGTCCTCCATAGTACGGCGCTGATGCGAAATGACCAAGAGCTGCGTATCGGAACGCAACACATCGAGCGCGCCGATGAGCTTGGACAGGTTGGCGTCGTCGAGCGCCGCCTCGACCTCGTCCAGCACATAGAACGGCACCGTGCGCGTGCGGTACACGGCAAAGAGCAGGGCGAGCGCCGTCAGGCTCTTCTCGCCGCCCGACATGAGCATCATCTTGGTGATGCGCTTGCCGCGCGGCTGCGCCACGACCTCGATACCCGTCTCGGCAGGATGCTCGGGATCGGTCATCTCCAAATGAGCCTGACCGCCCGGGAAGAGCATAGCGAAGATCTCGCGGAAGTTCGCGTCGACCTTCTCAAACGTCACCAGGAACGCCTTCCGCATCTTGCGATCAATGGCCACCGTGATCTTGGTGAGCGCCTTGCGCGCGCTCTCCAGATCGGCCAGCTGCTCCTCGATGTAATCGGCGCGGCGCTTGAGCTGCTCGTACTCCTCCATGGCAACCTGGTTCACAGGGCCCAGGTTGTTGATCTGACGCACGAGCTGGTTGAGTTCGCGCTCGGCGGCGTCGCGGTCGGTGGGAGCAGGAAGCATGAGCGCTTCCTCGAGCACCGTGGTGCCATCGGCGGTAATGGCCTTAATGGCCGCCTCTACCTGCACCTCGAGCTTGCCACGCGCGACCTTGAACTCGTTTTGCGTGGCGGAGGCGGTATCGACCCGCTCCTTAGCGCGGGCAACCTCTGCCTTGGCATCCTCGATGGTCTTCTTGAGCGAGGCCGAGTCCGCCTCCTCGAGTGAAGCCTGATCACGCAGGCGCGCGGCCCAATCCGACGCGCGCTCCAGCAGGGCCGAATAGCGCTCGTGCATGGGGTCGACGCGCAGACGCAGCAGCTCGAGTGAGCGCGAGGCCTGGCGTGTTCCGCGGATACGACGGTCGATGCCCTCAAGACGATGCTCCAGGTCGGGCACGCGGCCCTTCAGCGAACGCAGGCGTTCGCTCGTCTGGGCTAGGCGAACCTTGGCGTCGGCGAGCTTGCCGGCAGCCTCGGAATCGTCACGGCGAACGCGGTCGAGTTCGTCGTTGGCCTCGGCAATCTGCAAGCCCAGATCGCTTGCCTGCGCACGGGCCTCGTCACGCGAACGAGTAAGCTCGTCAACACGCGGGCGCGCAGCGCGAACGGCCTCGGAGGCCTGCTCGCGGCGCTTGGAAATCCGTACACGCTCGACCTCGGCATTGTTGGCGCTTTGCTCCAGACGGCCGATCTCGGAGAGCAGCGAGCGGCGCTCGCCCTCAAGACGGGCGATCTCGCCGGCAGCATCGCCCTCGGCGGCACGCGCTTCCTCAACGCCCGCATTGGCCTCAACAACCTGGTCTGACACATGTTCAAACACAGCGGCCAAATCGGGCTCAAGCCCCTCCAGCTCGCGGATACGGCGTTTGCGCTCCAAGGCACCCGACGCCTCGCCGGCATCGAGGCCCACGCGCACCAGGCCGCCGCAGGCGACGCGGGCGCCATCGGGGGTCACGTAAGTCACGCCGTCAACGACCGGCGCCGACAGCGCGGCAGCAAGATCGTCCACAACGTAATAGCCGCCGAGCAGCGCCTCGACGACGGGACCGTAGCCTGCGCGCACAGACAGACGATCAACCAGACGGGTACCGGCAGCGCCCTCGGCGGCAGCAGAGCCGCTCACGCCGCGCGCCACCAGCAGCGCCTCGCCCGAGGCCTTCTTCTGGTCCAGAGCGGCACGACCGGCACGCTCAAGCGCAGACGTATCGTCGAACAGCAGCGCATCGATATCGCCGGCGAGCAATTGCTCAACCAGGCCCTCAAGCTCGCGCGGGGCCTCGAGCACGTCGCCCAGACGACCCAAGACATCGTCGCCCAGCGCACCCACCAGACGGCTCACGAGCGGCGAGCTGTCGGCCATGCGGG
Organism: uncultured Collinsella sp.; assembly: GCA_958415625.1. GTDB lineage: Bacteria > Actinomycetota > Coriobacteriia > Coriobacteriales > Coriobacteriaceae > Collinsella. The sequence goes on along the minus strand of CATYZI010000024.1, from coordinate 31,889 downwards.
CATCGAGTTTCTTTTGGCTGGAAAGCTCCGAGCGCACCTCGGATAACTTGTTGCGCGCCTCGCTCTCGCGGGCACGCAGGTCCTTCAGGGCCGCGCGTGCCGTCTCGGTGGCCTCACGCGCATCGACCTGAGCCTGGCGCGCTTCCTCAAGAGCGCCCTCAAGCTCCTCGGCGCGGTCGCGACGGCTCTCGAGCGAGGCCGTGACCTCCTCGAGCTGCTCGTCAATCTGCTCCAGACGCGAGGCATACATGTTGTCCTCGACCTCGGCATTGCTCAAGGAATCCTTCACCTTGGCGAGCTCGAGCGCGGCATTATCGGCCACGCGCTGCACATCGCGTTGCTCGCGCGTGAGCTGCGAAATCTGATTGTCGAGCGCCACGCGACGCTCGTGGAGCTCAGCAGCGGCAGGACCGGCGGCGTCAACGTCCTCCTGGGCCTGCATGTGCGCGCCAGTCACTTCCTCAAGCTGAGCGCGCGCGTCCTCGAGCTCCTCGACCACGCGACGACGCTGATGCTCGGAGCTCGAAATCTGTCCGCGCATGTCGGACAGGCGCGACACCATGTTGTGGCCCTTTTCCTCGAGCAGGCGCATATCGGAGTTAATGCGGCCGACCACATCTTGCATATGACGGCGCTGCTCGCCCAAGTCGCCCACAAACAGGCCCTTTTCCTCGAGCATGACCTGAAGCTTCTCGAGCTCGCGCTCCTTTTCGCACAAGCGGTACTGCGCAAGCTCAAGCTCGGCCGCGCCCTCTTTGGAGCGGCTCTCCAGGTCGTTCCACTGCGACTGCAGCGAACGCAGCTCGTCGACGGCCAGCATCTGCGTAAGCTCGTTCGCGCGCGAGGACAGCTCTTTGTACTTGCGCGCGCGATCGACCTGACGCTCCAACGGTCGCAGCTGACGGGCGATTTCCTTATTAATGTCGCGGGCACGCGTCAGGTGCTCGTCCATCGACTTAATCTTTTTGAGCGCACGCTCCTTGCGGCGTTTGTGCTTGGAGATGCCGGCGGCCTCCTCGATGAGGGCGCGGCGCTCCTCGGGGCGGCTCTGCAAAATGGCGTCGAGCTTGCCCTGGCTAATAATGGAATGCGTATCCTTGCCCAGGCCCGAATCGTGCAGGATGTCCTGAATGTCCATCAGGCGGCACGGACTCGAGTTGATGAGGTACTCGCTTTCGCCCGAGCGATACATGCGACGGGTGATGGCGACCTCGTCAAAATCGACAGGCAGCATATGGTCCGAGTTATCGAGCACCAGCGTGACCTCGGCAACACCCACCGGCTTGCGCGCCGACGAGCCCGAGAAGATAACATCCTCCATGGCCTGGCCGCGCAGCTGCTTGGCGCTCTGCTCGCCCAGGACCCACAGAATCGAGTCGGAGATGTTCGATTTTCCCGAGCCGTTGGGACCGACGATGACGGTCAGGCCCGGCTCAAACGTCATATGGGCGCGGTCGGCAAACGACTTGAACCCTTTGAGCGTGAGGGACTTGAGATACACGGTTCCTCGCTTAAACAGGCTTCTTGTTGAGAATCACGCCGTTGGTGGTGTAGCCCATGCGGTCAAGTGCCTCGAGAGCGGCGGCTCCCTCGGCTTCCTTCTTTGAGGAGCCGGAGCCGCGACCCTGGCGAATACCATCGATCAAAACCACGGCGGTAAAGGTAGGCGCATGCGCCGGGCCCTCGGAGCCAACGAGCTTGTACGCCGGGGGCTCGTGACCGTCGGCTTGCACGCACTCCTGCAAAAACGACTTGGGGTTCGCAGGATGCTCGGCACGCTCGGAAGCCAAATGCGGCTTAAGCGTACGGTGAATGAACTCCGCCGCAACGTCCCAGCCGGCATCCAGGTACAGCGCGCCCACGAGCGACTCATAGACGTTCTCGAGGGCCGAATGCAGGCCGCGCGCACCGGTACCGGTCTCGGAGGCACCAAAGATGATGATGTCGTCGATGCCCAGCTCGTGAGAAACCTCGGACAGCGTAGCGCCCGAGACAAGCGACACCTTCAGGCGCGTGAGCTTGCCCTCGTCAAACTCCGGATAGGACTCAAACAGGGAGCGTGCGACCACGGCGCCCAAAATGGAATCACCCAAGAACTCAAGACGCTCGTAGCTTGCCGAGACTGGCTGGCCTTCGACGGCCGAAGGATGCGTAAGGGCCGCGCGCAGCAGCACCTTGTCATTGAACTCGTGGCCCAGAATCTCCTGGGCGCGCGTAAGTCGTTCGGATAAAGCCAAGACCTAAGCCTCCCTGGCGTTTTCGATCGCGTCGACGGCGTCGGCGACAGAGTTGAGCGAGAGCAAGGTCTCATCATCGATCTCGAGATTGAACTCGTCCTCGATAGCCGTAACCAGCTGCAGGCGCTCGAGCGAGTTGGCATCGAGGTCGTCAAAGGTGGTCTCCTCGCTAATTTCGGCAACATCGACGCCCAGAACGTCAGCAGCGACCTCGGCGATCTTGTCGAAGATTTCGGAGCGGTCCATAGCGCTTCCTCTCATAGTGCATGAATACCAAAAGAATGGTACCGCCCGGGCGGTACCAAGACACGGTTCTGATTCTACCCCACGACGTGCGCCGCGAAGCACATAACAGCGCTCTAACTCGCTCTTATAAAACGATACCGTCCATAGAGTTGGCGACATTCTCGACCAGCCCGGCGCGCACGGCTTCGGCCGCCGCGAGCGTACCGTTTTTAACAGCCTCGACCGAGGTAGCGCCATGGCCGATCAGGACCACGCCGCGCAGGCCCAAAAGAATCGCGCCGCCCTTGGCGTCGCCAGAGAGCTTGGCCTTTATCTCGCGCATCTGCTTTTTAATGAGCAGTGCGGCGATCTTGGTGCCGAGCGAGGCCATAAAGGCGCCCTTGAGCTCCTGCAGCAAAAACTTGGCAGCGCCCTCGGTAGCTTTGAGAGCGATATTACCCGACATGCCATCGGCAACGACGACATCGAAGTTGCCTGAGGTGAGGTCGGTGCCCTCGCAGTTACCAACAAAGCCGGGAACGGCGGCCTTCATAGCAGGGAAACAGGCCTTGGTAAAGTTGGAGCCCTTCTCGTCCTCGGTGCCGTTGGCAAGCAGGCCCACGCGAGGATGCTCGATGCCCAGGACGACGCGGGCATAGGCGCTACCCATCTGGGCAAAACGCACCATGTCATCGACCTCCACATCGGGGTTGGCACCCATGTCGCACAGCACCGTCAGACCGCCGGCGCGATTGGGCAGCGCATTGGTCAGACAGGGGCGCACCGGCTGCTTCTTGCCTTCGGCCTGATACCTAAACGGCGTCACGTAGGCGGTGGCAGCGGCGGTCATGGCACCGGTGGAGCCGGCGGAGAAGAACGCATCCGCGTTGCCCTTCTTAATGGCGCGGCACGACAGCACGATCGACGACTTGCGCTTGGTCATCACGGCGCGAATGGGATCGTCATCCATGGCGATAACGTCGGGTGCCTCAAGGGCCTCAACACGTGCGTGGGAAGCGGCAAAGGGGTTGACGATTTCGGCGGGGCCAGCTGCCAAGACCTCGATATCGGGATCGGCAGCAAGTGCAGCCTCGATACCATCGAGAACAACCTGAGGTTTCTCGTCTCCACCCACAACGTCTACACAAACGCGAACGTTACTCATATACATGCTCCTTATACAAAAATGGCCGACTCATTGAGCCGGCCATTGTGGTTCCATTTGGAACGGCATCGCATCCAGAGTATACCGTTACTCGGTAACGATAACCTCGCGGTCCTTGTAGAAACCGCAGCTGGGGCACACGTGGTGCGGAAGCTTGACAGCGCCGCAACGGGGGCACGTGGACTGAGCCGCAGCCGAGATCTTCATGTTGGCGGAACGACGGGTGTGAGTGCGGATACGACCCTGCTTTTGTTTAGGTACGGGCATAGTGACCTTCCTTATGAACTATCCAGTGTGGCGATTACGCGCAAGTAGCGATACTACCACAGTTTTACTCATCGAGCTTGAGATTCTTCAATGCTGCAAATGGATTTTCCGTGGCAGCGGCCCATTCTGCCTCTGCCTGGGCGGCGCAATCGCATTGCTCGACGTTGAGATTGCAACCGCAAGTGGGGCACAGACCGCGACAATCGGGCTTGCAGAGCACCACAAACGGCGTGTCCATAACGACCGCGTCATTGATGGGCTCACCCAGATCGACGATACGGTCCTCACCCAGGAGCTCGTAGCCGTCCTCGTAGGCCTCGGCATCCTCGGGCTCCTCAAAGAGATAGAACTCCTCGATCTCGCCGGCAATATCAAACGAGGCGGGCTCCAGGCAACGGTCGCACTCGCCGGTGGCGTGCGCGCGGACCATGCCCGTGAGCAAGACACCGGTGCCGGCATTGGTAAAGACAACGTCGTAGTCGATGCCGTCCTGAAGCTGGTACTCCTTCTCGCCCACCGTGTAGGTGGCGACATCGACCTTACCGGTCAGCGGATACGAATCTCCAGGAAACTCGAGCTGCTCGGAAAGATCGACGGTAACGCTCGGGAACTCAGCCATTACCACTGACCATTCTGTTGGGCGGCACCCTCGTTGAGCTGCTGGCGGCAACGGGTAACGGTGCCGGTCAGGCTCTTGAGGTTCTCCTCCAGGTGCGTAAAGACCTGCTCAGCGTAGTCCTCGGCAGCATAACGCGTCTCGCGCTCGTACTGCTGGGCACGATCGCGGATGTCGTCGGCCTGCTGCTGCGCAAGGCGGACGATCTCCTGCTCACCGGCAATGGTGAGGGCCTGCTGCTGAGCGTCGGCGATGATGGAATCGGCCTGAGCGGCGGCGGAAGCCATAAGCTCCTCGCGCTCCTTAAGGATACGGCGGGACTTCTGCCACTCCTCGGGATAGCTCATGCGGATCTCGTCGAGGATGTTGAAGAACACGTCGGCGTCGATGACCTTGAACTGAGCGTTCTTGCCGAAAGGCGGCTTGGCTTCCTCGATCAGCCCTTCGAGCTCATCGACCAAGCTGACGATCCTATCGCCAGGAAAATTCTCGCCCGGCATCCGGTCTCCTTTCATAGGTAACATATCATCGTGCTAGTTTACCACATGCCACCAGGCAATAAGAAACGTCACGAAAAGCGATGTTTGAGCGCTTCGACCACGTTGGACGGGACAAACGTCGATACGTCACTGCCGAGCGAGGCGATCTGGCGAACGACCGAGCTCGAGATATAGCCGTACTGCGGCGCACTCATGACAAAGATGGACTCCAGCTCGCTATCCAAACGATAGTTGAGGTCGGCCTGCTGCAGCTCGTACTCAAAATCGGTCATGGCGCGCAGACCCTTGACCACGGCCCCCGCACCCTGCTCACGAGCGAAGTCGACCAAGAGGCCGGTAAAGGGCAGGACCTCGACGCCGTCAATATCACCGAGCGCCTCGCGGGCCAGTGCCACGCGCTCATCGAGCATAAACGTGGTGCCCACACCGTTTTTACCCTGCGATTCGGCCACGGCGACAATCACGCTGGGAAAGATGCGTCGGGCGCGGCGGATCACATCGATATGGCCAAACGTGATGGGATCAAAGGTGCCCGGGACGATCACGCGGTTGATGGTGTCATTCATGGGCGTCCTCCTGAAACGTCGTGGCATCGTTGTTATCAGCATCGGTGACGGCACTATCGCCCTCACCGTCGTCATCGCCGACCCAACGAAGCAGGTCGACCGAGGTAATGCCGTAGCGCTTCTCACGTACAGTCTCAAAGCCTGCCGGATGCGCGCCCGCATCGGCGGCGGCATGCTCAAACAGGGCATAAGCGCCAGGTGCAAGCAGACCCTGCTGGGCCAGATTCTGCAGCAGTTCCTCGACCGGCTCGGCACCAAAAGCATAGGGCGGGTCGAGCAGGACCAGATCAAAGGGGCCGCCCGGTACACGACCGCGCGAGGCACTCGCCAGCATGTCGCCCGTGACCACGCGCCAACGCGCACGGTCACGGCAGAGCGACTCGATATTCTTGGTAATGAGCCGCGCGGCGTTGCGATCGATCTCAAACGTCGTGAGCGAGCGGGCCCCACGAGAGAGCATCTCTAACCCTAAGGCACCGGAGCCGCCAAAGGCGTCCAGCACACGAACCTCTTCCAAATCGAAATCGAATGCCGACATGACCATAGATGCGCATGCCTCGCGCACGCGATCGGTCGTGGGGCGGGTGACATCGCGACCACGGGGCTCCTCGATCTTACGACCGCGCCATTCGCCGCCGATGATTCTCATCCTCCGCTGACCTCCTTAAAGATATGTCGATAACGCATGGCGACCGCGTCGCGCAAGGGACGCGTCGCCACAGAGTCAAGGTTGCAAGCATACCGCAAGAGCTCGACCGCGTCCAAATGGGCCCATTCGATAAGGTCCTCATCGGCGTCCAGGTCCACAAAGCGCAAGGTCACACCGCCATGCTGACGGTAGCCCAGGATTTCGCCCTCGTGACGCAGACGCAGGTCCATCTGGGCGAGCGTAAAGCCATCCGCGGTTTTTTCGAGCGATTGCAGGCGATTTTGTGCTGCCGACGCGCCGCCGCTGCCCTTGGAGTGCGTCATAACCAGGCAGGTGCCCGACACGCTGCCGCGGCCCACGCGACCGCGTAGCTGATGCAGCGCCGCCAAGCCAAAGCGCTCACCGTTCTCGATGACCATGACGGTGGCGTTAGGCACGTCGACGCCCACCTCGACCACCGTGGTCGAAACGAGCACGTCGATCTCACCGCGCTTGAAGGCATCGATCACGCGGTCCTTCTCCCCCGCCGGCATGCGGCCATGAAGGCGCTCGATAGTAAGTCCCGGCAACGCCAGGCGCAATCGGTCGAGCTCGGTTGCCGTATCGTGCAACGGCACAGGAACGGTCACGCGGCCCTCGTCATCGCGGGCGATACCGGGGACATCCTCAAGCTCATCGGCCGAATCACTCGGCTCCACGAGGGGGCAGATCACATAGGCCTGCTGGCCCTTTGCATGCGCCTCGCGAATGGCGCCGTAGGCCAGGTCGCGGCTCGACTCGGTAAGCACGCGCGTCGTAACGCCCGCCCCCGGAACAGGTCGATGGCGGATGATGCTCGTGTCCAGGTCGCCGTAGACCGAGAGCGCCAGCGTGCGCGGAATCGGCGTCGCCGTCATAACGAGCAGGTCGGCACCCGGGCCCTTGGCACGCAGGGCATTGCGCTGGCCTACACCAAAGCGGTGCTGCTCGTCGATGACGACAAGCGACAGATGCTTAAACGCCACATTGTCCGATAGGACCGCATGGGTACCAAAGAGCACGTCGAGCTCGCCCGATTCCAGCTGCGCATGGATCTGCTCGCGCTCGGCCGCCGGCGTGGCGCCCGTCAAGAGCGCCCAGGACATGCCAGCCTGCGAGAGCAAGGGGCCGGTCTTATCGGCATATTGGCGCGCCAGCACGCCCGTAGGCGCCATAACGCAGGACTGAGTGCCCGAATCGGCCGCGACAGCCAGCGCGCAGGCGGCGACGGCCGTCTTGCCGGTACCAACATCGCCCAGCAGAAGGCGGTTCATCACGCGCCCGCCATCGCACATGTCGTGCAGGATGTCTTGGAAAGCGGCCTCCTGCTCGTCGCTCAGCGAAAACGGCAGGGCTTCCTTGAGCGCCGCCAGGTGCTCACCAGCGACGTGGGCGTAGGGAGCGACTTCGACCAAGCCGCCGTCGTTGCGCAATCGCAGCGCCAGCTGAAGGCAGAGGCACTCCTCGTAGGCAAGGCGACGACGCGCAATATCGCGCTCGGCCATGCTCGATGGAAAGTGAATTGAACGCAGCGCGCGGGCATTGCTCATCAGGCGGCGCTTGGCGCGCAAGCGCGCGGGAATCGGGTCGAAGGGATTGCCGACGACCTCGAGCGCGCCGCTAACGATGCGGCGCATCCACGCCTGGCTCACGCCATCGCTCACATAATGGACCGGCAGGATAGTGCCCCCGGCACGCCCGTCCTCGAGCTTTTCGAAATGCGGCGAGGCCATCTGCTTAAAGCCGTAGGCAAACTCGACCTTACCCATCACAGCCAGGCGGTCTCCCTGCTTAAACTGCTGGGCAATCCAGGGCTGACGGAAAAAGGCGACTTGTAGCACGCCCGTCTCGTCCACCAGCGAGACCTCGGTCACCAGCATACGCGGGCGGGGCTGCTTTTGAACGATACGATCGACCGTGGCGACAATCGTGCACACGGTACCGATGGGCGCCATCTCGATGGACCAGGAGCGCGTAAAGTCGAGATATCGATGAGGGATATGGAGAAGGAGGTCCCCCACCGTCCGAACTCCCAGACGGCGAAGGGCCTCCTCACGTTTACCCGAAACATATTTGAGTCGCGCGATATCCTCGTCGAGCGCATTGCTCTGGGCAAAGCGCTCCGAGACGCGCGGCACGGAGCACAGCTCGGACATGGGTAGATGCCTACTCGATCGAGAAGATCACGGGATAGAGCGGCTGCTCGCCGCGATGAGCATCAATCTCCAGGTCGGGCTGAGCCTCCTCGATGGCGTCGACAATCTCCTGGAAAGCCTCATCGGACAGCTCCTCGCCGGCCAAAATCGTCAGCGCGTCGCCCTCCTCTTCCTCCTGCATGCGGTTGATGCAGTCGAGCGTGACCTGCTTCACATCGGAGCCGACCACGTCGATGGAGCCGGCAATGATACCCATGACGTCACCGGAGTGAATCGGAGAGCCGTCAGAGGCACTGGAATCGCGCACGGCACGGGTGACCTCGCCATCGCGAACCTCGCTGATAGCGTCGACCATGGCGGCAACGGCGTCCTCGAGCTCGGAATCGGGCAGGACAGCGAACAGCGCGGAGAACGCTTGCGGGACGGTCTTGGTGGGAACGACGGCGACCTTCTTGTCGGTGCAGGCAGAGGCAGCGGCCTCGGCAGCCATGCGGATATTGCCGTTGTTGGGCAGGATGATGACCGAGGTCGCGTTGACCTGGTCCACGGCGCCCAGCAGATCGGCAGTCGAGGGGTTCATGGTCTGGCCACCCGAGACGATCACGTCAACACCGAGGGACTTGAGGATGTCGGCCTCGCCAGAACCGGCGGCAACGGCGACAAAGCCCAGAGCCTTGGCAGGCTCGGCAGCCTTTTCCTGGTCCTCATGAATCTTGGCGGTACGGTCGTGGGCCTCCATCTCCATGTTGTGGATAAAGACCTCGTAGATCTGACCAAGCTGCAGCATGTGCTCGAGCACCAGGTTAGGCGTGTTGGAGTGCACATGGATCTTGTAGTCGGGGTAGGCACCCACGAGAAGCTCGCAGTCGCCCATGGAACCCAGGAACTTAAGGCACTCGTCCTCGTCAAACGGGGCGTCGGCCTTAAAGAGGAACTCGTTGCAGTAGCGGAACTCCGAGCCCTCCCAGTCGTCGTTGGCCTCGATCTCAACGCGACCAAGGGCCGCGTCGCGGGCAGAGCCAGCGGAATCAAACGTGGCGGAGAAATCCTCGACAACGGTGCTGCGGCCAAGCGCGGCGGCAACAAAGTTCTCCAGGAAGATGGCAAAGCCAAAGGCGCCGGAGTCGACCACGCCGTTCTCCTTCAGAACGGGCAGCAGGTCGGGCGTGCGGGCGACGGACTGGTAGGCCTCGACGACGATGGCATCGAGCGCGTCCTCGGCCGAGAACTTCTTCTTTTCGCACTCGTCGGCCTTGGTCGAGACATCTCGCAGGACCGTGAGAATCGTGCCCTCGATGGGTTTACGGACAGCCTGGAAGGCGACCTTGACGGCGCGGCGGAAGGCGAAGGCGATGTTGGCGGACGTGATAGGCTCATCGGCGGAGACGAGACCCTCGGCCACGCCGCGCAGAATCTGCGAGGTGATGACGCCGGAGTTGCCGCGAGCGCCCATCAGGGAGCCGTGGGTGATGGCGCCGGCGATGGCCTCCATATCGGCATCGGCGGGAAGGGCGGAAAGCTCCTTGGTCACCGAGGCGAGCGTGAGCGACATGTTGGTACCGGTGTCGCCGTCGGGCACGGGGAAGACGTTGAGCTTGTTGATCTCCTCGGCCTTGTCGGAAACGGCAGCCGCAGCGATCGGAAAACAGGTGCGAATGGTCTTTGCAATCATGGGTATTTGAATCTCCGTTTTCGGATGCTAGTTCAGACGGCTCTTGAGCGCGTCGATGTGGATGCCGATCTTAAGGCCGGCGGGATCGATCTGGGCGATCTCCTGCAGGGTGAAGGCAACGGAGCTCGAAAGATTGTGGCAGACGGACTTCATGTTGACGCCGTTCTCGAGCACGACGTGAAGATCGACCGTAAGGCCGTTCTCGTCGGCGGAGACAAGCACGCCCTTGCGGAGGCGCTGACCGGCAAGCAGGCGCACGCTCTCGGCGCCCTGGAGCTGCTCAGCCATGCCGACGACGCCATAGCACGTCATCGCGGCATAACCGGCAATATCGGCAATAACGTCGTTCGAGACGCTCAGGCTGCCGTTAATGGTCTCAGACACAAGAATCTCCTTATCTGGTGCTCGCGGCACCATGTCGTGGGAGCAATCATTGCAATATTCTACAACGACCGCGCCATGTTGAGGTGGCGGGTCACGGGATTACATCCTCGACACGAAATGTTGATACGGTAACGTTCGCGCCAGGCGATCGCGGCATGAAAAAACCCGCCACATAAGCGACGGGTTTTACAACCTGGCTCCCCGGGTAGGACTCGAACCTACAACAGCGCGGTTAACAGCCGCGTGCTCTACCATTGAGCTACCGAGGAATTAAAAAGCCCAACGGAAAGGGCTGAAAAATTCTGGCTCCCCGGGTAGGACTCGAACCTACAACAGCGCGGTTAACAGCCGCGTGCTCTACCATTGAGCTACCGAGGAATAGGTGCGTGCTCTCAAGCAACGAAGTTTATTATACGGACGAATCAGCTTAGGGCAAGAACTTTTTTGAGATTTTTTCCAACCAAGTCATTCAAGAACGTCCCCAACGACTACATGAAAGCGCCCCCAAGCGGATGTGCTTGAGGGCGCTTCTTGCTTGCGAGGTTAAGACTCAATATAGTCTTTGAGCTTGCTGGAGCGGCTGGGGTGACGGAGCTTGGCCAGGGTCTTGGACTCAATCTGGCGGATGCGCTCACGCGTGACGCCAAACTCGCGGCCGACTTCCTCGAGTGTACGAGGATGTCCGTCGACAAGGCCAAAGCGCAGCTCGATAACCTTGCGCTCACGATCGGCAAGCGAGTCGAGCACCTGGGTGAGTTGCTCCTGCAGCATGGAGAAACTGGCGGCATCGGGCGGAACGATAGCCTGGGAGTCCTCGATAAAGTCGCCCAGCTGGGAATCCTCTTCCTCGCCGATAGGGGTCTCGAGCGACACGGGCTCCTGCGAAATCTTCTGGATCTCGCGGACGCGGTCGGCACTCATGTCCATCTCGGCACCGATCTCCTCGGGGGTCGGGTCGCGACCCAGGTCCTGGAGAAGCTGGCGCTGCACGCGGACGAGCTTGTTGATGGTCTCGACCATATGCACGGGAATACGGATGGTACGGGCCTGGTCGGCGATAGCACGCGTGATGGCCTGACGGATCCACCACGTAGCGTACGTGGAGAACTTAAAGCCCTTCTGGTAGTCGAACTTCTCGACGGCGCGGATCAGACCGAGGTTGCCCTCCTGGATCAGGTCCAGGAACAGCATGCCGCGACCGACGTAGCGCTTGGCAATGGAGACAACCAGGCGCAGGTTGGCGCTGATGAGCGCCTGCTTGGCCTCGAGACCGACGTTCTCGATACGGGTCAAGCGACGCATCTCGGCGCGGGTGAGCTCGATCTCACCCGCCTCGGCGGCCTCGAGTTTCTCGGTGGCATCGAGACCGGCCTCGATCTTCATGGCCAGATCGACCTCTTCTGAGGCGGTCAGCAGGTCGACCTTGCCGATCTCCTTAAGGTACATGCGAACCGGGTCGCCGGTCAGCATCACCGTGGAGGCATCGATGCCGCGCACGCGCGAACGCGAACGAGACGTACGCACGGTGCGCTTCTTCTTGCTCTTGGAAGAACCCATCTCGGCGTCGGCCTGACGGGCCATCTTAAGCTCGTGATCGTCGAGTGAACCGGAATCGTGCTCGTCGTCATCGAAATCATCGGTATCGCTATCGTTATCGTCATCTTCGACGCCCATGGGAGCGTCGTCGTTTCCGCTCGCGGAGATAATCTGGATGCCGCTGTTGCGCAGCGCGGAATACACCGCGTTGAGCTGCTCGTCAGATACATCGATATCCTTGAGGGCGACCTGAATCTCGTCCTCGGTTACCGAAGTCCTGTTTGAGCCGTTGCCCATGAGCTTTGCAACGTAGGATTCCAGCCCAGTACCCGTGCTCTCACTCTTATTTGGCACAGATTCTCCCTTCATAGTCCACAGGACTCATTACTTTAGCACACACATGCACGTCTATACCCAAAATTCAGACTGGATATAGGCGCAAATACGCTGGTTGACCACAACATCTAGGCCTGCTCGGCGCCCGCAGTCTCCAAACCGATCAAACGGAACGGATCCGCCACGCCGCCGATCGACTTTTGGAGCTCACGCTGGCGCTGAGAATCTTGCATCGCCTGCATCGTCAGCACACGGCGTGCCTCATCGTCGAGCGACCGGTCCTGGCGTAGCTTGGCCTGTGCGGCGCGCATGCGGCGCTTGATGGTGTAGAGCTCGAGGGTGTCGAGCATAAACACGATGTTCGTCTCGGTGGGGTGCTTACTCGTCGACGAAATGCGCCCGGCACTAACAAGCGACGCTGCCTCGGGACACACGGCGCGCGCCGCATCCATGCACGCCGTGGGGTCGGTGCCCGGCGGCGTCGCGAGCACGGCCCACGCGATGGACTCGTGACGCGGATCCACCCACTCGATCGAGCAGATGCGATCGGCATACGTGCGGAACAGGTCGGGGTAGCTCGTGAGCATCGTCAGCAGCTCGCGCTCCCCCGCCAAAGACTTTCGCTCTAGGTCGGTCAGCACGATCGGCATCGTCGGCGACGCGGGTGCGCCCATTATATCGGCGACCGGTGCCGCGCCATCCATACCAACCGGCACATCAATCGGCGGCATATCGTCGACAGCCTCGACCGGCGCGGCCCCGTAGGCCTCGAGCGGCACATAGTCGTACGGTTCTTCCTCGACCGGTGCGGACACCGGCGGCGTCGCCCCCGACGCCCAAGCGCCGCGAGGCGCCCCCTGCGAACCAGACGCCCGACCGCCCGCGCTGCCTGCACGCTCGGCCTGCGCCCGCTGGCGCTCGTAGTTCTGCTCGCGACGACGCTCGGCGTCCTCGCGCTTGGCAACATCGCGAAACACACGGCCCGAGCTCGAGCGCACCGTCTCCAGATCCAAACCCAACAGGTCGGCAATCTGGATAAAGTACGTATCGATCATGTAGCTATCGCGCAGCGGATAGATGAGCGTCAGTGCATCCTCGAGCGCCTTGGCACGACCGCCCGGCGTGGTGATGTCGCTCGACTCCTGCAGCGAACGGTACACAAAGTCCATGAGAGGCTCGGCCGCATCGATGCGTGTCTGCAGCTCCCGGCCGCCATGCGCCGTGATGAACTCCATAGGATCGTTGCCGTCGGGCAACACCACACAGCGCAGGTCCATCGAATCCTGCTCAATAAACTGAATCGCGCGGCGGGCGGCCTTTTGACCGGCGGCGTCGCCATCGAACATATATACAATGCGCTTGGCAAAACGGGTGAGCGTCTTCACATGATGCTCCGTCAGCGCCGTACCCAGCGTGGCGACAACATTTTTGATCCCCGCCTCCCAACAGGCGATGCAATCGGTATAACCCTCAACCACGATGGCGGTATCCTGCGCGACGATAAACTCCTTAGCCCAGTTAAAGCCGTAGAGGTTTCGCTTTTTATGGAACACGCTCGTCTCGGCGGTGTTGAGGTACTTAGGCTGACCGTCGCCCATAATGCGACCGCCAAAGGCGATGTTGTGACCCTGCTCATCGAAGATGGGAAACATCACGCGGTCGTAAAAGCGATCAGCGAGCTGTCCACGCCCGCGGCTGACGGCCACGTTGGCGTCGATCATCTCTTGCGGGGTAAATCCCGCCTGCGACAGATGGGACACCAGCGCATTGCGGCCCGGCGCAAAGCCCAGGCAGTAACGACGGCAGACATCGCCGCCCATGCCGCGGCTGGCAAAGTACTCGCGCGGGCGGCTGTCCTTACCGCGCATGAGCATGGTGTGGTAGAACTGCGCCGTCTCGGCACATAGGTCATAGATACGGGCACGCTTGGTACCACGTTCGCGGCGATCACCGGTATCATGCAGCTCAATGCCGGCACGATCGGCCAGATAGCGAATCGACTCGGGAAAACTCAGGTTCTCGCGCTTCATAATGTAGGTGAAGACGTCGCCGCCCTCGCCGCAACCAAAGCAGTGCCACACCTGCGTGGCGGGGATAATGTGAAACGACGGCGTCTTTTCGCCATGGAAGGGGCAGCAACCCCAAAACTCATGGCCACGGGGCTTGAGCTCAACCGTTTCCTGCACGATGGCAACCAAGTCTGACGCAGCGCGCACCCGGTCTTTCTCCTCATCGCTAATCACGGATGCTCACCCCCTGCTCACCCAAGTTGTGACGGATATCGTCAATGTTACCCTCAACGGTCGCAATCAACTCATCGAGGGACTCGAACACGCGCGACGGGCGCAGCCAGCACGTAAACGCCAGCGAAACGGAAGCGCCGTACAGGTCGCCCGTATAACCAATTAAGTTAGCCTCCAGATGCGCCGAGGCGGCATCGTCGGCATACGTCGGAGGCAGGCCCACGTTAACAGCAGCGGGCCATACGGTATCGTCAACGAGGACCAAGCCCTCGTAGACGCCATCGGCAGGCATCTGGATGCCATCGGGCACCTGGATGTTTGCCGTGGGAAAGCCCATGTCGGAGCCCTCATGACGACCTGCCGTCACAACACCGCGCACCATATAGGGACGGCCGAGCAGCTCGGCAGCAAGCTCCACATGGCCCTGTCCCAGCTCATGACGGATGCGCGTAGCGCAGACGGTCTGCCCGTCGACGCACAGTAGCTCGTGCCCGTATACGTCAACGCCGCGCTCGGCACCCCAGGCGCGCATCTCGGCAACGCCCGAAGCGCCGCCGCGACCGAGCCTAAAATCGTTCCCGACACGAATGGAGCGAATGTCGACGACGCGCGACAGCAGCGCGAGAAAGCCGACATGGTCAAGCGCTGCCACCTCGGGCGTAAAGGGAACGGCCACCACCGCATCGACCCCGGTCTGAGCTAGGGCATGCAGACGGTCGGCCGTCGTCATCAATTTTTGAGCAGGCGAAGGACTGACCACGACGTCCGGGTCGGGATCGAACGTAACCAAAACCGCGCGGCAACCGTGAGCACGTGCGTCGCGAACAACCGCGTCAATAAGCTCGCGATGCCCCCGGTGCACGCCATCGAACACGCCGATGGCGATCGACGCCGCACCTAAGCTCGCGCACCCATCAAACGCATCGGCAGAAACGATACGGGCCTCATCAGTCTCGCCCGCAAAAAAGATACGTGCGAGCTCATGGGAGGCCAGCATCATCGAACACCACCGATCGCCTGCGGAAAGACGTGTTCCATCACAAAACGGCCGCCCTCAATGCGGGCGAGCGCTTTGAGTCCCCCATCGAGCACCAACGCAAAAGGCGACTTCGAGGTATCGAAATCGGCAAGCGCACGCTCAACGGGAATGCGTCGGCCGCAGAGCAGATCGTCGGCAAGATTGCCAGGCAAGTCAACACGCGTGGCGCCCAGGGCTGCAATGGGATCCAGGGCAAAGCCAGCCGCGGACTCGGGAGAAAGCTCCTCAACCGCATGACAAGCGCCAATGGAAACAACACCGGAGGCGGTGCGGCGAAGCGCGGATATATGCGCTGCGCTATCGCAGGCGCGACCAAGGTCACGAGCGAGCGCACGGATATAGGTGCCCTTGCTCACCGAGAACGCCACGGTCCACACACACGTATCACCTTCGCCGCCCACGGCGATCAGGTCGGCGGCATAGACCTCGACGGGACGCGGAGGTAAGTCCACCGCATTGCCCTCGCGAGCAGACTTGTAGGCGCGAACGCCATTGACCGAGATAGCCGAAAACGCCGGCGGCACCTGCATCTGCGGACCCAGCATGGCGGCCAAGCGCTCACGGGCATAGGCAGGATCGCGGAGCTCGTTGGCAACAGTCACCGTGCGGACCGCCTCGCCCTCCGCATCATCGGTATTTGTCTCGGCGCCAAACGAGATGTCGGCGACATAGCTTTTGGTATCGAGGGTTAGCATGCCCAGCAGACGGGTGGCCTGGCCAACACCCACCACCATGACACCCGATGCCATGGGGTCGAGCGTGCCGGCATGGCCGACGCGCCGCTCATGGAGGGCGCGTCGGCATTGCGAAACCACGTCGTGGGACGTGCAGCCCACCGGCTTATCGACGGCGAGCAGCATATTCAGTTGAGAAGGCGTACGACGAGCCATGTACCATCCAAAAAGTTAAAGCTCGACGGTCACCGAAGCGGGATCCTCCCCTACCAGTTCGGCCAGCATGGGAAGTGCCACGGTGAGCGTCTCGAGAATCGTTCCGTTGTTGGAGAAACCGGCGGCAGCGGGATGTCCGCCTCCGCCAAAAGCAGCAGCGATCTCGGACACGTTGAGGTCGCCCTTGGAGCGCAGGTTGCCGCGCACCTTGGTATCGCCTTCAATGCCCTTCAGGAACAGGCAGACCTCGACGCCCATCACCGAGCGCACCACGTCAACCAGGCCGTCGCACTCATCCGAGGTGACACCGCAAGCCTCAAGGTCACTCTGGTACGCGTAGCTATACGCAACGCGCCCGTGGGCCACCGTCTTGATGCGGCCCATAACGATGGACTTGAGGTGCAAAAACTCAACGCGCATGCTCTGGTAGACCTCGAGTGCCACACGCGCCGGATCGGCACCGTGGGCAACCAGACGCGAGGCTGCATGGAACGCGGCGGCATCGGCGTTTTGGTACTGAAAACGGCCGGTATCGGTAACCAAGCCACACAGCAGGCAGGTCGCAACGCCATCACGTGCGACAATGCCGCAATTGTCCAAGAAGCGGTCGATGATCATGGCGCAGGCTGCAGCTTCGACGCGCCTCAGGCTGAGCTCGGCAAACTCCTCGCGCGCCGGATGGTGATCGAAGCACACCACATGCTTGGAGCGACGAAGCACCTCGGCGGAATTATTGAGACGCTCGACGACCGGCACGTCCACCGAGATGAACAGGTCCGGATTACCGGTGTACGCAGATGCCGGCACCAGGCGATCGGCACCCTCCATAAAGCGGTAGATGCGCGGAACCGGGTCATCGTCTGCCAGCAGCAGCGCAATGTCCTTATTAGGGAAAAACTTCATGAGCGAAAGGCCCAGACCCAATACGGAGCCCAAGGCATCGCCATCGGGAGAAGTATGTCCCGAAATCGCAATGGAGGACGCACCCTCGATGAGCTCGAGGATGCGTCGCTGAATATCTGCAGACTCGCACGAGGCGAGGTCGGCGGAATTAGTCATCTAAAGCTGCCTCCTGGGCGGCATCCGCTATCGGATAGCCGTCCTCGTCCTTTTCGATCGCAAGCGTGGCGGGAACGTTTTCCAGCGCACGCGTGATGCGCTCGGCCTCATCGGTCGAACGATCGATGCGAAAATCGAGCTCGGGCGTGACACGCCAATCGAGCGAGCGAGCCAACAGGCTGCGAATACGGCCCTTGGCGCTTGCGAGCGCCTCCATGACCTCGTCGTAGCGGCTCGCATCGCACGACACGAACACGCGCGCGAACGAACGGTCCACCGCAACCTCGACCGCGGTCAAAGTAACCAGGTCGAGACGCGGATCGGAAACCTCAAAGAGCAGGATATAACCAAGCTTCTCGCGAAGCTGCTCGCCCAGACGGCGGGTTGCCTGCGTTTGCTTCATAGCGCTACCCCCTACTCAGTACGGGCAACCTGGTCGATGCGGTAACCCTCGATCTGGTCGCCGGGCTTGATGTCCTGGAAGTTCTCCAGGCCAATGCCGCCCTCGGAACCGCTCTTGAGGCTCTTGGCCTCGTCCTTGTAGTGGCGCATCGAGGCGATCTTGCCGTTGAAGACCACGATACCGTCGCGCACCAGACGCACGGAATCGGTCGCGGCGATCTCGCCCTCTTCGACGCGGACACCGGCGGCGATACCGACTTTGGGCACCTTGAAGGTGTCCAGGACGGTCGCGGTACCCGTGGAGACCTCGACCTCGGTGGGCTTGAGCATGCCGATACGGGCAGCGTCGAGCTCCTCGAGGCACTTGTAGATGACGTCGTAGCAACGGATCTCGACGCCCTCGCGCTCGGCGGCGGAGCGGGCCTTACCGTCGGGACGGACGCCAAAGCCGATGATGATGGCGTTGGAGGCGTCGGCCAGGACGACGTCGGTCTCGTTGATGGCACCAACGGCGGAGTGGATCGTGTTGATGCGGACCTCGGACTGATCCATCTTGTCGAGCGAATCCTGAAGGGCCTCGATGGAACCCTGGACGTCGGCCTTGATGATCAGGTTGAGCTCCTTGACCTCGGCGTCGGCAATGGTCTCGAAGAGGTTCTCGAGCGTGACGTGCTTGACGCGGCTCTGCTCCTCGATACGGGCCTTGAGCGAACGCTCGTCGGCCAGCGCACGTGCCTCGCGCTCGTCCTCGAACACGCGGAACTCGTCACCGGCGTTGGGCACGGACTGCAGGCCCAAAATCTCGACGGCGTCGGAGGGACCGGCCTCGGTGACGGCGCGACCCTTGGGGTCAAGCATGGCGCGGACGCGGCCGTAGGTAAGGCCGGCGACCAGCGTATCGCCCACGTGCAGGGTACCGCGGGTCACGAGCACGGTAGCGACCGAGCCGCGGCCCTTGTCGAGCTTAGCCTCGAGGACGTTGCCGGAGGCAAAGGTGTCCGGGTTGGCCTTGAGCTCGAGTACATCGGCCTGGAGCAGCACGGTCTCCAGAAGGTCGTCGATACCGATCTTCTGCTTCGCCGAGATGTTGACGAACATGTTCTGTCCGCCCCACTCCTCGGGGATGACACCGTACTCGGTGAGCTCTTGGCGCACGCGGTCGGGGTTGGCACCCGGCTTATCGATCTTGTTGACGGCGACGACGATGGGTACGCCGGCGGCCTTGGCGTGGTTGATCGACTCGACGGTCTGGGGCATGACGCCGTCGTCGGCAGCCACGATCAGAATGACGATGTCGGTCACCTTGGCACCACGGGCACGCATAGCCGTAAAGGTGGCGTGACCCGGGGTATCGATGAAGGTGATCTTGCGGTCGTTGATCATAACCTGCGAAGCGCCGATTGCCTGGGTAATGCCGCCAGCCTCGCCGGCAGCGACACCGGTGTGACGGATGGCATCGAGCAGCGACGTCTTGCCGTGGTCGACGTGGCCCATGACGGTGACGACCGGGGCGCGCGGCTTAAGGTCGGCGGGATCGTCGTAGAACGAGAAGGTGTTCTCCTCCTCGGGGGTGATGATCTTGATCTGACGGCCCAGGTCGTCGGCAACGAGCTCGACGAGGTCGTCGGACATAGACTGCGTCATGGTGAGCGGCGTACCCAGCAGGAACAGGCGCTTGATGATGTCGTTGGCCGGAACGTCGAGCGCCTCGGCAAGCTCCTGGACGGTAACGCCCTGAGAGACCTTGATGGCGTCGAGGTCCTCGGGGTTCACGCCCTGGGCCAGCGCCTCCTCTATCTTGCGCTCCTCCTGAGCCTTGGCAGCCTCGCGTTCGCGCTTCTCCTTGCGCTTCTTGCGGCGACCGGTGGACTCGCGAGAGGCCTCCTCGACGGCAGCACGAGCCTCCTCGAGCACCTTCTCGCGGCTGTACTCCTCGGCCTCGCGAGCCATGCGGCTGTAGTGGTCCTCTTCGTTGTTGTGACCGCCCTTGCGCTTCTTGCCCTTGCCCTGCTTATCGGGGTTGGGGAAGTCCATGCCGGCAGCGACGTTGTTGCTGGCGTTGGTGCGATGGCTGTGCGGACGGCTCTCAGAGGCGTTGCGCTCGGAGTTGTTGTCGGAAGCGTTGCGATCGTTACGACGGCCACCGCGGCGGTCGTTGTTGCCGCCACGACGGTTACCGCGCTCGGCGGCGCGCTCGGCCTTGGCCTTGTCCTCGGCGTCCTTCTTCTCCTTGAGCACGGTCTCCTGTGCGGCGATCTGGTCGAGCAGCGAACGGAAGCGCGAACCGGAGTCGGAAGCGGGAACGGCGCGGCGCTGAGCCTCGCGGGCAGCCTCCTCCTTCTCGCGGGCAAGGCGCTCCTGCTCGGCCTTCTTCTTGGCCTCAGCCTCGGCACGGGCAGCCTCCTCGGCAGCCTGGGCTGCGGCAAACTGGCGGCGCTCCTCCTCGCGTGCCTTCTCGGCAGCGATGCGCTCGCGCTCGGCCTCGGCGGCGCGTGCGGCCTCCTCAGCGGCAGCTGCCTGCTCCTCGGCCTGCTTGGCGGCCTCGACTTCCTGGGCGCGGGCCTCGATCACCGAGGCGAGCTGCTTGCGGACCATGGCAACGTAGGCGTCCTCCAGGGTGGAGGAAGCGGACTTAGCGGGAATCTTCATATCGGCGAGATGACCCATCAGTTCCTTGGAGGTCATGCCGAACTCTTTGGCCAGGGTGGACACACGGACTTTTGCCATATGACTTCACCTACCCTTTCTGGCACCTTGGGTGCCTAGAGACTGAACGAGCGTGGGAGACGCGCCGGGACCCACCCGGCGCGACCGCGCGCTAGATCAGGTCCTCCGCATCATCGAAGGCGTCGGTGTCGTGGACACCGCAGAAACGGGAGCCGGGACGAGCCTGGTTGCGGCACTGGATGCCGTCCTCGGACACGTACTCGCAGCGGCGGACGTCCTCGTCCTCCTCGTCACCGATCAGGTCGGCGGCGGGCTCCTCGTGAACGGGAACGTTCTTGAGGATATCGGCGGCAAGCGTCTCGGACTTGATGTCGATGTGCCAGCCGGTCAGGCGCGCGGCGAGGCGGGCGTTCTGGCCCTCCTTGCCGATGGCGAGGGACAGCTGGTCGTCGGGCACGATGACGCCGGCGTAGGCCTTCTCCTCGTCGATGAGGACGCGGGTGACCTTAGCGGGCGAAAGGGCGTTGGCGACGTAGACGGCAGGATCGGCATCCCACAGGATGACGTCGACGCGCTCGCCACGGAGCTCGCCCACGACAGCGCGAACACGGCTGCCCTTGGGGCCGACGCAGGCGCCCACGGGATCCAGGCGGTCGTCGAGTGAGTGGACGGCGACCTTGGAACGCTGGCCGGGCTCGCGGGCGATCGACTTGATCTGGACGGTGCCCTCATAGATCTCGGGCACCTCCTGCTCAAACAGACGACGCATGAGCTCGGGGTGGGTACGGGAGATGACAATCGGCGGACGGCTGTGCTCGCCACGAACCGGCTGCAGGTTGGAGTTGGGGTCGCGAACGTCGATGATCACGGCCTTGATATGCTGGTTGTGCAGGTAGCGCTCGCCCATCGGGCGCTCGTTGCGCTCGTTCTCGTAACGGCGCTGATCGAAGTGCGGCAGCTCGGCCTCGACGCCTTCGCGGATCTTGACGATCGTGAAGTCGGGCGTGGACTGCAGCACGGTACCGCTGATGAGGTCACCGATGCGGCCGGAGAACTCCTCGTAGATCTGCTCGCGGGCGGAGTTACGCACGATGGCGTTGATCTCTGCCTTGGCGTGCTGGGCGGCGATGCGGCTCGTGTTCTTGGGGGTGACGTCGATCTCCTCGAACTCGGTGAAGTTGCCCTCCTCGTCCATGGAATCGTCGATCGGCTCCAGGCGGTAGACGTAGATCTTGCCGGTGGTGCGGTCGATGGTCACCTTGGCGCCCCACTCAAGGTGCAGGATCTCGGCATAGCTCTTGGCGAGCGACTGCTCCAGGCGGTCGATCAGGTAGAGCTGGTCGATGTGCTTCTCCTGGCAAAGCTCCATCAGGGCGGACATCATGTCGGATGCTGCCATCTTACTTTCCTTCCTTCGCGGGCTTGAAGTCGTAGGTGGGCTTCAACTTGCACTTTTTAACATCAGAAAAATCGAGGGTAACAGACTCGCCGTCCTCGAGCTCGAGGGTCACGTTCGTCTCGGTAGCGGCGGCAATCTTGCCGGCGTACTTGCGACGGCCCTCGGTGGCGGTGGAGGTGAGCTCACAGTTTTCGCCCACAAAGCGGGCAAAGTCACTCGGGCGGCGCAGCGGGCGCGCCATACCCGGGCTCGACACCTCGAGCGTATAGCTCGAAGAGATGGGGTCGAGCTCCTCAATTACATCGCCGACCCACTTGGTGTTGGCCGTGACGTCGTTGAGCGACAGGCTCTGACCCTCGGCACCCTCGATACGCACGCGCACGCAGGGGGCCTTGGTGGCACCCACGAGCTCGACGTCGACGATGTCGACATCGTGCTGGGGGGCGACGGCCTCGAGCGCGTCGATGATCGCCTGCTCGGTCTTGGTCTTGACCATTGCGGCACCTCCATCCATACAAAAAAGAAGCGGGGCCGAAACCCCACTTCTTTCAATTACAACTTCATTTGCAAGCAAACTATACCAATAGCTGCGGAAACGTGCAAGCACAGTACGAACCTGCAGGTCAGCGTGCGCACAGCTTCTCCACAAGAATAGGACAATTGGACTAAAGACTCCATGAGGCAAGCGCCCGATGGTCCAAGAACGGGCCATGCGTCCCAATCCACAGGCCCGTTCGAACCCCAAGGGCATTCCTTCCCGAGCCCCTATCGACCAGACTTAGCTAAGGGCATTCTGCAACAAGCCAGCCAGCAAGTCGCGCAACGACGAACCTTTCCAAATCCTCTACGGCAAGGAGGCACCCATGAAACGCCTAGGCACCCTCTGCATGACTGCGCTCGCCATCGCAACGTGCTCGCTGGCCCTCTTGGGCTGCGGCAACGCGAATGGCAAAACCGGAACATGCGAACCGAACCCTGGCAGCACCAAAGCCATCGAGAAAACGGCACCATCGGAGAGCTTCGACAAAATAAACGAAGACATCGTCGATCCCCAGGGCCTGGGTCCCGACCCTCAAGAACAGTTCCCCATCGACCTTGAGGTAGACGAGAACGTCCATGTTACCTGCGTGGGCAAGGACACCGACGGCTACGGGGACGCCGCGCTCGTCTTTACGGTGACCAACAACACCGGTGTCGACATGATGTTTGGCGATGTGGACTCATATGCCTACGTCAACGGCGTGGTCCGCGACGTACGCATGCGCCAACCGGTCGCCGCTGGAGAGGAAACGCGCGCCATGCTCACCTTTGTGGGCACCTTCGACGATCCGGACTTTGATGTGAACAACGACCTCAACGACATCTACCTCAACATTTGGATGTTCGAAGAGGCAACGGGCAACGTTTACTTTAGGGACCTGGTACACATCCCATAGAAGACGTTGCGACGCACTGACTAAGCAGGGCTTAAAACATAAGACGAGGGACGCCCAATCGGATCGCCCCTCGTTTGTTGCATGTCAGCTATGCGCGCAGCGCTTACTTGACCACCAGGTTGACCAGCTTACCGGGCACGCAGATGGCCTTGACGACCGTCTTGCCCTCGAGCCACTTGGCGACGGCGGCCTCGGCGGCAGCCTGCATATCCTCATTGGAGGCATCGCGGGCAACGTCGACGCGGCCGCGGACCTTGCCGAGCACCTGGACCACGATCTGCACCGTGTCCTCAACGGACTCGGCCAGGTCGAACTCGGGCCAGGCGGCGGTGTAGGCGTTGCCCTCGCAGCCGAGTGCCTCGTGCCACAGCTCGTCGGCCCAGAACGGACAGATGGGGGCAAGGACGCTCACGATATCCTTAGCCACGCCGTAGCACAGCGCCTTGTCGCGGGCGGTACCCTCGGTGGCGTTGAGGTAGGCGCTCGCCGCGTTGACGAGCTCCATGACGGCCGAGATGGCGGTGTTGAACTGGCCGCGATCGAAGTCCTCCGTGCACTTGGCGATCGTGCGGTGACGCTCGCGATAGAGCTTCATCGCAGCCTCGTCGAGCGCGGACTTGTCGAAGGCCACGCTGGCGTCGCCGGACTGGACGAGCTGCCAAACGATACGCCAGGCGCGCTTGATGAAGCGGTTGGCGCCCTCAACGGCCTTGGGATCCCAGTCGAAGTCCTTCTCGGGCGGGGCGATAAACAGGATCGCCAGACGCATGGTGTCGGCGCCGTAGGGCTCGATGACCGAACTCGGGGGCACGACGTTGCCCTTGGACTTGGACATGGTATCGCCGTTCTCGTCCTTGACCATGCCCTGGCACAGCAGGTTGGTGAAGGGCTCGTCCACGCTCAGCAGGCCCAGGTCGCGCAGCGCCTTGGTAAAGAAGCGGCTGTAGAGCAGGTGCAGAATGGCGTGCTCGATGCCGCCGATGTAGTTATCGACGGGCATCCAACGGTCGGCGGCCTCGCGGGAGAAGGGCAGCTCGGTGTTGTGCGGATCGGTATAGCGCAGGTAATACCAGCTGGAGCAAGTGAAGGTGTCCATGGTATCAGTCTCGCGCTTGGCCGGGCGGCCGCAGACCGGGCAGGTGGTCTCGTAGAACTCCTTGCACTCGGCGAGGGTTTCGCCGGCGCCCAGATCCAGGTTCTCGGGCAGCGTCACCGGCAGCTGATCCTCGGGCACGGGCACAATACCGCAGTGCTCGCAATGGATAGCCGGGATAGGGTTGCCCCAATAGCGCTGACGGCTGATGAGCCAGTCGCGCAGACGGAACTCGACCTTGCGACGACCGCAGCCCATGGCCTCGAGGTCGGCCACGATGGCAGCCTCGCCCTCGGAGTGCTTACCGCCGCGCATGCCGGTGTACTTGCCGGACTGGACGAGCGTGCCCTCGGCAGCGTGAGCGCAATCCCAGTCGACGGTCTCGGCATGGAAGGTATCGATGGTCTCGCCGCTGGCCTCGACGGCAGCGCGATCGCCATCGTCCAGGATGATCGGTACGATCGGCAGGTCGTACTTGCGGGCGAACTCAAAGTCGCGCTGGTCGCCACAGGGAACGGCCATGACGGCACCGGTACCGTAGTCGGCAACGACATAATCGGCAACCCACACGGGGACCTTCTCGCCGTTGACGGGGTTTACCACATAGCGGCCCGTGAAGGCACCGTGCTTCTCGAGGGTGCCCTGGGCACGCTCGACGGCAGAGATATGCTTGGAGTCCTCGACAATCTTGGTGACGGCCTCCTCGTACTCCGTACCCTCGACGAGCTCGTGCAGACCGGCGTACTCGGGAGCCAGGACAAAGAAGGAAACACCAAAGAGCGTATCGGCACGCGTGGTGAAGACGGTGATCTTGCCCTCGTCGCCCTCGATGGGCTCGCCATCCTGGTCGCAAAGGGTAAAGTCGACCTCGGCGCCCTCGGAGCGACCGATCCAGTTAGCCTGCATCTGCTTGACGCGCTCGGGCCAGCCGGGGAGCTTCTCCAGGTCGTCGAGCAGCTCCTGAGAGTACTCGGTAATCTTGTAGTACCACTGCTCCAGGTCGCGCTTCTCGGGCTCGGTGCCGCAGCGCCAGCACTTGCCCTCGGTAACCTGCTCGTTGGCCAGAACGGTCTTGCAGGTGGGGCACCAGTTGACCGGGTTCTTCTTACGGTAGACCAGGCCCTTTTCCCACATCTTCTCAAAGATCCACTGGCCCCAGCGGTAGTAGTCGGGGCTGCAGGTCTTGACCATGCGATCCAGATCGTAGGAGAAGCCCATGCGCTTCATCGTGGCGAGCGCCTGGTCCATGTTCTTATACGTCCAGGCGGCAGCCTGTGTGTTGTGCTTGATGGCAGCGTTCTCGGCGGGCAGGCCAAAGGCGTCAAAGCCGATGGGGTGCAGCACGTCAAAGCCGCGCATACGAGCCTGACGGGCCATGGCATCGCCGATGGTGTAGTTGCGCGCGTGGCCCATGTGCAGGTCGCCCGACGGATACGGGAACATCTCGAGCACGTACTTCTTGGGCTTGCTGTCGTCGGTGTCGACGGCAAAGAGGTTGGAATCCTCCCAGGCCTTCATCCACCGGGACTCGATGGCCTGCGCGTCGTAGGCAGGAATCTCGTCCTTATGATCTGTGCAATCGCACATATCAGCTCCTTTAATCTTAGATGGGGTCGGTCGGCTTGGCTTTATTCGCCACTGCGGACAGTCCTGCGCAAGACGAAGAGCACATTAAGTGCTCTTCTTTGCGTGCGGAACTTGTAGCGAACAAAGCCAAGCCGCCCGACCCTAAGGTTAACTCGCATGATGATAGCAAATACAACAAGCGAGATGCCTGCGACTTGCAGGCATCTCGCTTTATCTAAATAACGTGGTTGATACTCAACCTTTGATATGCAGCTCTTACCTTATCGATAGGAAACGCTCTGCTGAGAATCCTTGACGACTACGTCGTGGGCGCCGCCTTCGACGATGGAGGTGGAGCTGACCAGCGTTAGACGTGCCTTTTCCTGGAGCTCGGGGATCGAGAGGGCACCGCAGTTGCACATCGTGGACTTAACCTTGTAGAGCGTGCCGCCCACGCCGTCCTTGAGGGAACCGGCGTAGGGAACGTAGGAGTCGACGCCCTCGACGAAGCTGAGCTTCGCGGCGCCGCCCAGGTCGTAGCGCTGCCAGTTGCGGGCACGCGCAGAACCCTCGCCCCAGTACTCCTTCATGTACTGGCCGTTCACGTTGACGCGCTCGGTCGGGCTCTCATCGAAGCGGGCGAAGTAGCGGCCCAGCATCATGAAGTCGGCACCCATGGCAAGGGCGAGCGTCATGTGGTAGTCGTAGACGATGCCGCCGTCGGAGCACACGGGCACGTAGACACCGGTCTCCTCGTAGTACTCGTCACGAGCGCGGCAGACGTCGATCAGCGCGGTGGCCTGGCCGCGGCCAATGCCCTTGGTCTCGCGGGTAATGCAGATGGAACCGCCGCCGATACCGACCTTGATGAAGTCGGCACCGCAGTCGGCAAGGAAGCGGAAGCCCTCGGCGTCGACGACGTTACCGGCGCCGACCTTAACGTCCTCGCCATAGTTGGCGCGGATCCACTCGATGGTGCGCTTCTGCCACTCGCTGAAGCCCTCGGAGGAGTCGATGCACAGAACGTCGGCACCGGCCTCGATGAGCAGCGGCACGCGCTCGGCATAGTCGCGGGTGTTGATACCGGCGCCGACCATGTAGCGCTTGTCGCCATCGAGCAGCTCGTTGGGGTTGGTCTTGTGGCTGTCGTAGTCCTTGCGGAAGACAATACCCATCAGGTGATCGTTGTCGTCGACGATGGGCAGGGCGTTGAGCTTGTTGTCCCAGATGACGTCGTTGGCAACCTTGAGGCTGATGTTCTTGTCGCCCACGATGAGCTGCTCACGCGGGGTCATGAACTCGGAGACCTTCGTCTGGTGGTCATCGCGGCTGGGGCGATAGTCACGGCTGGTGACGATGCCCAGGAGCTTACCCTTGGGAGTGCCGTCGTCGGTGACCGGCATAGTGGAGTGACCGGTCTTCTCCTTGAGCTCGATGACCTGCTCCATGGTCATGTCGGGGGTCAGCGTAGAATCGGACTGAACGAAGCCGGCCTTGTGATCCTTGACGGCCTTGACCATAGCGGCCTCGGACTCGGCGCTCTGGGAACCGTAAATGAAGGACAGGCCACCCTCGGTAGCGAGCGCGACACCCATATCGACGCCCGAGACGGACTGCATGATGGCGGAAACCATGGGGATGTTCAGGGTGATTGCCGGCTTCTCACCGCGCTTAAAGCGGGTTAGCGGCGTCTTAAGAGAGACGTTGTTGGGGATGCACTGCGAGGACGAGTAACCAGGAACCAGCAGATACTCCGAAAACGTGTGGGACTCACCGGGAAAGAACGTAGCCATGTTTCTCCTTTTTCCATGCGACCGGTCGGCTGCAGGCCTCGTAGGACCCAGCCCAACCTTGGGCGCCCAATACTGGGGAAGTATCTTAACGCACTTTGACTGCTACAATGCATGATTTAAGAAGAGCACACGAGGGTTTGACGCAGGCTATGCGTTTGCCCAGCAAACACTTTAGCGGGGAGACGTGGAGCACATGGAGTACAAGACGACGGCAAAGTTGGTCATTCAAGCGTGCGACAAGGATCTGCCGGGCGTGTTCGGCCACGGCTGCGTCTTGCTGCTGCAGGGTATTGCCCGCGAGCACTCGCTCAACCGCGCCGCCAAGAGCATGGGCATGGCGTATTCCAAGGCCTGGCGCATTGTAAACGAGGCCGAAGGTCAGCTGGGCTGCAAGCTCATCGAGCGCGACGGCGCCCGCGGATCCACCCTCACCCCCGCCGGCGAGCGAGCCATAGCGGTCTACGAAGAGCTGCAGGCCGACATTAACAACGTCATCGCCACCAAAGCCAACGCCCTCATCGCCAGCATCACCAAAAAGTAGCTACTTACGGAGGGCGTTGTCTAGGGTGGCGGCCACGATCAAGGGGTCGTCGGTGCCGGCGAAGAGACGGATGGTGCTCCCCTGCTTGCCACGTGGGGCCGAAAGACGCGTCGTAGCGCCGCCGGCGGGCGATGTGCGAAACTCCCCCGGCAAAGCATCGAACAGCTCGCCCGCGCTACGCTCGATAAGGTCAAACTCAACTGCAGGGCCAAAGCCGTGCTCGAGGATTCCCGTTGCAACCGCATGGTCGGGATGCGAGGTCAGCCCGGGATAGCGCACGTTGCGCACCATCTCGTTGGCGACCAGATACTCGGACAGCGCACGGGCGCGATCGAAGTGCGCCTGCATGCGGGTATCGAGCGTGGAAAGACCACGCTCCAGCACGTCGGCCTCCTCGGTAGAAAGGTCGAGTGCCAACGCATCGCAGCGCTCAAGCAGGGCATGCGCGCACTCAGCCGCGGCATCCACACGATGGCGCTTGAGCTGCGAGCGCGCGACCGAAGCGGCAACGAGCTTGCGCGGAGCCTTACCGGCGCACACGCGGTCAAGTGCCTCGAACGACAGCGCGGCACCCAACCGCAGCGGATCGCAGCCAAAGACGCATGCCACGGTGTTGTCCACAACCAGCAGCGCATGGGCCTCGCGAGCCGCTCGACCCAGCGCACGCAGATCGGGCACGCGCAGTCCAAACCCACCGATGGAGTTGACGAACCACCACAGATGCGGCCCTTCGGCATCAAATGAAGCATCAAAGCCCTTGGATGTGGCAGCAAGCGCATCGGCGGACGGTGAGCCCACCATAGCCACGTCGCAGGCATCAAAGCCGCGCGCAAAGGCTTCGGCAAAGTCATCCGCAAAGGCCACCAGGCGGTCACCGGGGCGCACAATCCCCAATTGCGACAACGCTGCTGGCACATGCGAGGCCGCGAGCAACCGCGCTTCACGCGCGCCGGTCCTCAAAGCCCAGGCCTCTTCTAGCTGCTGTACGCCCATGCGGTACCGTCCCTTCAAAACAAAAACCCACGATGCGGGTGTTCCCCGCATCGTGGGCAACGGCTGCAGTATAGCGCCGATATGCGACGAATCACCTAGATGATGAGCGTGTGATAGGTCACGCACGCACCCGGAGCGTCAACGGTCACGCCATAGGCCTCGGGATAGATGCGCGTCGAGAACACGAGCGCGCCATCGTTCACAAACACCTCGACCGAAGAGGCATCGCCAACAATGCGCACGTTGCGCACCTCGTCGACGGGCTCCCAGCGCACGGTGCGACCACAGCCGGCAGAAGCGCGACCCTCATCGGTAAATCGCATCTCAAAGCGCGAGGGCAGTTCGTCCCCAGCGGGCACAAACGCCAGCTTCAGCTCGCCATCAACGGTCGCGGTAAATGCGCCATCGACACCGTCAACGACAACGTCAAAGCAGGTATCGCCGGCAACCTCCAACGAGCCCTCCCCTACACGCACCGAGGCATAATGGTGCTCAATCTCGCGCGCCGGCTGCTGCAGTACCACGCCGCCGGCACCGGCCGTAAGCTCGCGCGGCACCGTCATGCAGTGCTGCCAGCCGCACACCACGGTCGGTGCGTTGCCATAGGTCGGCTCATCGGGCATGCCCATCCAGCCGATCAGAATGTGGCGGCCATCCTCGGACGTAAACTCCTGCGGAGCATAGAAGTCAAAACCAGCGTCCCACAGGCGGAACTCGCCCAGCTCATAGGCACCGTCACCACCGGTAATGTCGCCCGTTACAGGCATGTAGCCAGCGGCATACACATTGCCGCGATCCCAACGACCTCCCTCAAGGCCCTGGGGCGAGAAGGACAGCCACTTCGCCGGTACACCGCCATCCGCCTCAAGCTCAAGGTATCCCGGGCACTCCCACATAAAGCCAAAACGCTCGGGCGTAGACACGCGGCTCTCGAGCTCCCAGCTCAGCATATCGGGCGAGCCATACACCAAGATCTCGCCCACATCGCGCCCGGCACCCTCACCGTGCATCGCACAGAAACGGCTCTCGACATGCGGCCCATCCACGCGACGACGCGCGCCCAGCACCATGTGATAACGCCCGTCCGCGTCACGCCACACCTTGGGATCGCGCACGTGGCAGGTCAAATCCTCAGGATAATCCTCGGAATCCAGCACCACACGCTTGGCGCCGAACGTTTGGCCGTCGGTACTCTCCACATAGACGGTATCAGCGCGACGGCCGGTATTGACGTAGTCGTACGTCCCGTCCGCATCGGAAAGCTTAACGTTGCCCGTATAGAGCACGCGAATGCGACCGTCCTCGGCAAGCGCGGAGCCCGAATACACACCGTGGCAATCGAACGGCTCGTCGGGCAGCAACGGAGCGCCAACATAGTCCCACGTCATAAGGTCGCGGCTCGTCGCATGGCCCCAGGCCTTAACGCCACCCTCGACATCAAACGGCGCATACTGAAAATAGGCATGGAACACGCCGCCTGCCTGGCAAAGACCGTTGGGGTCGTTGAGCCAGCCCGCCGGCGGCATTATATGGAAGCGCTGGCCATACGCGCCATGGCCGCACTCAGAGGCGGCAGCGTCAACAGCGGCAACCAGCTTTGCAAGGTCGCGGCCAAGTGCATTAGACATATCAAAGTCCTAACGGATCGAAAGTAACAAGGCGCCAGAGATCGGCACCAGATACGGGAAACGCCCGCGAGCATACAACCCGCGGGCACCCCCTCAATCAAAAGCTCTTAGGCCTGCTCGGAAGCCTTGGGCTCGTCCTTGTACAGGACAAACGAGACGGCAAAGGAAACCAGCGCGGCGACCGCAAACATGATCGCGTACTGCACGGGCTGGGCCAGGCACAGCAGGATACCAAAGATACCCGTAACACCCGTGCCGGAGGCAGCCAGCGAAGTGAGCGCGCAGACCAAGGCACCGCAACCGCCGCCGATGCAGCCGGCGATGAAGGGCTTAAAGAAGCGCAGGTTCACACCAAAGATGGCAGGCTCGGTAATGCCCATGAAGGCGGACAGGGCCGAAGGAAGCGCCAGACCCTTGATCTTGGCATCGCGGGTCTTAAAGGCAACGGCGAGTGCGGCACCGCCCTGGGCGATGTTGGCGGCGCTAGCGATGGGCAGCCAATAGGTCACGCCGTACTGGGCGAGCTGGCCCAGGTCGATGGCGGTGTACATCTGGTGGATACCGGTAACGACCGTGGGGGCATAGAACAGGCCGACGATAAAGGAACCGATGCCGAAGGGCAGGGTCAGCAGGGTCTGGATCAGACCGAGGATGGCGTTCTCGGCCCAGACAAAGATGGGGCCGACGGCAACGAGCGTCACGAGCACGGTCACGAACACCGAGACGAGCGGGGTCACAAAGAGGTCGAACATCTCGGGAAGGGGGTGCGGACGATTTCTTGGACCGCGCCTAGGCGTATCCAAGCTTCCTGCG
>CATYZI010000023.1 GCA_958415625.1 uncultured Collinsella sp. | reverse complement strand
GGTGATCTCCGCCTTGAGAGGGCGGCGTCCTAAACCGCTAGACGAACGGGCCATAAGCCTCAGCAGAAAAGAAGTGGTAGCCCGTACCAGATTCGAACTGGTGATCTCCGCCTTGAGAGGGCGGCGTCCTAAACCGCTAGACGAACGGGCCACATGACATCTGCACTGCCGTGCTGCGAGGAAATATATTACGGGACAAAAAACGTAAGCGCAAGAAGAAATTCCAAATTGCCGAAATTTTGTCGCGAGGTTATGGAACGCGCAGGTCAACAAGGTAGTTAATTTGGGACGAGGCTATTTTTGCTACCCTAGGTGGAGATGAGTCAGGAGGGCTTCACGGGTGTTGGGGATGTTGTCCTCGATCACGGCGTCGAGAGCAGCGTTGAGCAGCTGTCCCAGTTCCGGCCCTGGCTTGACGCCGGCGCGAATCAAATCGCCACCATTGATGGCAAGCATCTTGAGCGTATAGGGATCTCCCGCCTGCAGCAGATCGTGGGCGAGCGCGCGCATCTCCTCGATCGTCTCGACATAATAGAAGCACGAGGGCGCCTTGCCGAGCGTGTCGGCACGCTTAAGGTCCATGAGCTCGTCCATCAGACGCGGCGTATCGACACCCTCGCCCGAAAGCAGGCGCATCATATTGAGCAGGCAGGAGCGCTCGGAGCGCAGCGGCTTGTCATGGTATTTGATCAGCAGGCACACATCGCGCACCAAATCATGCGAGAGCGCTAGGCGATCCATGATGACACGCGCCTTCTTGGCGCCGAGCTCGGGATGACCGTAGAAGTGACCGCTGCCGTCGTGATCGACCGTAAAGCACTCGGGTTTGGAAACGTCGTGCAAAAACGCCGCCCACATAAGGCTCGACGAGGGCGCGACGCCGTCGCACAGCGCCAGCTCCCCTGCTACCGTCAGCACGCGGGCGATATGCTCGTAGACGTTAAACGCATGATAGACACTGCGCTGATCAAACCCGCGAGCGGACGCGAGCTCGGGCACGGCGGCGCAAACAAGCTCGGGGTAGCGCAGCATCGCGTCTCCCCCGTGGCCAGTCGAAAGGATGCCCTCAAGCTCAATGCCCACACGTTCGTGCGCCACGGCATCGAGCAACGGCGCACATTCGGCCAGGGCCTGCTTGGTCGCAGGCTCAATCATAAAGTCCAAGCGGCAGGCAAACCGCACCGCGCGCAGCATGCGAAGCGCGTCCTCGTTAAAACGACGCTTGGGATCTCCAACGGCGCGGATAAGCTTGCGCTCCAGGTCGCCCTGGCCGTCGTAACGGTCGACAAGGCCGCGCTCGGGATGCCACGCCATGGCATTGACGGTAAAGTCGCGGCGCGCCAGGTCGTCCTCAAGCGAAGCAGCGCGCTCCACACTCTGGGGATGACGACCGTCGGTATAGAAGCCGTCCAAGCGGTAGGTGGTGACCTCGATACGCTCGCCATCGCAAATAGCCGTGATGCCGCCGAATTTAATGCCCGACTCAACCACCGCAATATCAGCCGCCTCGAGCGCCTCTTTGGACTCCTGCCACAGGCCGCTGCAGCACATGTCAACATCGTGGCTGGGGCGCCCCATCAGGGCATCACGTACCCAACCGCCTACGTACCAGGCCTCAAGACCGGCTGCCTCGAGCGCACGCAGGACACGGATGGAGGCATCGGTCGGCTGCGTACCGTTGAGCGAAACATTGCACATGCCTATGGCCTCCTGCGACTATCAAATTGGCTATCGATTGCATATGCAAGAAGTCTAGCAAGAAACAGCCTCCGCTGCACACGCAAGTCCGATAAACAAAAACGCATCCGTCCTGCTATCAAGACGGATGCGAAATGCTCAAGTGCTATGCCAGACCTAGCAGACCTGACGGATGGCGATGCCCTTCTTATACTTCTCGACCTTGGCAAAGTCGCCCAGACCCGGGCACTCGACCACGTTGGCGCCGGTGGCCATCGAAAGGCGCAGGGCGTCCTCGACGCGCTCGGGGGCGTCGTGCCACACGGACAAGAACGCAGCGAGCGAGGAATCGCCGGCGCAAACCGTCGACAGCAGCTTGACCTCAAAGGTACGGTTGGCAAACCAGATGTGCTCGCCGTTGGAGAAGTACGCTCCGGCGCCACCAAGGGTCAGCAGCACGTTCTTGGCGCCCTTGGCATGAAGTTCGGCCATAGCGCCCTTGACGGACTCGTCGTCGCCACCGCTTACCTTTATGCCAAAGATGTCGAGTAGCTCGTCGTCGTTGGGCTTAATGAGCAACGGCTCCATAGCAATGAGGTCGGCCAGCTGATGGCTCGAGATATCGAGCACGAACTCGGCGCCTTTCGCCTTCACGCGACGCAGGACCTCGGCAAGGAAGCCCTCGGAGGTGTTGGGGGGCAGCGAGCCGCTAATGACCAGGCAGGTCATGTCGTCGAGTGAATCGATGAGCTCAAACATCTCCTGCTCGTTGGCAGCGTTGATGGCGGCACCGGCATTGACCATGTTGTACTCGGTGTCGGGACCGGCGTTGAGGAACACGTTGACACGCGTGATGCCGTCAGTCCACACAGGCTTGACGGGCACTCCCAGGGCCTCGGCGCCCTTAACGATGAACTCGCCCGAGAAGCCGGCGAAGAAGCCCAAGATCGTGGTGTCGACGCCGTAGTGGTCGAGCGTAAACGAGACGTTGAGACCCTTGCCGTTGGGGGTGTAGACCGCGTTACGGGTGCGCGTAACGGTATTGGCGGACAGGCCATCGCAGGAGATGTTGTAGTCAATGGCGGGATTTGCAGTGAGCGTGTAAATCATGAATGTTCCTTTCACGAAGCAACGTGTTAATGAAAGTATATTCCACACTTCGGCAAAAGGCTACAACAACTCGGCGAACGGTGTGGAAGCGGTGAAGGGCGGTTTCATCTCACTTTTCCCACGAAAAAACGGCGCCCCGATCAAAACCGGGACGCCGCATGCGCACGAATTTGTCGCGTTTCGCTTACTTGCGATCGAGCTTACGGACGGCAACGCGCTTGCTGTACTCGTCGACGTGACCGAAGTCGCCGATGCCGACGGACTCAGCGACGTTGGCGCCGGTGGCCATAGCGAGCTTCATGGCCTCCTCGACGTTGTCGCGATCCCTGTACCACTTGTGCAGGAACGCAGCGAGGGTGCAGTCGCCGGCGCAGACGGAAGAGACCAGCTTGATGTTGAACTCACGCTTGGCGTACCAAATATCCTCGCCGTTGGAGAAGTAGGCGTCGCCACGGCTACCACGGGTGAGCAGCACGTTCTGAACGCCAGCGTCGTGAGCCATCTTCATGGCAACGCGGACCTCGTCGTCAGTGTCGACCGGCACGCCGAAGATGGCCTTCATCTCGTGATGGTTCGGCTTGATGAGCAGCGGCTTCTTGTGAGCGAGCTCCTTGAGCTTGTCGGAAGAAAGGTCCAGGACGACGTCGGCGCCACGGGCCTGAGCGTGCTCCATGACCTGAGCCAGGAAGTCGGGCGTAGCTTTGGGAGGCACGGAACCGGAGACGATCAGGCACTCAAGATCGCCCGCGGTGTCCAGGATGTTGTAGAGCTCCTCCTGGTGCTGCGGCGTAATAGGAGCACCGGGGTTGAGGATGCCGTACTCGTGCTGGCCATCGTTGACGTAGGTGTTGATACGCGTGATGCCGTCGGTCCAGACCGGGCGGCACAGGCAACCCAGGTTCATGACTTCCTCGACGATGAACTTGCCCGTGAAGCCGGCGAAGAAGCCGAGCGCGACGGTGTCGACACCCATCTTCTTAAAGGCGAAGGACACGTCGAGGCCCTTGCCGTTGGCGGTGTAGCTGGCCGAGCCGGTGCGGACGTTCTCGTCGGGCTCGAGCGGAGAGCTCGAAACCGTCATGTCGACAGCCGGGTTAGCGGTTAGCGTGTAGAACATTTACAGTACCCCCTGTATATGTGAGGGCCGCGTGGCCGGCCCATTCCAACCACGCGGTTACCTCTGATACCAAATTAGCGAGCTGCGGACTCGAGCAGTGCCTTGACCTCGGCGGCGGTGTTGCAGGCGAGCGCCTTTTCGGCGAGCTCGTCGCACTCGGCCTTGGTCCACTGGCTGATGGTCTTGCGGGCACGCAGGATGGACGGAGCGCTCATTGAGAACTCCTCCAGGCCCCAGCTGATCAGCAGCGGCTCAAGCAGCGGATCGGCAGCGGCCT
This sequence comes from uncultured Collinsella sp., assembly GCA_958415625.1. Lineage (GTDB taxonomy): Bacteria > Actinomycetota > Coriobacteriia > Coriobacteriales > Coriobacteriaceae > Collinsella. Next base: position 33,568 of record CATYZI010000023.1, on the reverse strand, counting down.
CGCCGCACATACCGACCATGATGCCGGCCTTCACGCCGCTCTCGATGATGTTCTTGAGCGAGCGGAGCACGGCGGGATAGTACACCTGGTACAGGTTGGAGATGGTGTCGTTGCCACGGTCGGCGCACATGGTGTAGCCGATCAGGTCGTTGGTGCCGATGGAGAAGAAGTCGGCGACCTCGGCCAGGCGGTCTGCGAGCAGCGAGGCGGCAGGCGTCTCGACCATGATGCCGACCTCGATGTTCTCGTTGAACTTGCGGCCCTCTTCGGTCAGCTCGGCCTTGCACTGCTCGACGAGCTCCTTGACGGCCACGACCTCCTCGACGCAAGTGACGAGCGGGATCATGATCTTGACGTCACCAAAGGCGCTGGCGCGCAGCAGGGCGCGAAGCTGAACCTTGTACTGGTCGGGGTTGGCCAGGCAGTAACGCACGGCGCGGAAACCCATGAAGGGGTTGTCTTCCTTGACCATGTGCAGGTACGGGATCTCCTTGTCGCCGCCCACGTCGAGCGTACGGATGATGACCGGAGCGCCCTTGAGCGCACTGGCGACCTTGCGGTAGGCGTTGAACTGCTCTTCCTCGGAAGGAAGCTCAGCGGAGTCCATGAACAGGAACTCGGAGCGGAACAGACCAATGGCCTCGGCATCGTGATCGAGCGCGTTGGGCACGTCATCGGGGTTACCGATGTTGCAGGCGATGATCTTCTTGATGCCATCGGCAGTCACGGACGGCTTGCCGCGGAAGGCCTCGAGGGCTGCCTTCTCGGCAGCGAAGGCCTCGGCCTTGGCGGTGTAGGCAGCGAGCGTCTCCTCGTCGGGATCGGCCTCGACAACACCCTTGCCACCGTCGACGACGACGGTCATACCGTTGCGAAGCGCGGTGCAGCTGTTAGAGACCGAAAGGACGGCCGGGATCTCGAGGGCGCGCGCGATGATCGCGGAGTGCGACGTGCGGCCACCGGTCTCGGTGACGATGCCGGCAACGTGGGCCTTATCGATCGTGGCGGTCATAGACGGCGTAAGGTCGTGCACGACAACAACGGTGTTCTCGGGCAGGACGGAGAGGTCGACGACCTCCTTGCCCAGCAGCTCGGCCAGAATACCGGTGCGGATGTCGGCGATATCGGCCGCGCGCAGACGGAACATCTCGTCGTCCATGGACAGGAACATGTTCTCGAACATGGTCGAGGTGTCCATGAGCGCCTGCTCGGCGCAAGTACCGCCGTCAATGGCGGCGTTGATGGCGTCGGTCATGCCCGGATCCTGAGCCAGGACAATGTGTCCGCTCATGATCTCGGCCTCGGCCTCGCCCACCGTCTCCTTCATGTGGTCGGCCTGAGCCTGGGTCTTCTCGCAGAAGACCGAAAGAGCGGTCTGATAGCGCTCCTTCTCTGCTGCCGAATCAGCGACCTCGTGCGGTTCAAACGTCAAGTCGGGATCGACGGCGACCATGACGGTGCCGATTCCGATGCCCTCGGATGCGTTGACTCCCTGATACATTCCCATTCCTCTCTCCGTGCCATGTGATAAAGCGTTTTGCCATATCCATGACAAAAGAGCGCAGCTACCTTGATGCAGGTCACTGCGCCCCCAAGTATGAACTTAATTGTTCAACATGCGACCCGTTTGAGTTCTACTCGCCAAGACCGCTCTTGATGAGCTCGATGGCAGCAGCCAGAGCCTCGGCCTCGTCGGCGCCGTCGCACTTGACCTCGACCTCGGTACCGCAGGGGATACCAGCAGCCATGAGGGCCATCGGGGACTTGCCGTTGACCTCCTTCTCGGGGGTGACGACCGTCACGTCGCAGGCGTACTTGCCCATGGTGGAGGCGAAGAGGCCAGCCGGACGCATGTGAAGACCCTGCGGATTGACGAGGGTAGCCTTCTCAGAAACCATAATTGACTCCTTTTTGTGTTTAACCCCTGTCGTGTATGCGGCAGGAGTCAGATTCACGACGTTGTTTATATTAACTCACATCAAACGGTTTTTCATTGTGTTTCACACGAATTGTTGGACAGATGTCGTTCGCTGTCCGCTCGCCTGCCGGGCGGGGCGGTTAAGTTTGCTGCTCTACAGTCCTGCGCAAGACGGAAAGCACATTAAGTGCTTTCCTTTGCGTGCGGAACTCGCGACAAACTTAACCGCCCCGCCCGGCAGGCGAGCTGCGGGAACATGCTTCCATCCAAGAAATATCGTGCGAAAGGAATTCTGGCTGAATTATTGTTCGCGTGGGTGATTCAGTCGATGAGGGCTATTTATGCCCTGTTGGGGACTAAGGAGTGTCCCGGGGTGCCGGCAGGAAAGGAACGTCCCTGAGTGCCGGGTGGTATGAACAAAGGCGAGGACCCGTAGGGAGTCCTCGCCTTTGTTACAGGGGGCGATGCTATTCGCTGGCTACAGGATTAGACCAGACGGGCGTTGATCGTCTTGGCGATCTCGGCGGCGTTGGTGGAACCCTTGACGGTGGCACGGAAGTCCTCGTCCATGAGCGCCTCGGCGACCTTGGACAGGATCTTGAGGTGCGTGGTGCCAGCCTGAGCGCCCGGGATGAGCAGGGCGATGGCCACGTTGACGGGAGCGCCGTCCATGGTGTCCCAACCGGTCACGCCGGACTCGTCCTTGACGACGATGACGGCAGCCTCGGTGATGGCGTCGGACTTGGCATGCGGGATGGCGAAGCCCTCCATCATGCCCGTGGTGCCCTCGGCCTCGCGGGCCAGGAAGGCGTTCATCACGGCGTCGGCGTCGCCGGCGATACCGGCCTTGACAGCCTGGTTGGAGACAAAGCTCAGGGCCTCGTCACGAGAAGCGAAGTCCTCGGCGACAAAGACGTTCTCGACCTTCACGAAGTCGGCAGCCTCGGCCTTGGGAGCCTCGACGGCAGCGGCCTTGGGGGCCTCAACCGGCTTGGCTGCAGGAGCGGCCTTCTGGTTCTTCTCGAAGTCGTACTTCTTGAAGGCCACGAACAAGATGCCACCGACCACAGCACCGATGAGGATCGCGAGGACCCACAGCGGACCGTTCTCGACAACGGGCAGGACCAGGAAGCCGCCGTGAGGCGCCGGGTCGTGAACGTTGAACATGATGGTCAGAATCGAAGCGATGGAGGAACCGAGCATCATGATGGGCATGACGGGCCAGATGTTCTTGGTCATGAACGGAATGGCGCCCTCGGTGATGTGGGTGCAACCAAGGATGAGGTTGACGACACCGGCGTCGTGATCCTCCTGGCTGAAGTACTTCTTGCCGACGACGACGGCGAAGGTGGTGATCAGCGGCGGAACGATGCAGGCGGCGGAAACGGCAGCCATGAAGTTGGTGCCGAAGTTGTAGGTCTCGGTGCCAACACCGGCGGCCAGGGCCTCGGTGAGCATAGCGGTACCGGTGACGTAAGCAGCCTTGTTAACCGGGCCACCCATATCAAAGGCGCACATGCAGCCGATGGCAAGACCCAGGACAACGGCGCCAGAGGCAGACAGGCCCTTGAGGAAGTCCATCATGGCGGTGTTGATGGCAGCCATGGGGCCGGAAATGCCGAGCATGACCAGGCCGACGATGGCGGTCGAGAACAGCGGGTACAGGAAGATAGCCTTGAGGCCGTCCAGGTTCTTGGGCAGACCGGCAAAGACCTTCTCGAGCAGCAGGATGACATAACCAGCGAGGAAGCCGCCGACGATGCCGCCCAGGAAGCCGAAGCCCACGCCAGCGCCACCGGCGTCGATCATACCGGTATCGGCGTTAACGGGCAGGCCCTGGATGGCGATCATACCGGCAACAAAGCCGGGGACGAGTGCCGGGCGCTTGCCGATGGACTCGGCGATGTAGGCGGAAAGCACGGGAACCATGAGGTTCATGGCGATGCCGCCGATAATCTTGAGCATAGCGGCGAAGCTGTTGTAGTCGGCAGCCGTCGAATCGAAGGACGTGATGCCCCACAGGAACGAAACGGCGGTCAGAACACCACCGGCGACGACGAAGACCAGCATGTGGCTGACGCCATTCATGAGGTGCTTGTAGATGACGTGACCGATGGACTCCTTCTCCTCGACCTCGTCCTCGACATCGGCGGCAGCGGCAACCGTGCTGTCGCCCTTGGCGGCGAGCGCGCGATCGATCAGCTTACCGGCGGCATCAACGGACAGGGCCTTGGAAACACCAACGGAAACCATGGGCTTACCGGCGAATCGCTCCGCCTGGACATCCTTGTCGGCTGCGACGACGACGGCCTTGGCACCGGCGATCTCACCCTTCGTGAGCTCGTTCTCGACACCGACCTGGCCATGGGTCTCGACCTTAATGGTCAGACCGCGCTCGGCAGCTGCCTTCTCCAGCGCCTCCTTCGCCATGAAGGTGTGCGCGATACCGGTCGGGCAACCGGTGGCGGCGATGATGTCAAACTTAGCCATGTGTCCCTCCTTCTTGAGTTCTGCGCCCGCGGGCGCTCCCCTACACGCGCTTCTTGCGCGTTTTTCCACACCTGAAAGATACCAACCCACCGCTTGCGTGAGAAGAGAAAAGGCGCAATTCTCCGGTGAAAGGTTCTTTCATAACCGTAAACGGTAGGTGAAAGTTTATCATCATCGCTTAATACGGCAAGGTGTATCTTGTAATTGAAAATGCCCGTATACTATGGCATGAAAAACAAGTCCGATTTTCATGCCAACCAGGAGCCGTCCATGTCCGATAGCAGCAAGAGCGCGCTCTCCCTTATTAGCACCCACAAGGGATACAGCGAATCCGAGCAGCGCATTGTCGACTATATTCTGGAGCACCAGTCCGAGGCACCGCGCCTGACAGCCGCCCAGCTCTCACGAGCCGCCGCCACGTCCGAGGCGACGGTTTCTCGCTTTTGCCGCAAGCTGGGCTTTGGCAGCTTTCGCAGCTTTCAGTTTTCGCTGGCGCGCGACTTGGAAAGCCAGCGCAACGAGGGCCTGACCGACGAGGTCTCGCTCGACAACATGGAGCAGAGCCTCAAGAATATCCTCGCTGCCAAGGTGAGCGAGCTGAATGCGACGATCGACGGCATCGACCACGAAACGCTGGCAGCTGTTGTGCATGCGCTTAAGAATGCCGGCGTTATCGAGTTCGCCGCCGTGGGCAACACGAACGCGGTCGCGCTCGATGCGACGTTTAAGTTTTCACAGTTGGGCCTGCGCTGCATGGCGAGCACCATCAGTGAAACTGCCATCGGCTTTGCGCTGACCCTAAAGTCCGGTGACGTCATCGTGCTGATTTCGAACTCCGGCAAGTCGCGCCGTCTTAACCGCATGGCAAAGGCCGCTCGCGAGGCTGGCGCCACCGTGGTCGTCATCAGTGGCGACAATAAATCCCCGCTCGCGCGCCTGGCAGACTATACCTTTAATACGGTGAACCACGAAGCGCTGCTCACGACGGGCGACTTTGCGTTCTCCAAGATCAGCGCCACGATGATCATCGAGGTTATCTACAACTTCCTGCTGCCCGAAATCGAGGACGCGCGCGAGCACATCAGCTACTACGAGGAGCTCATCCAGCCGGATAAGGTCGTGGAGTAGTCAACTTGGGGAGCCGATAGGCGCCGTCCGCCACGAAACGTGCCTATCTACTACGTTTAAACCGCAGGCACCAACCATACACGCAAAACTAAGAAAACCGCAGGCGTTCTACCTGCGGTTTTCTATTTGCAAATATTGGTATAGTAGACGGTACCCTATTAAACGTAGGAGATAGCCGCATTTCGTGGCGGGCGGTGCCGGACAAGCACGTGTTGGGACAAAATTACCCCCGCGCTTCTTCGAGCATCTGCTTTGCGTGGGCAAGGCTAGCCTCCGACTGGTCGCCGCTCAGCATGCGGGCGATCTCGGCGGTTCGGGCCTCGCCGGTCACCTCGTCCAGGTGCGTCTGAGGAACGTCGCCGGGCTCCTTACTAACCACGTAATGTTTGTCGGCCATAACAGCGACTTGTGCCAAGTGCGTAACGACAATCACCTGATGCGTAGCAGCCAAGTCGGCCAGCACGCCAGCGAGGGCACGCGCCGTGGAACCGCCAACGCCGGCATCGACCTCGTCAAACACGAGCGTGTCGACACCGTCGGCGTTGCCTAAGACAACTTTGCTCGCCAGCATCACACGGCTGAGCTCGCCGCCCGAGGCAATACGGCGCAAAGGACGTGGCGTCAGTCCAGCGCCGCTGCGATACAGCAGCTCATAGCTCGAGGGACCGGCTGGCGTCCACTCGGCGCGCGGCAAATCGCGCGACTCCCAGACAAGCTCAGCGCTTCCCATCTCCAGACGCGCCATCTGACGACCGACCTCGTGACAAAAGCGCGGGGCAGCCGTATTACGCGCACGCTTGAGCGCCTTAGCAGCGGCGAACAGCTCGCGCTCAGCCGCGCCAAGTGCCTCGCGCGCCTTCCTGATCTGCTCGTCGCCATCGTCTACCAGCGACAGCAGCTCTTGCGAACGATCGCGCATGGCAAAGACATCGTCCATGGTGGGACCCCACTGACGCAGAAGGCCCTTAAGGTCGGAATACCGCTCACGCATGCGAGCGAGCTCACGCGGGTCGAAGGCGACGCCATCGCGATAGGCACGAAGCTCGTTCGCGCTATCCTCAAGGGAGATACAGGCATCCGAAAGCGAATCGGCAATGTCACCCAGTTTGCGATCGACGCTAGCCATACGGGAAAGCTCTGCCACGGCGCTGTTCACGGCATCGAGCGCTCCCCCTTCGGCGGCAAGCGATGCATGGGCATCGTTAGCTGTGGCAACCAGTACCTCGGCATGTTCGGAGCGCGGCAGCAGCTCCTCGAGCTCCTCGTACTCGCCTGGCTTGGGGTCGACCTCGCCGATGCGCTCGAGGGCAAAGCGCGCCTCCTCGACGCGACTCCCCTGCGCACGCGAGGCCTCTTCGACACGTCGAACCTCCTTGGCGGCGACACGCGAAGCCTTAAAACAGGCGCGATACTTCTCGAGCGCCTCAAGCGCTGCGCGCCCAGCCCAGGCATCGACCATGGCAACATGATGCGCCGGATCGAGCAGGCGCTGGTGCTCGTGCTGACCGCAAAGATCCATCATCACGCCGACGCGCTCCGAAAGCTCACGCACGCTGGCGATGCGGCCGTCAATTTTTACGCGGCTGCGGCCCTCGGCAGAAAGGCTACGCTGTACGGTGAACCCCTCCGTGTCGTGCGGACCGTCGAACAGGCGTGCCTCGACGCTCGCCAGCGCCTCGCCCTCGCGCACCGTCGACGAATCCGCGCGCTCGCCCAATATGAGCTTGAGCGCCGAGAGCAGCGCGGTCTTGCCGGCACCGGTCTCGCCGGTCAGGACAGTCAGGCCGGCACTCGGCACCAGCGTCGCCTCACGAATGAGTGCAATGTTAGAAACCTGCAGCTCATCGATCATGACGCACTCCGTAGAACACGCGGCTCACCGAGTTATAGAAGCTCTCGGGGCCGTAATCCAGAAGCAACACATCGCCGGGACCGCGACGCACGGCCACGCTCTCGACCGTGCCATCGCAGGTAATAAACTGTCCGTCGATGGCAATCGCCGGCACGCTCGGGCGATCATCGGACATAAAGATCTCGACGACATCGCTTGGCGAAGTCAAGAAAGCGCGAGCTTGAATGGTGTGCGGGGCGATGGGCACACAGACCATACCCGTGTAATCGGGGCTCACGATGGGGCCGCCGGCGGAAAGCGCGTAGCCGGTGGAGCCGGTCGCCGTCGAAACGACGACACCGTCGCCGCGAAGGCGATCGATATGATGGCCGGACACCGTGATATCAAACTCAACCATATCGGACAGCGGGCCGCGGGTAAGCGCCATGTCGTTGAGGGCGAAGGTGCGCACGACATCCTTCGTACCGTCTTCGCGCACAGACACGATATCCGCGGCGATGGTAGCGCGACGGCTCACGTGCAGCTCACCGGACAGGGCATCGCTCACAACCTGCAAAATGTCGCGCTCCTCGGGGCTCGCGGCCGTCAAAAAGCCCAGGTGACCATAGGAAAGACCGAGGATAGGAATCTCGCGATGGTTGAGGATGCGGGCAGCGCGCAGCAACGTACCGTCGCCGCCGAGCGTAATGACCAGATCGGAGCCGTCAATATCAGGCGTGCATTGAATCTTCGATCGCTGGTCGGCAGCCCATGCGACCTCATAGCCCTGGCGCGTCAGCCAAAGCTCGAGCATCAGACCGCTCTCGACCGCTTCTTGCTTGTAGTAATTGGGAACCAGAAAGACCTTCATAGCGTTGCAGCTTTCTCGCTCATAACCGATACCTGGGATTGCAGCTCGTCTTGCGAGCGGTCGCCGGGGTCAAATCTCGTGCCGTACAGGAAAAACTCAACGTTGCCCTTGGCACCATGAATGGGTGACAGGCACACATCGACCGGGAACAGCCCCTTGGCAGCAAAGAGTTCAACCGCCGCCACGAGCGTATCGCGACGCACGGCGGGATCGGTCACAATGCCGCCCTCACCCACCAACGCCGCCGGAGCCTCAAACTGCGGCTTTACGAGCGTGCAGAATGCACCCGTAGGCGCCAGGCACGCCAGCACAGCATCGATAATGTTCGCGATGCTGGTAAACGAGACATCACACACGGCCAGGTCGATGGCGCCGGCATAGCCAAGCTCAGGCAGCTGCGTCACATTTGTGCGCTCATGCAGCGTCACGCGATCGTCCTGACGCAACGACCAATCGAACTGGGCGCGACCCACGTCCACCGAGACAACGGTCGCAGCTCCGCGCTTGAGCAGGCAATCGGTAAAGCCGCCGGTAGAGCAGCCCACATCCAGACAGGCAAGGCCCGTCGGATTGATGCCAAACGCATCAAGCGCGCCTTCGAGCTTAAGACCGCCGCGCCCAACATAGGGAATGCGCCCCTTCACGTGCAGCGGCAGGCCCGGAATCACCTTAAGGCCCGGCGAAGTCAAGCGCTCGCCACCACTCGAGACCAAGCCGGCCATAAGAGTGCGAAGGGCATCCGCGCGATCGGCGCAGATGCCCTGTGAAATCAGTTCGTCATCAAGACGCACGCGTTTCATGAATGCCATCAACCATTCGTATCCGGAAATGCGGCCTAGCTATCCTGGGATTCGTTTGCCGCATCCTCATCGTATTCCTGCTCGAGCTTATCGGCCTCACGCGGCGTCAGCTCAAACTTGTCGACCATATCGACCGCGCGGGAGCCCAGCTCAATCGCCTCGTCAAACAGATCGAGCGAACGCTCCAAGGACGTATCCTTGGAGCGAACGGTCGCAATGATCTGATCCAAGCGGTCCGAGATCTCGTCGAAGTTGCGGACGGAACCCTCTGGCATGGCTACTCCTCGACGGTACCGGTCTCGGCCTCGGCGACCTCGGCATCCTCAACGAGAACGCCGGCCGCAGCCTGAGCGGCGGCAACCTTGGCGGCAGCCTCGGCAGCCTGGGCCTCCTCACGGGCACGGTCCTCGGCCAGCAGCTCCTGATACAGGTCCTCGCCCGGCAGCTCCTCGCTACGAGCAATCTTGCCCAGCACGCCGTTGACAAACGACGCGGACTGGTCGGTGCCATAGGCCTTGGCAAGCTCGACAGCCTCGTTGATCACAATGGCGTCCGAGACCTCCTCGTCGGTGAGGAAGCGCATCTCGTAGACGGCGATACGAAGCAGGTTACGGTCGGCGCCGGGCATGCGCATAAGATCCCAGTTTTTGGCAACGGAGCGCAGGGCGCAGTCGATGCGGTCGATATGCTCGTAGGCACCGCGGCACAGCTCCAGCGCATAGGGGTCGAGGGGACCCTTCGAAATCAGGAAATCGCCCTCGAGGACGCGCTCGAGCGGGCTGTCCGTGGCCTCGGCCTGGAACAGCAGCTGCAGCGCCTGACTGCGGGCAAGCGTGCGCCCGCGATAAACCTTAAGGCTCAAAGGTTACTCCTTGGGGAAAACGAGGCCGTCGATGCAAACGTCAACGCGCTCGACCTCAACGCCCACCTGGGCATCGATGGCAGCGACCACGGCGGCGCGAACGGCCTCGGCGAGTTTCTTGAACGGATAGCCAAAGAACACCACGACACGCACGGTGAGTGCGAGCTTGTCGCCGATGACCTCGGCCTCGACCGCCGGCTCGGAAGCCGGGGCCTTGGACGAGAGCATCATGGAGACAAGGTTGGTGGCAAGGTCCTTGACGCCAACGGAGGCGATGCCCTCGACATCCGACACGGCGCGCGAGACGATGGCGGTCAGAACATCGGGCGAAATGCCGATGCCGTCAATCTTGATTTCCTGGGGCATGAGTCCTCCTAGAAGAGTTGGTTGCTAGACGCGGGAGACGAACTTGCCGTCGCGGGTGTCAACCTTGATGACCTCGCCCTCGTTGAGGTACATGGGGACCTGGATGACAGCGCCGGTGTCGATCGTGGCCGGCTTGGTGGAACCCTGGACGGTGTCACCCTTAAAGCCCGGGTCGGTCTGGACGATGGTGGTCTCGATGAACATCGGCGGGGTCACGCCCATGAGCTCGTCGTCGGCGAAGAGCAGCTGGCAGATGTCGTTCTCGCGCAGCCACTTGGAGTTCTCGCCCACCATGTCCTCGGGAACGGGAACCTGCTCATAGGACTCGTTGTCCATGAAGATGTAGTCGGTGCCATCGTTGTAGAGGTACTGGAACTCACGGGTGGTGAGCATGACGCTCTCGAACTTGGTACCGGCGTTGCAGGTGTTCTCGACGACGCGGCCGCTCTTGATGTCGCGGGTCTTGTAGCGCACAAACGCGCCGCCCTTGCCCGGCTTGACGTGCTGGAACTCGACGATGGTATAAACCTTGTCCTTAATACGGAGACCGAGGCCGTTCTTGAAGTCGGCGGTAGAAATGGTAGGCATAGCGACCTTTCTTCTTATGGGCAGAACGCACAAGCGTCCAAATTACATACGACCGAAATTATACACTTGCAGACGGCGCCTGCAGCGAGCGCATAAAAAGAGAACGCGGGGCGCCCGAATTGCTCCGGACGCCCCGCCCAAAAATCTATCGAAGTGGGCTAGCAGTCGATGACGTGAAGGTCATGCGGCGTCTTGGTGAAGGGCTCGTAGCCGTTCTCGGTGACGACGCCGTAGTCCTCCAGGCGCACGCCGCCCACGCCGGGCAGGTACACGCCGGGCTCCATGGTGATAACCGAGCCGACCTCGATGATATTCTTGCTGCGATTGAAGTTAGGCAGCTCGTGGATGTCGATGCCCACGCCGTGGCCCAGACCATGGTTGTAGTAATCGCCATAGCCGGCATCGCCGATGATCTTCTTGGAGAGCTTGAATATGTCGTTGCCCTCGACGCCCGGATGGATGGCGGCGACACACTCCTCGTGGGTGCGGCGCACGAGCGCGTACAGGTCGAGCTGTTCGGGCGTGGGCTCGCCCATCACGACGGTACGCGTCATATCGGAGCGATAGTCGCAGTAGCCCGCGCCGTAGTCCATCAGGACAAAGTCGCCTTTCTCGATCACACGGTCGCTCGGAACGGCATGCGGATTGGCGGTGTTGGGACCGCTCGCCACGATGGAACCGAAGGCCAGGCTGTCGGCGCCGTTGGCGAACATAAAGTTTTCGAGGTCGTTGCGGACCTGCTTCTCGGTCATACCGGGCTTAATAAAGCCGAGCATATGCTGGAAGGCGGCATCGGTGATCGACTGCGCATGGCGCATGAGCTCGATCTCCTCGGCATCCTTGATGGCGCGCATCTTGCGGATGTCGTCATGCATCAGCGGCAGCATGCAGGCTACGGAGCGATCCTCAAGGCCACGCTGAATGCCCTGATAGAAGTTGATCTGCATGTCGTCCTCGACGGCGCAGACGCGGCACTTGTTGGCCGCGATCTTGCCGGCGACCCAGCCGGGGATGGTGCCCTCGTCCATGTCGTAGACCCAGGGGCTGCCGCCGGGCGTATTCTCCTCAAAGCTGTTGAGGTAGCGCGAGTCGGTATGGAACAGGCACTGGTCGGCCGTAATAAACGCGGCGTGCGGGAACTCGAAGGTGTAGTCGAAGACGCCCTTCACGCCCGTAAGCCAACGAAGGTTGGCCTCGTCGCGCACCACGATGGCGTCGTAGCCGCGCTCAACCATCAGGGCGCGGACACGCTCGATACGACCGGCAGGACCGGCAGCAAACTCAGACATGCAGATTCCTTTCTTGTTGTCTCAATAAAGACGGGACGGGCCTCAACCGAACAACGGAATCACGCGTGATCCGTAACCGATTGGAAACCCGCCCCTCAACATGATACGAAAGACGATGGATGTCAATAAATCTTAGAGAAGTTCCTTGCGAGAAGCCAAGTAGGCCTGGGCATGGCGCTCAAGAACCTCATCCTCGACATTCGTCAGACGAATGGCGCCAAGCGCCGCGGGCAGCGGCAACATGCTGCGGTTCGAGCGCGCAAACTGCTGCTTGCGGAACTCCGCAATAAAGGCAGCGGGCTCCAGATTAAAGGCGAGCTCCTCGATACCAAAGTCCTCCAGGCAGTCATCGACCTCAAAGACGTAATCGATATCGAAGTCGCAAGCATCATGGGCAAGGCGCGCCTCAAAACGCATGCCCTCGGACAACAGCTGGCACGCGGGGACCTGCGCCGCGGCATCGCCCAAGCAGGCGCGCAGCGTGCGCTCCCCCGTCTTGCCAAAATCGAGTGCATGGCGGGCGCTCGGGTTCGTGGCCATCAGTACGTCCTTGCGCGCGGTCTGGGACCACTGCACGGCATTGACGAGCGCGACCTCCTCGCCCGCGAGAATCTCGGGAACGGTCTCGGTGAACTGGTTCCAACGCGACTTGCTGCTCGAAAGCATGGTGCCCACGAGCACGGCATAGCCACGCTTGAGGTCCTCGGGGTCGGCCTCACGAACAAGGTCGAGGTCGCACACGACCAAGCCCGGCTCGGGACGAAACGCGATGGCGGGAAGCGCTTTGGCCGCGGAGGCCACGAGCGGTTCCATGGTCGTCGCGACCGTGAGCATAGCATCGAACGTCGTCGGCAGCAGGGCGCACTCGGTGCGACCACACCACTGGTTGGCGCACCAGCAAACGACCGAACAGGTCGCCGCGTCACCGACGGCAACGACGAGGTCATCGCAGGTAATGCCGTTTGCCGACAGAGCACCAAAAACGACATCGGCATCGGCCAGCGTAGCACCGGCAGGCGAAACCTCGAGGCTGAGCTGCGACACGGCAAAACCGGCGTCGACCAGCGCATGCTCAACAACCTCGCCAAAACGCTCGGATGTGGCGTCGCCCCAAACCACCATCGCGCGCTTAGGCTTGCCCACAGCCGAGGCAAACATGCGCGACAGCTCCTCGAACGCGCCCAATCCGACGCGGACATCGACGCTACGGTTTTGGAAATTGATAAGTTGACGACGAATCATAGCAGTCCACGCTCCAAAAGCATCTCGGCACAAACGTAGGAAACGTCCTCGAAGGACTTGTTGCGAATATCAAGGGTAATGTCGGCGGCTTGGCGATACAGCGGACGACGGTGCTCAAAAAGGCGCGCCGCGTGCTCGGGCGAACGGAAATCGGGCCGGGTATCGGAGCGACGAATCTGGCGCAACGAGTCCTCAAAGTCACCTTCGAGGTACACGCATGTACCCATCTCGTGCATCAGCTCAATGTTCACCGGCGTCTCGACGATGCCACCCCCGCACGATACCAGCAGGCTGCGCTCGCTTTGAAGCGAACGGAGTGCCGAGGTCTCGAGCTCGCGAAAACGATCCTCGCCCTCGGTCTCAAATATCTCGGTCACCGACTTGCCGCATCGACGCACAACCAAACGATCGGTATCGATGAATCGACGCTTGAACATAGTGCCCACGTTGCGCGCAAGCGTCGACTTGCCCGCGCCCAAAAAGCCGATAAAGAAGATATGGTCGCAGCCGTGTTTAATGTGCTGAGACATGGCGAAACCTATTCCTCGCAGGGAAGGTCGCGCAGGGCCCGGCGCTCAAAGATACGGAAGATCTGCGTGTACCACAGGTCCTGGGTTGCCTGCGGCTTGACCAGAATAGTGTCAATGCCGGCAAAGTTGCCGCTCCACACGTCCGTGTAAAGCTGATCGCCGATCAGTACGGCCTCGTCGGCCGTGGCGCCCAGACGCTTAAGCCCCGCCTTCAGGGCAAACGGGGCGGGCTTCATGGCGTGGCTGATGGCCTCGAGTCCCAACTCGCGCGCAGAGCTCATGACCTGATCGCGATGCCAGTTGTTGGACACCATGCACAGCTTAAAGCCCTTGGCATGGGCGGCTTTGAGCCAAGCGGAAACCGCGGCGGGAACCTGCTCGGTATCGCGCGGAACCAGAGTGTTATCACGGTCGAGCAAAATGGCTCGCTTGCCGTCGGCCCACAGGGTATCGAGGTCGATGCGGTCGACAGAGGCAACATATCGTTTGGGGCTAAAAATCCTCATGATCAATTCCAAGACTGTTGGTGCTCTTCGTAGGTCTGCGAGAAATACTCCTCGTCCTGCGTAATGTAGAAATACAGGTCATCGGAGTCTGTCGGCTCAAGCGTGGCCTTGAGCGCCTCGAGTGACGGAGAGCAGATGGGCGTGGGCGGAAGGCCCTCGTGCTTGTAGGTGTTGTAGGGGCTATCGCTCTGCAGGTCGTCGGCGGTAACCTCGCCGCCAGTGACATACATCATGGTCGCATCGCTGTTGAGATAACGCAGGCCATCGAGCTTGCCCGCCAAGCGGTTATAGAACACCGATGCCACATGCGCGCGCTGATCGGCGTTGAGACCCTCGCGCTCGACGATGGAGGCAAGGTTGACGATGTCGTAGTCCAACATCTCCACGCCGTAGCGCTCCTTGATCTTAGCCTCGCAGCTGGCAAAGTCGAGCGACTTGTACTCGGTGTTGAACTGGTCTAGCATGGCGCGAATCACGTCATCGGCAGACGGGTCCTTGCCAAGCGAATACGTCTTGGGAAACAGGAAGCCCTCAAGCGAATCATTTGCAGCGCCTTCGAGGAAGCTATAGTCCTTCACATAGTTGGAGGCCTTTGCCTGATTGAGGAAGTCCTCCTTGGAGATGCTGTCGTATGCCGCGGCCACGCGATCGGCAACCTGGTCGACCGTCAGGCCCTCAGGAATCGTCAGGGCATCGGAGCCCGCATTGGGGCCTTCCATGAGCTGCTGGACGACCTTGGTCGCGTCCATAAGCGTGGTAAACGAGTAGGTGCCAGGCTTGAGCGACATGTCGGCGTTGAGCTTTTTGACCGCCGCGTAATAATCCTTGGGATTCTCGACGATATGGTTCTCGGAAAGGATCGAGGCGATGGTATCGCCCGATGCACCCTCGGGAATCGTGATAGTAACTTGCTGGCCGGCAGCAACCTTCGTATCCTCACCGGCAAAGAAGCCCTTGACGGCTGGCACGACAAAGAAGGCAATCGCAGCAAGCGCGAGCACGGCGACGACGCCACCGATAATCATAGGCACCGGAGAGCTTTTCTTTTGGGCACCACGGCGGGCATGCGAGTTATAGCTCGAGCGCGTGGCCGGAGCAACGCCATGCGAGCCATGAGCATGATATGCGTGGGAGCGAGATTGACGGGCCTGCCCCTGCGTGCGCTGGGCAGGAGCCTGCTGCTTAAAACGAGCGCCACCAGCGGGCTGCGCGGGACGAGCGGCGGGCTGTTGAGCAGCACGCTGAGCAGGTTGAGCCGAACGCTGCGTCGGCTGCGCCGGGCGCTGCCCAGGCTGAGCAGGGCGCAGCGCAGGCTGCCGTGTACGATTCTGCTGGCGCGGATCGGAAGCGCTAGGCATGCGAAACCTCCTCGTTTTTACGATCGAGCCATGTCTGCAAGAACAGGCTGGCGGCGATCATGTCAATCTTGCCCCTCATCTGCTTTTCGTTGAGCCCCTGCTCTCGCAGGATTCGCTTGGCCTCCTGCGAAGACAGACGCTCATCCTCAAACTCCAGCGGAAGTTCGAGCTCGTCGGCAATCTTTTGGGCCACGGCGGCGACGCGCTCGGCCTGGGGGCCGGGCTCACCGGCCATGGTCAGGGGACGCCCACTTACCAGGATATCGGGCTCATAGTCCTCGACCAGGTAGCGGAACGTCTTGGCCATACCGGTGACCTCTGCAGCCGGGAGCACCTTGACAGGCATCGCCATCTTGCCATCACGGCTCGAGACGGCGATGCCAATCCTGGTCTCCCCTATGTCAAGCGCAAGCGCAACCACAGTGACTTCTTATATTCTTAGGCGCCGAGCGCGGTCTTAGCGGCCGCGAGGGCATCGGCGATACCGGCAGCGTTCTTGCCACCGGCCTGGGCCATGTTGGGACGGCCGCCACCGCGACCGTCGACCAGGCCCGCGATCTGCTTGATCACGTTACCGGCGTGGAACCCGGCCTTCACGGCATCATCGGAGCCGGCAGCGAGCAGGGCCGGAGTGCCCTTCTCAGTCACGCTGGCGACGACGCAGGCGACAGGGCCGGCGACCTTCTGGTGCACGGTATCCCAGACGTTGCGCAGGTCGGCAGCCTCAAGGCCCTGGAGCTCAGCGACAACGAGCTTGTAGCCGTCGAGCTCGACGGCGCCCTCGATGGCGCTGGAGATCGCATCGGAGGAGCCACCGGTCAGCGCCTTCTTGAGCTTGTTGGAAGTCTCGCGCAGCTCGGCCTGCAGGTTCTCCACGCGGGCGGGAACCTCATCCACGCGGCACTTGAGCGCAGCAGCAGCGGCGTCAACGAGCGCCAGACGGTCGGCCATGTAGTCGAGAGCACCCTTAGAGGTCACGGCCTCGATGCGGCGGACGTTGGAGCCCGTAGAGGACTCGGAGATGATCTTGAACAGGCCGATCTCGGCGGTGTTGGCGGCATGGGTGCCACCGCAGAGCTCACGGGAGAACGGCTGGTCCTCGGCGCCCACGGAGACAACGCGGACGACGTCGCCATACTTCTCGCCGAAGAGGGCGACAGCACCGGCGGCCTTGGCCTCGTCGATGCCCATGACGCGGGTCACGACCGGCTTGGAGGCGAAGATCTGCTGGTTGACCAGGTCCTCGACAGCCTTGAGCTGCTCGGAGGACAGGGCCTCGAAGTGCGTGAAGTCAAAGCGCAGGTGCTCGGGTGTCACCAGCGAGCCGGCCTGGGAGACATGCTCGCCCAGGACCTGCTTAAGCGCGGCATCGAGCAGGTGCGTGGCGGTGTGGTTGCGGCGCAGGAAGCCACGGCGCTCGGCGTCGAGCGCGGCGGTCACGGTGGCACCGACGGTCAGCGTGCCCTCGGCAACCTGCGCGACGTGGGCATATAGGCCGTTGTGGTTCTTGGTATCGGCAACGGTCAGCGCAACGCCCTCGGCGGAAAGCTTGCCGGCATCGCCCTGCTGGCCACCCATCTCGGCATAGAACGGGGTGCGGTCGAGAACAACCTCGACATCCTCGCCCGCGGCGGCGAACTCGACGGACTCGCCGTTACGCACGATGGCAACAACCTTGGCGCCTTCGATCACATCGTTGTCGTAGCCATCGAACTCGGTCGCGGCGACCTTGTCCGAAAGCTCGACCCACACGTCGTTGAAGCTGCCCCAGGCATCGCCCTTGGCATTGGCGCGGGCGCGGGCCTTCTGGTCCTCCATGCAGGCAGTGAAGCCGTCCATGTCGACGTCGTGGCCAGCGGCGCCGGCGATCTCGACGGTCAGGTCGATGGGGAAACCAAAGGTGTCGTGCAGCTTAAAGGCAACGTCGCCCGGAAGGACAGCGCCGTCGGTGAGCGCAGCCAGGGCCTCATCCAGGTAAACGCGGCCGTTGTCGAGCGTCGTGGAGAAACGCTCCTCCTCGGATGCGACGACGCCCTTAACGAGCGCGACGTTCTTGAGCAGCTCGGGATAGGCCTCGCCCATCTGAGCGTTGACCTCGTCGATAAACTTGGTCAGGAAGGCGCCCTCGATGCCCAGTAGGCGGCCGTGGAACACGGCACGACGGAGCAGGCGGCGCAGGACATACTCGCGACCCTCGTTACCGGGCAGGATGCCGTCCGAGATCATAAAGTCGACGGCACGGGAGTGGTCGGCGATGATGCGCAGGGAGCGGCTGGCGCCGGAGTAATCGTCGGCGTCATAGGTCTTGCCGCTGATCTCCTCACCGAGCTTGATGAGGTGCTGCATCAGATCGCCGTCGTAGTTAGCGGTCTTGTGCTGCATGATAGCGGCCATGCGCTCCAGACCCATGCCCGTATCGAGGTTGCGGTGCGGCAGCTCCGGCATGGAGCCGTCCTCCTGGCGGTCGTACTGGGTAAAGACGAGATTCCAGAACTCCAGGAAGCGGTCGCAGTCGCAGCCGGGCTTGCAGTCGGGGCTGCCGCAACCGACCTCCTCGCCCATGTCAAAGTAGATCTCGGAGCACGGACCGCAGGGGCCGGTGGGGCCAGCGGCCCAGAAGTTGTCGTCCTCGCCCAAGCGGGAGATGTGATCCTCGGCAACGCCCAGGGAGCGCCATACGTCATGGGTCTCGTCGTCCTCGGTAAAGACGGTGAAGTACAGGCGGTCGAGCGGCAGCTTGAACTCCTTGGTGATGAGCTCAAAGGCCCAAGCGCAGGCCTGCTGCTTGGAGACGCCGCCAAAGGAGAAGTCACCGAGCATCTCAAAGAAGGACAGGTGACGGCCGTCCTCGCCGATGCAGTCGATGTCGTTGGTGCGGACGCACTTCTGGCAGGAGATCGCGCCGATCTCCTTCATGGTCTTCTTGCCCTGGTAGTACTCCTTAAACTGGTTCATGCCGGCGTTGGCAAGCAGCAGCGAAGGATCGTCGGGGACGAGGGACGAAGAAGGATAGAGCTTAAGACCGCGCTCCTCAAAGAAGTTGAGGAACTTAGAGCGAATCTCGGCCGTAGTCATTGACGGGTAGTCAGCACTCATAGAGGGAATCTCCTCGGTTTTACATCGAAACAGTTCAAACGTAACGATATTACCATCCCGCCGCGCAAGTGCAAAAAAGAGGGCCGCCAAACAGCGACCCTCCAGCGAAAGTGCACGTTATTTAGTACTGTACGATCCTTTGAAAAAGGGCTGCTGTAGAATTAAATATAAGAGTCACCCGGAAGGAGCGATCCATGAAAAGCAAACGATTTTTCCTCAATGCACTTCTGTTAGCGGCACTTTTAACGCTTTTGGCTTTCACCTGCTGGTACGCAAACCAACCAGCATTTGGCTACGTGTTGTATGCAGTAATGTCCGGCGATAAGGCTTATTACACCGTACGCGCAATTGACATTCTCTTTTTCTATGTTGCCGGCCCCTTATCAATCGCTTTGCTCGCGTTTCTTGTCATTTACAACTTCAAGAAACGTTAATAGGACCTATTTAGAATCCGAGTCGTCCATGGAGCCGTCGATGCCGGTTTTGGTATCGTCGTCCGTGTTGGAGTCATCGTCCTTGGCGAAGGGGTTCTTGAAGAAGCCCGTGGCATCGGGCTGCAGGCTCGAGAGTTTAATCCAGGGATTATCGAGCTCGGGCTTGGGCATGGCCTTGGCCTCGGGCACAGTCTCGTTGCCGATGAGCTCGGACTCGTAGATGAAGGTATCGTCGCCGAGCGCGTCGTAGGCGGCGACCGGGTTGCCCTCGGCATCGCGATACGGCGTGCCCTTAAACACGGCGCCGTCGTATGCCACAAGCTGGCGACCGGTCTCGTTCTCGAAGTAGTACACGAAAATACCCTTGAGGGCCGCGCACAGCGGGATGGCAATAATCATGCCGATGGGCCCCATGAGTGCCGAACCAATAACGAGGGCCGTAAGGCTCATAATGGGATGCACCTGCACTGAGCTCTGCATGACCTTAGGCGAAATCACATTGTCGGTGACATTTTGTGCGACCATCGTCACGATGAGCGTCCATAACGCCAACATGGGGCTGAACATGAAACCGAGCACTGTGGCGATTGCTGCGCTCACCCAGGGACCGACGACCGGAACCAAATGCATGATGCCGGTAAAGATAGCCATGAGCGCCGCATACGGATGGCCGATGATCAGGAAGCCGATAAAGGCCAAGATGCCGCCGCAGATAGACGTTACGACCATGCCGCGCATGTAGCCACCAACCGAACGCGACAGAATGGCGACCATAAAGCGGTACGAGGTCTCCTTCTCCTGACCGATGATGGTGCAAATCTCGTGGTGCATGCGAGGGTAGTCGCAGGCCATCCAGTAGGCAAGAACCAGGCCCAGGAAGATAACGAACAGTTGCGATGCCGTATTGGTAATGAGCGGGAATACACCGCGACCGAGCTCGGCGGCAATCTGAGACACATACTTCGATGCGACGGTAACGAGTGATGACAGATTGTCGTCCAAGTACTCCTTAACCGGCGTGTTGTTGAGCGTCTTGGCATGCGAGATCATCTCATTGAGATCGCCACCCGCAACACGAAGCTGCTCGGGCAGGCGGCTCAGGACTTCCATGATCTGACCAAAGAGAATCGGCGACAAGATGCAAACGACACCGACGAGCACGGCAACAACAACAATAAGCGCGATAAGCGAACCGATGCAACGGCCGACGCCATGATGCTCGAGCCAATTGATGATCGGGGACATCACAAAGGCAATGATGGAACCAACGGCGAGAAACTCGATAACCGGCGCCAGGATGCCCATAAGGTTAAAGATGACGGCGGCGATGACAATGCAGCCAACGATGGCCCAAATGCGCAACGTCAAAATACGGGTATCGCGCAGCGTGCGGTCGATTTGTTGGGGTTGCTCACTCATGAACGAACCATCACTCCGTCGGGATCGATCTTGTCCTGAATCTTCTTAAGGGTACGGCGCAGCAGGCGCGAGACCTGCACCTGCGAGATACCAAGCTTCTTGGCGATTTCGATCTGGGTCATGCCCTTTACAAAGCGCAGCTCGATAACCTCGCGCTCGCGCGGCGAGAAATCGCGAATAGCTTCTTCAATGACCAGACGGTCATCGGTAAAGTCGAGCTCATTGTCGTCGTCGGCGTAACGGTCGAGAATCGAGGGGGCATCGTCGGAATCGGACGCACCAGGAGCCTCGATGGGCACCGAGGTATAGGCCGAAGACGATTCCATAGCCTCGAGGACCTCATCGACAGTCACATTTAGATACTCAGCGATCTCCTCAACCTTGGGCGAACGCTGCAGCTCGTTGGTAAGTTTGTCAGTAGCCTGGTTGACCTTGGCCGAGAGCTCCTGCAGGCGACGAGGCACGCGCACGCTCCAGCCCTTGTCACGGAAGTGACGCTTGATCTCGCCCAAGATGGTGGGCGTGGCAAACGTGGTGAACTCGAGTCCGCGCTCAGGGTCAAAGCGGTCGATTGCCTTGAGCAAGCCCAGATAGCCGACCTGCATGAGGTCGTCGAGCGGCTCGCCGCGATTCTTAAATTTGTTGGCAAGAAACCTTACCAGATTCATATGGGACATGACGAGCTGCTCGCGGGCGTCCGGATCACCGGTCTCCTTGTAACGACGAAACAGCTCGCGGGTTTTCTCCTTGTCCCAAGCGGTCTTACCGCTCCGGGAACGTTCGGTCATATTAGATATCCGCCTTGAGGTCGAGGGAAAGCGTCAGGGGCGCCGCAGTCTTTTCGTAGGAGTCGCACACGCTCGCCAAAATAAGCTCGGCATAAACAGCAGCCTGGTCATCCTCGTCGACAGTGGCCTGATCGCCAAAGGTAAAGGTCATGCCAACGTGAGATTCATCGACATCGAATTTGATTGAGATGTCGTCGGAATCAACAGCCGTGCAGCCAAAGATAAAGGCTTCCTCGGCAGCCATGCGGATGTCCTCGATGCGATCGACAGACATGGAACACAGGGCACCAACGTTGGCTGCCGTCATGCGCACAAGGCGAGCGAGACGAGGGTCGCCGGCAACGGTCAGCGTGATGGGGCAGGTTGCTTCGCTACTCATCGCAGGACTCCTCAGAGGTCTCGGAGAGTGTATAGGTGTAATACTGAGCCCGCTTGGATGCAGACTTCTGAGCCACATCTGCGCCATCGGCGGCCTCGTCCTCCGCCCTGCCAATCAAGACGCGCTCGGTTGGCTGCTCGGCTTCTTCGGCGGCAGCGGAAAGCTTGCGCTCGGCTTCAGCTGCAGGAGCCTTCACCTTATTGAAGAGCTTCTGCACAGCACCGGCGGCAGAGTCGGTCACGCTCGACACGGCATTGCTGGCCTCGGCCATGCTGCCCGTAACCTCGGAAATGTCGCGAACCACGGCTTCGACCTCTACGAGATTGGAGGTAAGGGCATCAACTGCCGTCTTGCTCGACTTAAGCAGCGGCTCCATCTGAGCAAGCGCCGGCGTAAGCTCATCGACAGCGCCATCGAGCTTTGCCACCACAGGCTGAGCCTCGGCGATGGTGTTGTTGAGGTCGTTCACGGTCTTATCGAGCGAGTCGACAACATTGCGGGTCTTGCGCAGGGTAAGCGCGAGCTCAGCGATGGCCCACACGCCGGCAACGGCGAGCAGCAGCAGGGCGATTTGAATGGGACTCATACAAGCCTCCCGGAAGAATCGAAATACAGACGCTTTTCATGGTACCCCAAAGGGGACCGAACATGCCAAGAGCAGCAACGTGGGACAAAATTATCAGCAGCTACTTCGGTGCATTCCCGCTGCGGTCGCGTTCGCTTTGCTCTACGCGCCACTCTTCCCAGCCGCGCCCGGCAGGCTGCCAAAATGCACCGCGTTCTAAGCCTTCGGGCAAATAGCGCTGGTCGACCCAGCCTTCGGGATAATCGTGCGGATACTTATACACACCGTATTCATCGCTGCCCGGGCGATGGCGATCGCGCAGATAGCTCGGCACCTCGCGAAGCCCACTAGAGTGGATATCGGCCAGCGCCGCATCGATCGAAGCCTCACACGCGTTGGATTTAGGCGCCAAGCACACATAGAGTGCAGCCTGAGCCAGGTTAATACGGCACTCGGGATAGCCAATGACCTCGGCAGACTTAAACGCGGCATGCGCCACCAAAAGCGCCTGCGGATCGGCGTTGCCAACGTCCTCAGAAGCCTGAATCATAATACGGCGAGCGATAAACTTGGGATCCTCCCCCGCATCAATCATGCGCGCGAGCCAATAGATCGTGGCATCGGGGTCGCTACCGCGCATAGACTTAATAAACGCACTGATAATGTCGTAGTGCATGTCGCCGTTTTTGTCGTACGAAAAGCCACGACGCGGGTTGGCAATCTTTACGTCATCCACGGTGATGGGATAACGCTCCCCCGCCGCCGGCGCCGGCGTTCCCTCGGTATCGGGACGCGTGACGGCAATCTCGCTCGCCAGCTCAAGTGTCGTCAGGGCCGAGCGTGCATCACCCGCAGCCAGCGTACAAATGGTCTTGACTGTATCCTCATCGGCCGAGAACTTACCGTTCAGACCATGCGGAGCCTCGAGCGCACGCTCGATCAGCGTGGCAATGTCCTCGTCCTTAAGGTGTTCGAGTTCCACGACTCGACCACGTGAGAGCAGCGCCGAGTTGACCTCGAAGTACGGATTCTCCGTCGTAGCGCCAATCATAATGACGGTACGGTTCTCAACGGCATGCAGCAGGGCATCCTGCTGCGACTTAGAGAAGCGGTGAATCTCATCGATGAATAGAATGGTGCGGCGGTCGTACGTATTCAGGCGCGTCTTGGCCTCGTCAATCACGCGACGCAAGTCCTTCACGGTGCCCGTCACGGCGCTGACCTCGACAAACTCGCTCTTGGTATGGTTGGCGATAATGTGGGCCAGCGTCGTCTTACCCGTACCGGCCGGCCCGTACAGTATCACGCTCGACAGCACATCGTGCTCGATCGCGGCACGCAACCATGAGCCCTTACCGACGGCCTTTTGCTGGCCCACATACTCGTCGAGCGAATTGGGGCGCATGCGAACCGCAAGCGGCGCATTCTGAAAGGAACGCTCGCGCGTCGAAGCAGAAAAAAGGTCGTCCATAGCCATCCTGTACATCCATCAAAATCTTTGTTCACCAACAGTATACCGAATAGATACGAACTACCGTTCGTTAATATAGGTACGATGCGGAAACTTTAGACCCGGGAACAGCTTACTCGTCAGCTCGCAGAAATAGCCATCCGTCATGCTCGCAATGTAATCCACCACGGCTTGGTCCTTATCGTCCTGCCATGCATAGGTACGATCGTAGTAGGAAAGCTGCTGCTCAATGCGCGAAATGTGGTGCTTAAAGATGTAGGAGGACTCGTCGCCTTCGTTTATATCCTGCAGGCAACGGTCGTAGAGCTTTTCGAACGCCTCGCGCAGCTCCGCTTCAGAGTCGCCTTCGATACCGCCCTTACTATAGATCTTCTCGTAGTTCTCGCGCTTAGCGCGGCGGATTTCCTTGAACAAGTCCTCGCTCATCTCGATACGCGGTTTGCCGTAGCTATGCTCCACGATATCAATGGAAGCGTGCGTAAGAATCCAGCTGTTGTACGCACCGCCCAGGCCATCGTCAAAAGCATCGGGCGACAGCAGGCCTGCCGCAATGGCATCCTGGCGATCACGCCCCACGTAGGCAAGGATATCCGAGATGCGAACCACGCAGCCCTCGAGCGTCATGGGGCGCAGGTGTTCAATCGCGCTATAGCCCGTGGCGATGCAGTCCTCGACCGTCAGATCGAACTGGTCAAAGGAGCCCATATCCGAAAGCTCAAACACGCGTTGCTCGTACTCGCCGTTATGGCATAGCACGCCGTCGAGCGCCTGGAGCGACACGTTGCGACCGTACAGGGCATCGAGCACGCGCACCGACTGCACGTTATGGAAAAAGAAGCGGCCGGTACGCTCATGATAGATATCGTTGAGGAATCGCTCACCGGCATGGCCGAAGGGCGTGTGGCCCAAGTCGTGGCCTAAGCCAATTGCCTCAATGAGATCGCAGTTGAGCCCCAGGGCGCGACCGATATCGCGCGCAATGCGCGAGACAAGCTGCACGTGCAAACCACGGCGCGACAGATCATCATTGCTACGGAAGCTAAAGACCTGCGTTTTACCAGCATATCGGGCATACGCGGGCAGATGGAGAATCTTTTCGGCATCGCGCATAAATGCCGGACGCATGAGCGTGGCCTCGTCTGCGGCTCGATCAACGCGACGGATGACCTGGTCATCGTCGCAACGGTACGGGTTGACATAGCCCAAAGCACGATCTGCGGCAATGCGCTCGACAAGTTCGGGCGACAACGCCGAGGGAATACGATCCATGCGCGCCTTAATGACGGCCGTTTCTTGATTAGTTGCCATGGCATGCTCCTTAAGAAGGATGCGCAATCGGTTACAATGTGCAGCCCACGACCTCGATTATGGCAAAAATCGGCACCAAAAACGGCAGCAAAGGCAGGGAGCGCGATTTTGTGAAGAGGCAGGAGAGGGCAAGGGCCAGGAGCGCGACGGCAAATGCCACGATGCCGCCCATAGGGTCAAGCGTGCAAAGCGCGAAGAGTGCCTTGGCATCTCCCATGCCGATGCCCGTGGTTTGACGGAGGCGCCGCCAAAGCGACTCAGTCAGCACAAGAGAAAGGTACACGATGACCGCAAGGCCAGCGTGGTCAAGTGCCGTGTTTAAGCCCGCATCCAGCCACACGCCCGCAAACGCCGCCACCGCACACGCGCCGGCAAGCTCATTGGGAAAGCGTCGCTCACGGGCATCAATCGCCGCGCCGGCAAAGACGCAGATCCAAAATGGGATATAGACCACAGGACACCTCCCGGGACAGCCCTCTCAAAAGCAAAAACCACCACAAAGGTGCCTGCCCCCTTTGTGGTGGTTTTGGCGGTGGTTATTTGGCGCCTTGCATGACCTCGTCGAGGGTAACGTTGACGGCGTGCTGCGTCGGAACCCAGTCGACCTTTAGGAACAGTGCAGCCACTGTGATGGGGATATAGCTGAACATAAAGATCGGGAAGGTAAACAGGTTGGTCACCAAACGCCACTTTTGCGCGCAATGAATGTGCTTGTACTCGAAGATGGTCGTGAGTAGCGCCAGGATAAAGAAGGTCTGGTACATCATGACAAAGGTCATGATGAGCGAAGCGGCACAAGCCTGCATCTCGACCTCGGTGGCCAAGAAGCCGTGCGAAAGCCCGCCCACGATGAGGAAGGTCGCGTTGGCAAGCATGGAGATCAGGGACAGCAGCATGCCCGGAGCGATGGTCATAAACATGTCATATGCGGCAAAGCGATGATAGCGAAACGTCGATTTAACAAGATGCTTGCCGTAGGTAAAAAAGACCTGGTAGAAGCCCTTGGTCCAACGCATGCGCTGTTTCCAGGACGCCTTAAACGTCACCGGCTGCTCGTCAAAGAACTCAGCCGGCGCATAGCCGATGCGGATGCCGTGAATGGCGCAGAACGTGGTGAACTGGATGTCCTCGGTCAGTGTATGGAACTGCCAGCCGTGCATGCCCTCGATAACACTGGCGGAGATGAGGTAGCCCGAGCCCGAGACGGCACAAGACGTCTTGCAGATGTTGCGCGCGTTGTTGAGGAAGCGTGCCTCGCGCAGATACCAGGTGGCATTAGCCGCCGAAATCCAAGAGCTGCCGAAGTTCTTGGAGTTACGATAGCTCGTGACCACATGAAAGCCCTGGTCAAAGGCATCGTTCATCTTGGAGACGTAATCGCGGGAAATAACGTTGTCGGCGTCAAAGATGAAATAGCCCTCAAAAGTATCGGGATACTCGTTGAGAATGCGATCAAAACCAAAGTCCATGACCCAGCTCTTGCCCTTACGGGCCAGGTCATTACGCTCATAGACGACGGCGCCCGCCTCGCGCGCGAGCTGCGCCGTGTTGTCGGTGCAGGCATCGGCGACCACGAAGACCTCAATAAGCTCGGACGGATAATCCTGGTCCTTGATGGAGCGAACAAGGTTGGCGATCACGGCTTCCTCGTTATGCGCCGCGATAAAGAAGGCATAACGATGCAGCTTTTTGGCCTTAGGGGGCGCGACCTCACCACGGAGAGCACCAATGACAAAGAAGACCACCTGGTACAGAAAGCAGACCGTAAGCAGCGTAACCACAATCTGGTTAAAGATCACTATGGGTGTGTTGGTTTGCAAAAAGGCGAGCATGCAGGCTCCCGAGAACGCGTTACGTAAACAACCGTATATCTTACCGCAGGCTTATCGAGTTCAAGAAACCACCTAATACTGGCTAGGCTTCGAGCAGACCGAGCTGCGGAACGATTTCGTCGCCAGCAGCGGTTCGGCCAAGCGAGCGTGGGGCCAAATCGTCCAAGACGGCGGCAAGATCCCACGGTAGTTCATCGCGGCACTCAATGAGCTCCCCCGTCACGGGATGATCGAACGCCACGCGCCACGAATGCAGGAATTGCCTGGTCAGGCCCTGATCGGCGCGCGCATCGCACTTGCCGTAGAGCGGATCGCCCACGCAGGCGTGATTGATATGGCGCATATGCACGCGAATCTGGTGCGTGCGGCCGGTAAACAGATGGCACTCGACGAGCGTATAGCCATCGTCAAAGCGGGTGGAATCGAAACGCTCGAGAACCTTGAAGGTCGTGATGGCCTGGCGCGCGAAAGGATCATCGGAAACCGCCATCTTAACGCGGTCACGCGTGGACCGGGCGATACCGGTGTTGATGGTGCCCTCATCCATAGCGATGTGCCCGTGAACGAGCGTAATGTAGCGACGGTCGAGCGTTCGCGTGCGGATAAGGTTTTGGAGCGCACGCTGGGTGTCATCGTCCTTAGCGGCGAGCATGAGGCCAGAGGTATCGCGATCCAGGCGATGCACGATGCCGGGACGGTCCTCGCCCTGCACGGTGCCCAGATGGTCGATGCCACAGTGATAGACCAAGGCGTTCGCAAGGGTGCCGCTCTCGTGGCCATGAGCGGGATGGCACACCAGACCGCGCTGCTTGGAGAGCACGATGAGGTAGTCGTCCTCGTAGCGGATATCGAGGGGAATGGCCTCGGGAATCACGTCAGTTGGATCGTGCGGCTCGGGAAGATCGACCGAAATACGATCGCCGGCACGCACGGCGTACTTTTTGGACAGGCAGGTCTCGCCATTGATAGCAACGGCACCGCCCTCGATCAGATGCGCGCAGGCAGAGCGCGTGGGGCAGCCGTCATTGGCGCCCAGATAGGCGTCAAGACGCTGACCAGCGGTATCGTCGGCAACAAGAATATGGATGTCGGCCATTAGCGCTCGTTCCTTTCGCGAATCTTGCGGGCACGCTCCCCACGCTGTTTAGCCTTGCGCTTGGCGCGGGCCTCGTCACGGGCGTTGAGCTCGGCGGTCGCATCGACTTCGCGGGCCGCAGGGCTCAAGAACATGTAGCCGATAAGGGCGAGCACGACACCCACGGTAATGCCGATATCGGCCACATTGAAGACGGGAAAGTCGATGAAGGTGGTGGCAATAAAATCGGTCACGAAGCCAAAGGCCAGACGGTCGATAGCGTTGCCGATAGCACCGCCGGCAACCATCGCCATGCCCACAACCTCAAGATGGGCGAGCTGGGGTACACGAACGAGGTACACAGCAATAGCGATAATGACCGCCAACGCCAGCACGGCAAACGCGATGCCATGCCCCTCGCCCATGCTAAAGGCGGCACCGATATTGCGGACAAACATGAAGTCGATGACACCAGGGATAACAGTCACATGCAGAGCATCGCCCACGGCACGAACCGCAAGCTTGGTCAGCTGGTCAACAAGCAACACAACCAGCGCCACCCCACCAGCAATACCCAACCGCCAACGCAAAGGCGGCGTCATATCCCCAGTACGACCCAAATCAATCCCCTACCCTCAAGAACTCGAGTTACGTTTAATGCAACACATTATCCTACCGTGCAAACGATAGAAATGAATCCGATGTCGTCGCTCAACAACGAAAACCCGCCAGAAATAACAACTCTTCGCACCAACAAAGGAAACGCCGCTCATTTGGCCACAACAGCGAAAACGTCCCTAAGCGAGCAAGGTGACGTGAAAGAGGAGGGAAGCGTACTTTGGTACGCGACCGACGATTGAACGTCAGATTGCCGCTTAGGGGCGTTTGCAGCGTCGGTAGGTTTCGGCGTTCTACGAACGCCGAAACCTACAGCGCCTCGGCGCAGCGTTTACAGATATGCGCGTGGCCGTTGTACTCGCCGACGGTGGTGCGGTAGTTCCAGCAACGGTCGCAGCACTCGCCCTCGGCAGCCTCGATGACGACGGAAAGCTCCTCGCCCTGGGTGAGCTCAACAGCGGAAACGATGTAGAACTCGGCCAGGTCGACGGCCTTGTCGCCGGTCAGCAGCGCGTACATCTCGGCGGGGACGACCGCCCTGACACGGACCTGCTGGCTCTTAGTGAAGGTGCCGGCAGAACGGGCATCCTCAAGGGCCTTGGTCACGGCGCTACGGAGCTCGAGAGAAGCCTCGAGCACGCCCTCAAACTCATTGGCCTCGTCAACCGTGATGGGCGACTTATACCAATCGAGCAGCGCGGCGTACTTCTGGTGATCGACGCAGCCAGCGGGCGCATAGGCCATGGCTTCGTCGACGGTGTAAGACAAGATCGGCTGCAGGTCGCGCATGAGCATCGAGAAGAGCTCGGCCAGCACGGTCTGGGCGCTGCGGCGCTCGAGCGAGCCGGGCTTGTCGCAGTACAGACGGTCCTTCAGGGCGTCGAGGTACACGTTGGAGAGCTCGGTAACCACGAAGTCGTAAAGCGCACGGTAAGCACGCGGGAACTCGTAGCTGGCGTAGGCATCGTCGACCTCGGCCTGAACCTGGGTCAGGCGGGCAACCATGAGTTTGTCGAGCGGCAGCAGGTCGGCAAAGGCGACGCCGTCGGTCTCGGGCTCAAACTGACCCTCGAGCTCGGAGAGCAGGAAGCGCAGCGTGTTGCGGAAACGACGGTAGGCATCGGACGTACGAGCAAGGATCTCGTGGTCGATGGACACGTCGGAGCTGGTATCGACGGATGCAACCCACAGACGGATGATGTCGGCGCCCATCTCGTCGCAGACCTTGTTGGGGTCGATGACGTTGCCGAGCGACTTGGACATCTTACGGCCCTGGCCGTCGAGGGTGAAGCCCTGCGAGACGACCGCCTTGTACGGAGCATGGCCGTTGGCGCCAACCGAGGTGAGCAGCGAGCTCTGGAACCAACCGCGGTGCTGGTCGGAGCCCTCAAGATACACGTCCGACGGATACTCAAGCTCGGGACGGTACTCGCAGACGGCCTTCCAGGAGACGCCGGAATCCCACCACACGTCGAGGATGTCCTTATCGGCCTTGAGGTGATGGCCGCCGCACTTGGGGCAGACGCAGGCCTCGCCCAGGTAGCTCTCGGGAGCGTCGGTGAACCAGGCGTCGGAACCCTTCTCGTGGAAGAGCTTGATGACGGCGTCGAGCGTGGCGTCGTTCATGACCTTCTCGCCGCAGTCGGCGCAGGTGTAGCTCGGGATAGGCACGCCCCAGTTGCGCTGACGGCTAATGCACCAGTCGGGACGCTGCTCGACCATGGCGCCAATGCGGTTGGCGGCATGGGCCGGATACCACTTGACGTTCTCGCGAACCTCTTTGCCAGCCTGCTCGCGCAAACCGGTCTTGTCCATCGAGACGAACCACTGGTCGGTAGCACGGAAGAGCACCGGGTGCTTGCAGCGCCAGCAGTGCGGATAGCTGTGCGTGATCTTCTTCTCGAGGACCAGGGTGCCGCGATCGCGCAGGAACTCGATGATGTGCGGGTTGGCCTCATCGGTATCCATACCGCTGAAGGGGCCACCGGTGCCAAACTCCTCACCGGTGTAGAACTTGCCGTCGTCATCGACCGGCATGCAGATGTCGGTGATGCCCTCCTTGAGGCAGGCAAAGTAGTCGTCGACGCCATGGCCGGGCGAGTTGTGGACGATACCGGTACCGTCGTCGACGCCGACGTAATCGGCCAGCAGCGCCACGCCCTCGACGCCGTCAAAGATCGGCTGCTTGTAGTGGATGTGGTGGAAGGTCTCAGCGGGAACCACGTAGGGCTTGCCATCGACCATGACCGGGGTGTACTCCCAGCCAAACTCCTCGCAGCACTTGGGAGCCAGGTCCTCGAGCATGACCTCGGCACGACCATCGTGCTCAACGGCGACGTAGGCGGCGCCGGGCTTGAGGGAAACGGCCTGGTCGGAGGGGATGGTCCACGGCGTGGTCGTCCAGATGATGAAGTCGACCGGGCCGTCGAAGTCCTCGAGGCCGGCGGGCTTGGAAGTCATCTCAAAGCGCACGAAGATGGACGGGCTCGTCTCGTCGGAGTACTCAATCTCGGCCTCGGCGAGTGCGGTGTGGCAGTGCTTGCACCAGTGAACCGGCTTGTGGCCGCGATAGATCATGCCCTTATCGAACATGGCCTTAAAGACCTCGATGTCGGCAGCGTCATGCTGGTGATAGAGCGTCAGGTAGGGGTTGTCCCAGTCGCCGAGCACGCCCAGACGACGGAAACCGGCCTTCTGCAGCTCGATGTTCTCGACGGCGAACTTGTTGCAGAGCTCGCGAATCTTAGCCGTGGAGGTCTGGTTGAACTTCTCGGTGCCGAGCTTCTCCTCGACCTTATGCTCGATCGGCTGACCATGGCAGTCCCAACCGGGGACATAAGGGACCTCATAGCCCTGCATCATCCAGTAGCGGTTGATCATGTCCTTGGAGATCTTGTTCATGGCGTGGCCGATATGGATCGGACCGTTGGCGTACGGAGGGCCGTCGTGCAGCACGAACTTCTTGTGACCCTCGTTCTTCTTCAGAACCTGCTCGTAGACCTTGTTGTCCTGCCAATCCTTGAGTCGCTTGGGCTCGGACTTGGAAAGACCGGCACGCATGGGAAAGCCGGTTTTGGGCAGATTCATCGTCTGCTTGTACTCGTTTGCCACGGTACCCCTTTCTTGTCATGGGCGCGCACGCCCTCTGGGCACCAAAAAAGCACCCGTCCCTACAAGCTGGGACGAAGCGCCACAAAACGGGCTATGTGCCCGCAAAAGCTCTTCGCTTAACCACCCAGCTTAGATGCCCTCGCCCGCGTGATAGCGCGCTCGCATCCGTTACTCGGCTGGCCTGTATCGACGACCATCTCGGCGATGTCTACTAAGACGTGTCTGCACGACGCGTCCGTTGGGACCGCAGCTCCGGGGTGATTTTCATCGGTCGCATGCACGGGTTCTCAGCGCTCCCCGCTCTCTGTAGCATGCGGACGGCCGACTACTCGTCCCCATCAACGCTTCTGCGCTGTATGGTAGCACGGCAAACGCCGGCGAAAAACCCTCAACATCGGTTTCATACTTTAGAAATTTCTCGCGGTCGCAAGCACTCACTTGGAGCAAAATACCTGAAAGCACTTTATCTAACGAAAGAGGGCTACTATGCGCACGATTGGAATGAGCGACTATACCGTCGGCGAAGACTGCTTTGACGAGCTGCCCGGCGCGCTGGCCGAATACGGAGCGACCAAGGTCGCAATCATCGGTGGCAAGCGGGCACTGGCCGCAGCACTTCCCGGTATCGAAGCTGTGCTGGAAGGTACCGACGTCGAGATTCTAGAGACGCGCGTCTACGGTACCAACAGTACGCGCGCCAATATCGCCAAGGTCGTAAACTCCCCCGCCTGCCAGGAAGCCGACGTGCTTATCGCATGCGGCGGCGGCAAGGCGCTCGACACCGTGAAGACGGCGGCCATCGAGCTCAAGAAGAACGTCTTTACGGTGCCGACGATCTGCTCCAACTGCTCGGCCGCGACCGCCATTGCCGTCGTCTACAACGACGACGGCTCGCTCGAGGGCTATTCGTACCCCAACCGCCCCGCGCACATCTTCATCAACCCCAAGATCATCGCCGAGGCACCGGCAGAGTACTTCTGGGCCGGCGTGGGCGATGCCCTGTCCAAGCAGCCCGAGGTCGAGTACGCCACGAGCGCCGGCAACCTGGAGCACACGGCCGGCCTTGGCCTGGCACTCGCGCACACCTGTTCCGAGCCGCTGTTTACCTATGGCGTCCAGGGTCTTGAGGACGTGCGCCAGGACCAGTCGACCGAAGCCGTCAAGCAGATCGCGCTCGACATCGTGGTCAACACGGGCTATGTCTCGAACCTGACCAACCAAAACGATTACTACTACAACTCGAGCGTGGCGCACGCGTTCTACAACGCTTCCTGCAGCATTCCACGCGAGGGCTCCTACCTGCACGGCGAGGTCGTGAGCCTGGGCGTGCTGGTGCTGTTTGCCTACACGGGCGATACCGAGAACCTTGAGCGCTACGCAGCCTTTAACAAGCAGATGGGACTGCCCGTGACGCTTGAGCAGGTCGGGCTTTCCGAGTCCGATATCTCCGCCCTGTGCGAGTACGCGCACACCACCAACGAGTGGAAGCAGGGCAACCCGGAGCCCTTCACTGACGAGAAGTTCGCCGCTGCCATCAGGGCCGCCAACGCCTACGGCCACACGCTCTAGCTCTAACCCAAAACCACCACAAAGGGGACAGGCACCTTTGTGGTGGTTTTTTATTGCTCCGGCATTCAGTTCGTACTCGAACCCGATTCTTTACGAGAAAGGGTTCGGGTACGTTTTTTGTTTA
>CATYZI010000022.1 GCA_958415625.1 uncultured Collinsella sp. | reverse complement strand
GCTATGTTGCATGCGTTGATATCCATGCGGACGAGTATAGCGCGGGGCGCGGTGGGGGAGACGCTGCGTGGCCTGCAAGTTGCCGATGCCGCGTGTTGTGCGCGGCGGGCACCGACTCAACACCTCGATTGCCCCCCACGCTCAGCCCCTTCAACCCCTCAAACGACAGAAACCCCGGCAGCTCTTCGCAACTGCCGGGGTTTCCGCGGAAAAGGGGGACATGATCCTCGAGCGGACGGCAAAGGGGCAAACCGTTTTCGCTCAACTGCTTTATGCCCCTCAACTGGCGGCTCAATCAGCGCATGCCGCGCCCACACAAAGCCGCTACACCTGTGATGGAGCTATGAAGTGGCATCTATTGCCGGAGCGGGCTATGCCAAGGAGTGTCCCAGATTGCCGACAGATAAGGAACGTCCCCAGGCGCCGGCGGCGGGCGTGACTTTTGTCCCGTTTTGACGCTCCGCTGACCTAGATGTTCGTCACATGAACCCGCAAACGTGGGACAATGACGCTACTGGTACCACAGACAAAGGATGTGCCTATGAACGCCCCCGTTGCCCAGCCCTGTCGGCAGCGCCGCCTGTTTGCGCGGTTCGCTTCCGTCTGCGCACTCGTCGCGCTTGCGTTGTTGCTGCTGCCTGCCGTCGCGCACGCCGACGGCTACTCCATGAGCCAAACCTATATCGGTGCCACGGTTGAGGCCGATGGCTCGCTGACCGTTGTCGAGGGACGCCAGTTCGATTTCGACGACGACATCAACGGCGTGTATTGGGATATCAATACAGGCTCTAACCAGCAAGGCGGCTCGGTGGTCGTCAATGTGCTGAGCGTCGAGGAAGACGACACTGCGTTTAACAAGGTCGACAGCGCAAATAAAGGCGACGACGGCGTTTACACGGTGGAACAGTCCGACGACGGCGTAAAGATTAAGGTGTTCAGCCCCCACGAGAGCGGCGACAGCGCAATCTACTACGTGAGTTATTCCATGACCGGTGCGGTTATGAACTGGGCCGATACCGCCGAGCTCTACTGGAAATTCGTCGGCGACGGCTGGTCGGCGGATTCCGATGACGTCGAGATGGAAGTGTACTTCGCAAATGCCGCTGCCGGGACGGCTGCCGTCAAGGGCGATAACTTCCGCGCATGGGGCCACGGCCCGCTGACGGGCGACGTGTCGCTCGATGCGGACGAGCCCATGGTCACCTATACCATTCCCTGCGTGCATGAGGGCGAATTCGCCGAGGCACGCATCGCCTTCCCCAGCGACTGGGTGCCGCAGCTTGCCGTCTCGGGCGAAAAGCGCATGTCGACGATTCTGAGCGAAGAGAAGGAATGGGCCGACGAGGCCAACGCTCGCCGCGCTCACGCTCGCATGATTGCCAATGCGCTTGCCGTGCTAAGTGTTGTCGCGGCGGTGGCCTTTACCGGCACAATCGTTGTGCTCAAGCTGCGCCGCCGCAAGCCCAAGCCGCTTTTCCAGGACGAATATTTCCGCGATGTGCCTTCGGCCGACCATCCCGCCGTGCTTTCGGCCCTCATGAGCTGGAACGAGGTGCCCGATCAGGCATATATCGCCACGCTTATGAAGCTTACCGACGACCGCGTGATCAAGCTGGAAGAAGCGACCGAGACCAAGAAGAAGGGTCTGCTCCGTCGCGAAAAAGAGGAGCAGACGTATCGCATCACAGTGACCGACGAGGCCTGGAAGGCTGCCAAGAAGGACGGCATCGATCGCGATGTGCTCAAGGTCTTCTTCGCCGGCGTTAAGCCCGATAAGGACGGAGTCCGTTCGCGCACGTTTAGCGAGCTGGAGGAGTACGCTAGCGAGCGCACCACATCTGTTGGCGACAAGCTCGAGGACTATCAGAGCACGGTTAAGGGCAAGCTGGAGGCGCGCGAGTTTATCGCATCGGATGGCACCATCGCCCTGGTTGCCGGCTTGGTTCTCGGCATCATCATCGTCTTTGGCATTCTGGGCTCTCTGATCTATACCGACTTTGCGGATGCCAATGTCGGCGCCGCTATGATCTCGATCCCCGTCACGATCGTGGGCTTTGTCCTGAGCTGCACCTTCCGTCGCTACACGCCGGAGGGCGCCGAGGTGGCGGCTCGCTGCAAGGCGCTCAAGCATTGGCTCGAGGACTTTACGCGCCTGAAGGAGGCCGTCCCCAGCGACCTGATCTTGTGGAACAAGCTGCTGGTGATGGGCGTTGCCCTGGGCGTTTCGAAAGAAGTGCTGCGACAGCTGGCCGAGGCCGTGCCTGCGGATTTGCGCAACAGCGACGATTTCTACGACAACTACCCCTGCTACTGGTGGTATTACCATCACTACGGCAACGAGTCTCCGCTCGATTCGTTCAACGATGTGTATCACGAGACCATCCGCGAGCTGGCTTCGAGTTCCGATAGCTCGAGCGGCGGCAGCGGTGGCGGCTTTTCCGGTGGCGGCGGTGGCGGCGTCGGCGGAGGCGGCGGCGGAACGTTCTAGCGAGCGCTTGCTTTGGGGTGGATCTTTCTGGGCGGTTGCCAGGGAAGATTCATCCCATTTTTGTGCATCGAAACGGGTCAAACTTTCCGCTGAGGACCTTCGCGCAAGGGGCAGTGGACAAAAAATGCCAAATATGAGTACTGTTGCTGCGTTGGTCACATATGTTTGCACATAATAATGGGCTCCTAATGAGAGTACTTCTCGTTAGGAGCCCATTTTATTGAACATTCGGGGAGCTACGTCAGCTCGTGCAGCTGGTCGTCATGCCTACAAGCATCAAAAATGCCCCAAATCGCTGCTACTAAAAAGGTAACAGTACTCATATTTGATGTATTTTGACCACGGCTATCTACAAACCCCCTAGGCCACTCATTGGGGACAGACTTAAATGACCAGTCGTTGGGGATCAGTCATTGGGGACAGACTTAAATGACTAGGTGTGGCTGCTTGGGCTAGGCTGTTAGGTCGAGTTCGTAGAGAAAGCTTTCACGCGGCATGTCGTGACGGCGCTCTTCGCGGTTGGCGCGGTGCGTGGCCGTGCGCTTAAAGCCGTGCAGCTCGTAGAACTTCCACGAGCAGTTAGAGTCGGTGTACAAGTGCGCCCTTGTCGCCCCGCGCGAGGACAGGTACGAGACCGCGGCATCGAGCAAAACCGAGCCAACGCCCAGGCCATGGACATCGGGATCGACGGCGAGCAGCGTGACTTCGTTGTCGTGCGGCAACGGGCTGCTCTCGAGCAGGCGGTTGTTGGTTCGGATGGTTGCACGCACAAACGAGAGATACTCGGCGCAGGCATCAGGCTCCAGTTCACGCATCTGCGATAGCAGCGCGCGTTCGGTATCCATCCAATGTTCCTTAACGGTGGCGCCGGAGCTCTGTCCCGCACGCGCGAGCGAAATGCCACGCGCCTGGCCGTCGATTACGGCAACCTGCGAAAACGTCGATGACGAAAGGCAATAGGCGAGGTCGCACGCGGCCTCAAGGCGGTTGTACTCATCGTTATCCGAATTGTTATGCCAAAGCTGCTGCAGAATCAGCGCGATGGCGTCGAAGTCTTCGGTATCAAACGGTCGGTAGAGAACCCGCGAGACCATGGTGCCTCTTTCTTTTGCGGATGCATATCGAGCACAGTTCTACCACGCTATTGGCATCTAATTATGGTGCCCCTGTGTTCCATGAACTCACCGTGCCCGGTGCCGTGCCCATCCCCTCCGCTCGCAAACTTTTTCTGCACATGCGCCCGTTGCGGGGTGCATCGATGCGCTCGATGCGCTACATTGAATCAGTATTTTCAATGCCGCTGCGCGAGCGCTGCAGATCGACGTATCACCGACTCACAGAGCACGGCGGCGTACCAGACAGGAGGACTGCATGGGATCTGATGTGAAGATCGCACGCGCGTTGATCTCGGTTACCGATAAGACGGGTGTCGTCGATTTCGCACGGACGCTGGTCGATGACTTTGGCGTCGAGATCATCTCTACGGGCGGTACGGCTCGTGCCATCGAGGACGCGGGCGTTCCCGTAACCCCCATCGAGGAGTTCACGGGCTATCCCGAGATGATGGACGGTCGCGTTAAGACCCTGCACCCCAAGGTTCATGGCGCGCTGCTGGCCCGCCGCGATTCCGAGCAGCACATGCAGGAGGCCGCTCAGCACGGCATTAAGCTGATCGACTTGGTCGTCGTCAACCTGTACGAGTTCGAGAAGACCGTTGCCAACCCCGAGGTCACCTTTGCGGATGCCATCGAGCACATCGACATCGGTGGCCCCTCCATGCTGCGCTCTGCCGCCAAGAACGCCGCGAGCGTTACCGTCATCTCCGACCCAGCCGACTACGACGCCGTCCTGGCCGAGATGCACGAGACCGGCGGCTGCACCACGCTTGCCACCCGTCGCCGTCTGCAGGTGAAGGTCTACCAGACTACCGCCGCCTACGACACGGCTATCTCCCGTTGGCTTGCCGCCCAGGCAAGCGACGTGGCGGACACCTCTGCCAAGCTCGAGATCTCGCTGGAAAAGGTCGACGACCTGCGCTATGGCGAGAACCCACAGCAGAAAGCCACGGTCTATCGCTTTGCCGAGGGCTGCGAGAACACCGCGAGCTCGCAGTTCCCGCTCGTGGGCTCCGAGCAGATCCAGGGCAAGCCGCTCAGCTACAACAACTATCTGGACGCCGACGCCGCTTGGAACCTGGTCCGCGAGTTCGACGAGCCGGCCTGCGTGATCCTCAAGCATCAGAACCCCTGCGGTTCCGCCGTTGCCGAGGACATCACGGCCGCCTACGACCGCGCTTTCGCCTGCGATCCCAAGAGCGCCTTCGGCGGCATCATCGCCTGCAACCGCGAGGTTCCCTTTGAGTTGGTTGAGCACTTCGCCGACCAGAACAAGCAGTTCGTCGAGGTCATCATCGCCCCGAGCTATACCGCCGAGGCGCTCGAGCGCATGGCCAAGCGCCCCAACCTGCGCGTGCTGGCTACCGGCGGCGTGGACCACGGTGCCCAGGTGGAGCTGCGCTCCATCGACGGCGGCATGCTGGTGCAGGAAGTCGACCACGTGGCCGAGGACCCCGCGACCTTTACGTTCCCCACCGACCGCAAGCCCACCGACGCCGAGATGGCCGAGCTCGAGTTTGCCTGGAAGGTCTGCAAGGGCGTTAAGTCCAACGCCATCCTGGTCTCCAAGGGTAAGGCCGGCATTGGCATGGGCCCGGGTCAGCCCAACCGCGTGGATTCCGCGTTGCTGGCCTGCGAGCGTGCCGAGGACTTCTGCGAGCGCGAGGGCGTGGAGAAGGGCGGCTTTGCCTGCGCAAGCGACGCGTTCTTCCCGTTCCGCGACAACGTCGACGTGCTTGCCGCGCACGGCGTGACCTGCATCATCCAGCCCGGCGGCTCCAAGCGCGACGACGAGAGCATCCAGGCCTGCAACGAGCATGGCATTGCGATGGTCTTCACAGGTGCCAGGCATTTTAGGCACTAATATCGTTACGCGGTTTTACCAAACCGCGTAACTGCTCGACGCTGCGCCGGCCCCAAGCACCCCATCTCGCCGCTCAAACCGTCGCTCGCGTACAAGAAGTACGCGTCGCTCCTCTTTCGCGGCGACCTGGGGCACTTGGAGCCGGCTCGCTGGCTTATGCTCCACCAGTGGCCTTGGCTTGCTCCGAACGAAGGCTATCTATTACCGTCCGCGCCGGTTGGCGCGGACGGTTTTTTGGGTATAACGGTGCGGTGTATGTTTTTGAGAAAGGTTAGATATGGCCGTTGTGGATGATGCCGAGCTGTTTGGCAATGCCGAGGATCAGCGTGCGTACGAGGACTTTTGCGCCAATCAGGAGTCGGTCGAGAAGTTCACGCTCGACAAGCCCGCGCTTGTCTGCCGTTGGCGCATGTCCAACAAAAAGGTGCCCATGCTCAACCGTCACATCCGCGCGCTGTCCGAGCGACTGGTGCAGGGCGAACCGCTTACCCATAACATGCTCAGCTGGGCCAAACAGCACGTTGAGTGGTCGCTTGCCGAGGGCGATTACACTGCGCGCGACGGCGTACTCATGCTGGTGATCGACATCAACGGCAACGCCGCCATGACGGTGGGGGAGTACGAGCCGCTCGCCGATACGTCAGCCAAGGCGCTGCGTGCCCGCTCCGCCGAGGCGCGCTCCGAGGCCGACGAAACCGGCGTGGCGCCCGAGCTGCTTGCTGCCGTCAACAACGGCGAGCTGGCCTTTGTGGCGCCGACGGACGAGTGCCTGTGTGGCACGGCGACGCTCATCGAGCAGCTGGCCCAGACCAAGGGCATCCCGGTCACGCGCGTGGACATTCCCGCTCAGCTCAAGGGCGCTTTGTTCCTGGTGAGCGACGAGCACGGCGTGGTCCCCGCTGCCGAGACGGACGCCGCCGAGACCGACGCCGCTACGGTCGCCTTCTTCGCCGACGGCTACGAAAAGCTCCGTGCCCGCCGCTCCTAACCTCAAGGCGGGGTGGGCTTACTGAAGCGAGCGAGCGCGTTCGATGGCGTAGGCGAGCGACAGCTGTTCCATCTCCGGGGCACATTTGTAACTCAGTCCGGTGAGAGCTGTCACCTTATCGAGGCGATATCGAATCGTGTTCGGGTGCTGGCCAGTCTGCTTGGCGGTTCGCTCGATACGTCGGTCGTTCTCGATGAATGCGGCGAGCGTGGATTCCAGCTCACTGCCATGCTCACTGTCGTGCTCGCGTATCGGCGAGAGAATCGCCTCCGAGAACGATCGCATCTCCGGGGTTTCCGCAAAAGGCATCACGGTTCTCAGGATGCCGAGCTGCGTATAGCGGACGGGGCCCTCGGCTCGTTGACAAGATAGGCGCTGTGCGTAAATCGCCTGTGAGATCGCCTGCGCCACCGCTTCGTCTCCAAACAGAATATCGCTGATGCCGAGCCCTCTCGCTCCACCATCGATACCGCTAGCCTCGATGAGCTCCGTGAACGCCTGCACGATTCGATCCACATCGAGTGTCTGCTCCGAGTCACTTGTCGCTACGAATAACAAACCTCCGTCATAGGGTGCCGGCATGTTGTGGCATCCGGCGAGGGTCGATTTTGCACAGAGACGTTCGATTTGCAAAAACGTACGCGGGTCGAGGGGCTCTGCAAACGATGCGAACAGGGCGACCGCTTCGTCCAGAAATGACGGGTTGAGGCCTCGGATGCGTCGGCAGATGGACTCGGGCGATACGTCTGTCCTCAGGGCATCGATTTCGCGCTGTGCGAAGTCGATGGACGCGAGCTGCTCGATATGCCGTTTGACCTCATAGATGACACTGTCAAAGAACAGTGAGTCGTCGGTCGTGAGAAAGACCGGGTAGTGCCGCGCGTTGGCGTAGCGGATGGCTTGGTCGGGAATCGGGATGTGCAGGACGTTTTTGATGATGAGACCGCTCGTTCCCTTGGCGACGAGGTATTTCACGGCTTCAGTGATGAGGTACGGGTCGTCCTTCGCATAGAGGAAAGTGCTGAGGACGATTTCGTCTGAGCTGAAGTTGACGCGCTGGTACTTGTTCTTGAGGCCGGGCATGAGTTCATAATCGAGGATCCCGACGCCGGAGACGGCACGCGAGACGCCATCGCTGCCGGCGATCAGACGGACCGACCCCTCATATTCCCGCGAGAAGTCCGAGATGGTGTATAGCATCAACATCACCTTGTAAATCACTACAATAAGTACAGGTATAAATAGGATAATCGCACATCCGTATGCCTTTAATGCGAGAAATAGTTCAAATAGATGCTGATGGAACGAAAAATCAGATTGAGAATCGTTGTAGATTCCAACAAGAAATGATCCTTGGCGGCATCGTAGCTAAACCGTACAGTGAAGCAACGTAAAGCTTTCGCTGAGAGGAGCGATGATGGGGCAGATGGTGGTGCTTTCGGCCGAGGAAGTTTCCAAGGTGCTGACGATTGAGGATGCAATCGCTGCCGTGGAGGAGGCATATCGCCAGAAGGCAACGGGCAAGGGTGTTGCGTGGCCGATGGTATATGAGCAGTTCGAACCCGGTGTGGCCGATATGGATATCCGCTCGGGCGAGTTGGCGGGAAGCGGCCTTTTCGGTCTCAAACTCACTGCTTGGTTCTCTCAGAATCCCAAAAAGGGGCTGCCCGAGATCTTTGGCACCACGCTGCTGTGCGACAACGCGACGGGAGAGCCGTTAGCGCTGCTTAATGCCTCCGCCGTCACTGGGCTTCGCACCGGTGCCGCCGCTGCGCTCGGTGCCAAGTGGCTGGCTCGGGCGGATGCGTCCAAACTGCTTGTTGCGGGTGCCGGCCACATGAGCACCTATATGGTGGCGGGCGTGCTCGCCGCCTGCCCCAAAGTGGGCGAAGTCAAGGTGTGGGAGCCGGTTTCCGACGCCGCGCCCGAGGCCCGCGTCGAGCGCATGCGAGACGAGGTCGCCCATATCTTGGGCGCCTGTGAGCATGCTCGCGAGGCATCCACCTATTCCATCGAGGCGACGGCCGACGGCCAAGGCACCGCGGCAGAGGCCGACATCATCGTGACGATCACGCCTGCGACCAAGCCCATCATCCCCGATGCATGGGTGCGCCCCGGTGCGCATATCTCCTGCGTCGGTGCCGACATGCCCGGCAAGCAGGAGCTCGCCTCGGCGCTTGTCGCCCGTGCCGCTGTTTACGTCGACGACCGCGAGCAATCGGTCGCGTCCGGCGAGCTGGAGATTCCGGTTGCCGAGGGTGCCATCACGCCCGAGGACATCAAAGCGGAGCTCGGCGAAGTCATCGCCGGCACGGCTACGGGGCGTTCGGATGACGAGCAGGTGACGGTGTTCGATACGTCGGGCATCGCCGTTCAGGACCTTTCGGCATCGAAAATTGCCTACGACCGCGCCGTCGAGGCGGGGCTGGGCACCGTGGTGGAACTGTAAGAAAGTCAAGGAAAGGAAACGACAATGCAGATCAAGGATTTCGCCGTCGAGCAGTGGATGAACGAGTGGGAGACCAAGTGCACCCACAACGTTGCGGAGACGTGCGTTTACTCCCTCACGCTCGACCAGCTGTTCGAGCTTACGAACACCGACAAGAAGGCGTGGCTCGATAGCCTGTGCTCGCGCCGATTCACCTACGGAGACATCGAGGGGCAGCCCGGCTTCCTCGAGGGGGTCGCGCGTCTCTATAAGACGGTCGAGCCCGGGCATATCGTGCCCACGCACGGCGCGACCGGTGCCAACTCCCTGGTTATTTCCACGCTCGTCGAACCGGGCGATCATGTAGTCTCCGTCAAGCCCACCTACCAGCAGCTTTATTCGATTCCCGAGATGTGCGGTGCGAAGGTCGATATCCTTCAGCTCGATCGCAAGAACGGTTACCACGTCGACGTCGACGCACTCGATGCCTTGGTGACCGACGATACCAAGCTCATCTGCATCAATAACCCGGACAACCCCACGGGCGCCCTGCTCGACGCCGATACGCTCAAAGCGATTGTCGAGGTCGCACGCAAACACGACGCGTGGCTGCTCTGCGACGAGGTCTACCGTCTGCTTACTCAGACGGATGAGTACGCCGAGTCCGTGGTCGACCTGTACGACAAGGCCGTCGCCACCGCATCCATGTCCAAGGTCTGGTCGTTCGCCGGCCTGCGTCTGGGCTGGGCGGTCACCAAGAGCCCGGAGCTCCGTCGCGCGCTGCTCTCGCATCGCGACTACAACCTGATTTCCGCCGGCATATTCAGCGAGTCGGTGGCGGAGTTGATTCTGGGCAACGCTTCCGTGATCCTTGAACGCAGCCGTCGCATCGTCCGTCAGAACCTTGCTGTTCTGGAGAAGTGGGTCGAGAGCGAGCCGCACCTGTCGTTCGTCAAGCCCGAGGCGGGTAGCACCGCGCTCGTGTATTACGACTACGACATTGACTCCAGGACGTTCTGCACCGACATGATTAAGAAGTCCGGCGCACTCGTCACCCCGGGCGATTGCTTCGAGGAGCCCAAGAGCATGCGCATTGGCTATGCATACTCCGATAATACCGACGACCTGCAGAAGGGCCTGGATGCTATCTCCGCGTACATGCGTACGCTCGAGTAGAGGCTCGAGGTCGAAGCGATGGGGCCGATCGGTTTAGGACCGGTCGGCCCCTATTTTCTCTCAAGGCTACCGAACACTTTTGTCATATTAGGTGCCCACGGGGTCGTATCGCTGCGACGCCGTGGGCATAATGGTGTGGAAGGTGCAAGTTACGCGAAATGGGAGGACACATGGCGCTGATCTATATCGTTGAGGACGACGAGCCCATTCGTCGCGAGCTTGCCGACATCCTTGCCCGCGCCGGGTTTGAAATCGAGGCCTGCGAATCGTTCGAGCACGTCTCGCGTGACATCCTGGCCGCTGCACCCGACTTGGTATTGCTCGACCTGACGCTTCCCGTCAAAGACGGCCAGCATATCTGCCATGAAGTCCGCCGCGAATCCGAGGTTCCCATCATCGTCCTCACGTCGCGCACGACCGAGATCGACGAG
This sequence comes from uncultured Collinsella sp., assembly GCA_958415625.1. Taxonomy (GTDB): domain Bacteria; phylum Actinomycetota; class Coriobacteriia; order Coriobacteriales; family Coriobacteriaceae; genus Collinsella. Next base: position 29,394 of record CATYZI010000022.1, on the reverse strand, counting down.
GTCATGGCCATGACGCTCGGCGCGGACGACTTCGTTCCCAAGCCCTATAGCGCGCGCGTGCTCGTGGCGCGCATCAATGCCTTGCTGCGTCGCACCGCGGCGGCGGGCGAGCGCAGCACGCTCGTCCACAAGGGGCTGGAGCTCGACCTCGCCCGTTCTATGGTCACCAACACGGCGACCGGCGACAGCACCGAGCTCACCAAAAATGAGCTGCGCATTCTTTCGCTGCTTCTGAGCCGCGCGGGCAAGATCGTCTCGCGCTCGGCCATCATGCAGGACCTGTGGGACTCCGATGCCTTCGTGGACGACAACACGCTCACCGTCAACATAAACCGCCTGCGCACGACGCTCGAAAAAATCGGCGTCAAGGGGTATCTGACCACGCATCGCGGCCAAGGCTATTCGGTCTAGGTGCCAGCTATGTCGTTTAGCAAATTCTTCAAAGATGCGCTGCTTCCCGTCGCCGTGTGGACGTGCGGCGTGCTGTTGAGCTGCTTTGTGCTGACGGTCGCCGGGGCACCCGCTTCCATCGTGGTCGTGGCGGTCGGCGTGTCCTTTATCTTTGGCATGCTCGGCATCGTGATCGAGTACGCGCGTCGTCGTCGATTTTTGCACCAGCTGGAGCGCGCGGTCGAGGAGCTCGAGAGCCCTGCGTGGGTGCAGGAGATGGTGCAATGCCCGACTTATGCCGAGGGCGAGCTCGAGTACGAGGTCTTGCGCCGAGTGGGCAAAGCCGCTTGCGACGAAGTTGCCGAAGGCCGGCGCCAGACCGATGACTATCGCGACTATATCGAGAGCTGGGTTCACGAGGCCAAGCTGCCCCTGGCGGCAGCCCATCTGATTCTTGAAAACCTGGACGGCAGCGAAGACGACCTGTCGCGTGTGGATGACCTGGGTCGCGAGCTGGCTCGCGTTGAGCGCTATATCGACCAGGCACTGTACTATGCGCGCTCGGAAGTCGTGGAGCGCGACTACCTGATTCGCCGTTGGGATCTCAAGACCTTGGTGACGGGCGCGATTAAAGCCAACGCGCGCGAACTTATCGCGGCACATGTGGCGCCGGTGTGCGAGAACCTCGACTTTGAGGTCTTTACCGACGAGAAGTGGCTCGAGTTTATTCTGGGTCAGCTCATTCAGAACAGCATTAAATATGCGTGCGAGGACGGCGCGAAGATCGTGTTTTCGGGTGCGTTGCTGGACGAGGGCCTGGCAAGCGAGCGCATCGAGCTCACCGTCGCGGACAACGGCTGCGGCGTGAGCGCGGCCGACCTGCCGCGCGTGTTCGAGAAGGGCTTTACCGGCGACAACGGCCGCACCACCAAGCGCGCAACGGGCATCGGCCTCTACCTAGTGGCGCGCCTGTGCTCCAAGATGGGCATCGACGTCACTGCCGCCTCGGAGCCCGGCAAAGGCTTCACCGTAACCTTCGCCTTCTCGACCAATAAGTTCCAATATTTCGAGTAGGCGCGTCGCCCACCCAAACAAAAACGTGCCGCCCCAACCGGGGCGGCACGCCATCTTTCAATTCAGCCAACTCGCTGAAGTATGGTGACGAAGGCGCAAGGCCGGGAGGGGTTATCTAAGCCGACATCCCGCAGCCGCGCAGCGGCGAGGACGTCGGCGTGATAACCCCGCAGGCCTTGCGCCGGCGGGAAGGAACCTACTTCACGACCAAAATGTCGCAGTCGGTGTTGCGCAGCAAAAACGTCGAAATCGAGCCCAGGAGCGCATACTTGATCGAGGACAGGCCACGGGCGCCGCAGAGCACCAGGTCGGGCTTGACCACGTCGAGCATCTCGTCTTTGAGCGTCTCGCGAATACGACCGGCGCGAATCATGACCTCGACCTCGGGAATGTCGGGATTGGCCTTGGCCTCTTCGAGCTGCTTGGCGATGGAGTTCTTAAATGCCTCCTCTAGGCCGTTGACCAGGTCGACCGGATAGGAGCCGGCGCTCTCGAGTGCCGTGGAATCGATAACGTGGCCGATGATCAGCTTAGCGCCGTTGTTCGCGGCGACTTTGATGGCGCGTGCGAGCACAAAATCCTGCTGTTCAGTACCGTCGAGTGAAACAAATACCTTGGTGTAGCCCTCGTTCATGGTTTCCTCCTTGGTCTATCGCACGGGCGCGGGGCTCGTGCGTCGGGCGGGCGCGGGTGCGTTGACCGCCGGACACTTTATCTTGTTGCAGTTATACCCAAGGATTTCGGTTTAACTGCTCGCAATTCTGTGAACGGGCGAGTTTTTTGGTAAGGGTAGGCGCGGTCGCACCGCCAACGGTTGATAATGGGACATCGCCCGCATCGTCCGCAGAACATCTACCGGCGGGTGTCTAACGAGGGGGTCCCTTTGGATATTATCGAGCTTCTAAAATCTGCCTTCATGGGCCTGGTCGAGGGCATCACCGAATGGCTGCCTGTTTCGTCGACCGGTCACATGATCTTGGTGGATGAGTTCGTCAAGATGAACGTGAGCGAGACGTTCTGGAATATGTTCCTGGTCGTGATTCAGCTCGGCGCCATTCTGGCCGTCTGCGTGCTGTTTTTCCACGAGCTCAACCCGTTCTCGCCCAGCAAGGGCAAGGAGGGCCGTCGCGACACCTGGGTGCTGTGGGGCAAGATTGTGCTCGGTTGCATTCCTGCGGCGGCGATCGGCCTGCCGCTCAACGACTGGATGGAGGAGCATTTCTACAACGCTCCCGTCGTGGCGCTGGCGCTCATTGTGTACGGCGTGCTGTTTATCGTGATCGAGAACTGGCGCGCAAGCAAGCGCGAGGAAATGGCCGTTGCCGGTTCGTTTGGTTCGCGTGCTGTGGTGTCGGGTGGACGTCCCGCCGGTGCGCACTTTGCGGCGCCCGCCGCGGCTACCGCTGAGGATGAGGACGATGACGAGAATCTGGACTTTGGTTCCATCGCCACGCTCGAGGATCTAAGCTGGAAGACTGCGCTGGGTATCGGCTGCTTCCAGGTGCTTTCGCTGGTGCCTGGTACGTCTCGCTCCGGTTCTACCATCATCGGCGGCCTGCTGCTGGGCTGCACGCGTTCGGTGGCGTCCAAGTTCACGTTCTTCCTGGCCATCCCTGTCATGTTTGGCGCGAGTGCGCTCAAGCTGGTCAAGTACTTCATCAAGGGCGGCACGTTCGGCACCAACGAGATCGCTATCTTGGGCGTGGGCTGCGTTGTTGCCTTTGTGGTTTCGCTCATCGCCATCAAGTGGCTCATGGGCTTCGTCCGCCGTCACGACTTTAAGTGCTTCGGTGTTTACCGCATCATCCTGGGCATCGTAGTGCTCGCATACTTCTTCGTTCTGGAGCCGATGCTCGGCCTCTAACTTAGTCGACGCTGCGCGGCGGCTAGAGCGACAACTTGTCATTCAAAGAGGGTGGTACGACCAAAAGGTCTATGCCGTCCTCTTTTTTGGGCGATGGGGTGGGCCTGACGGTGACGAACGGAGTCGTGGTGTGATTTGCGTCGGTGTCCGCGCGGCTCGGTATACTGGTACGGCTCAAACTATGGCGCTGCCCGCAGGCGCGCCGTCCGTCAGATGAGGAGTCGCCCATGACCCAGCCCCTGCCCTGGGAAAAGAACACTGCTGCGCCCGTGCCGCCCGCGCCGGAACCCGTGCCGCTCGATGCGTACACCGCCCCCGCCGCGCCGGAACCCGAGCTCGTTCCGCTCGACATCTACGACGCCCCGGCTCCGGCACCCAAGCCCGCCAAGCCGCTCGTCGATATCGATAGCCTGAACCCCGCCCAGCGCGAGGCAGTCCTGACCACCGAGGGCCCGCTGCTGGTCCTTGCCGGCGCCGGCTCGGGCAAGACCCGCGTCCTGACCTTCCGCATCGCGCATATGCTTGGCGACCTGGGCGTTAAGCCCTGGCAGGTCCTGGCCATCACGTTTACCAACAAGGCCGCGGCCGAGATGCGCGAGCGTCTGGCAGCACTCATCCCCAGCGGCACCCGCGGCATGTGGGTGTGCACCTTCCACGCCATGTGCGTGCGCATGCTGCGCGAGGATGCCGACCTGCTGGGCTACACCGGTCAGTTCACCATCTACGATGATGACGACTCAAAGCGCATGGTGCGCGACATTATGCAGGCGCTCGGCATCGAGCAAAAGCAGTTCCCCATCAACATGATCCGCAGCAAGATCAGCTCGGCCAAAAACGCCATGATCGGGCCCGAGGACATGCTCAAATCCGCTGACAGCCCCAATGACAAAAAGGCCGCGCAGGTCTACCTGGAGCTGGAGCGCCGCCTGCGCGCCGCCAACGCGATGGACTTCGACGACCTGCTCGTGCGCACGCTCGAGCTGCTGCGTACCCGCCCCGAGGTGCTCGACAAGTACCAGGAGCGCTTCCGCTACATTAGCGTCGACGAGTATCAGGACACCAACCACGTCCAGTACGAGATCGCCAACCTGCTGGCCGCCAAGTACCAAAACCTCATGGTCGTAGGCGACGACGACCAGTCCATTTATAGCTGGCGTGGCGCCGACATCACCAACATCCTGGACTTTGAGAAGGACTTTAAAAACTGCAAGACCGTCAAGCTGGAGCAGAACTACCGCTCCACGGGCCATATCCTGAGCGCCGCCAACGCCGTGGTGCGTCACAACTCGCAGCGCAAGGACAAGCGCCTGTTTACGGCCGAGGGCGATGGCGAGAAGATCCAGGCTTTCCAGGCAAGCGACGAGCGCGACGAGGGTCGCTGGATTGCCGGCGAGATCGAGAAGCTGCATGCCAAGGGTACGAGCTACGACGATATCGCCGTGTTCTACCGCACCAACGCCCAGTCGCGTATCCTCGAAGATATGTTCCTGCGCGCGGGCGTGCCCTACAAGATCGTCGGCGGCACGCGATTCTTCGACCGCGCCGAGATCCGCGACGTCATGGCCTACCTCAAGATGATCGTGAACCCGGCCGACGAGATGAGCGTCAAGCGCGTCATCAACACGCCGCGCCGCGGCATCGGCTCCACCTCGATCCAAAAGATCGAGCAGCTGGCGCGCGACAACCGCTGCTCATTCTTCCAGGCCTGCGAGATCGCAACAGCCGAGACGGGCATGTTTAGTGCCAAGGTGCGCAACGGCCTGTCGAGCTTTGTGTCGCTGGTGCGCGAGGGCCGTCGCATGGACGGCGAGCTCAAGGATGTCGTCGAGATGATTGTCGATAAGACAGGCCTGCTGCAGGCGTTTCGCGCTGAGGGCACCATGGAGTCCGAGAGCCGCGCCGAGAACATCCAGGAATTCCTGGGCGTCGCCGCCGAATTTGAGGAGACGCACGAGGATATCGAGGGTACGCTCGAGAGTCTAGAAGAGCTGCGCGCGGCCGGTGTTGCCGATGTGCCGGCTGGCGTCGAGTCCGAGCCCGTCGTGGTGAGTGCGCCCGCGCCCGAGTCGGGACCGTCCGCTCCGGCATCCTCGTTTGAGGCACTTGTCGGCGCTCGTGACGCCGCGGGCTCCAATCCGCTCGATAGCCTAGCCGCCCCGGCGCTCTCGCCGCAGGATGCCCTGGCTGCCGCCATCGCGGGCAACGCGTATGCCGTGCCAACAGAGCTACCGGCGGGCGCCGTGCATGCCGACGAGATTGAGCGCACCTACGGTCCGCTCACCTGTAAGGCACTGCCGGCACTCATGGAGTGGCTGGCCCTGCGCTCCGACTTGGATTCCCTGGCCGGCGAGACGCATGCCATTACCATGATGACCATCCACTCCGCCAAGGGCCTGGAGTTCCCGGCGGTGTTCGTGGCCGGCATGGAGGAGGGCATCTTCCCGCACGTGCACGACTTTGGCGGCAGCGATGATCCGGGCAAGCTCGAGGAGGAACGTCGCCTGGCCTACGTTGCCATCACGCGTGCCCGTAAGCGCCTGTTCCTGACCTATGCGGCCACGCGGCGCACCTACGGCTCGACTTCTGCCAACCCGCGCTCGCGCTTCCTCAACGAGATTCCGTTTGAGGATATCGAGTTTAGCGGTATCGGTTCTGCCGGTTTTGAGGGCACGGGCTGGGAGAAGCGCGGCGACCGTCACGGCACCTTTGGCTCGGGCATGGGCTCGGATATGTATGGCGGCAAGGTGTTCGGTTCGCATACGCGCTCGACCGGCGGTTCCGGTTCGCGCGGCGGATCGAGCTTCGACGATTTCTTTGGTGGCAGCACCTATGGCACCGAGCGCCATCGCGGGGTTTCGCCCGACGCCGGCCGTGTTGCCTCGACCTTTGGTTCGGGCGCGCCGCGAGCCAAAAAGCCGTCATCTAAGGTGTCGCCGACGGTTGAGCGCAAGGTCGATCGCGCCAGTGCATCGCAGGACTTTGCCGCGGGCGATACCGTGAGCCACAAGACCTTTGGTACCGGTACCGTGATCTCGGTCGTCGGAGACATGATCGAGGTGCAATTCGAAAAGACCGGCCAGACCAAAAAGCTTATGAAGGGCTTCGCGCCGATTGTCAAGCTGAATGCCTAACTGCGAGGTTGACCGGGCGCGCCGGGGGCTTTGGTCGCCTGCTCGGACAGTCCTGCTCGCACGGAGAGCACATTAAGTGCTCTCCGGCTCGTGCGGAACTCGCGATCGACCAAAGCCCCCGTCGCACCCCCTTCCTTGTGGCGTTGCGGCTTGCAGCTCGCGAACATTGCTCTGCTCGTTCGCTTTGTGATCTGGAAAACCGGGTGGGCTGAATATTTAGACATGACAAGGGGCTCCCTCGTTGAAGAACGGGGGAGCCCCTTGTTGCGTTTTGAATGGTTCGCTGGGCTTTGGTGATTGATGAGTTTATACAATTCAGTATAATTTCAGATAGACACTAAAATATAACTGAAATGAAAACGGTGACAAAGCATGTTGCTAAGCTGTCTTCCCAAAAGGCTCTTCTCTTTAGAGCTCGCCATCGACCCAGAGCCAGTTGAGGAACAGATTCCTCGTATGTACTTTGAGCGGTTTTCGCTTCGCCTGGCACAACTTGGCGCGTCTGAGCAAGGCCGTTTTATTGTTGCCGAACCAAAAGAACCACCCAGTGTCATTTCGGCGCGAAATCTTGTCAATGCTGTGCGTAAGGTAGATATGCGTCCGGTGGCAATTTGTTGGGACGCTATGGATTTAGGCTTTATGCGCGTGCTGTCTTCGGAGGGAATTGCGTATATCCGAGATGAGCGGAATGCGTTTCTGCCGTTTATGGGAGCCGTTATTTCCGATGAAGCGCCGAGCGTTTCTTCCGCAGCTCCGCTTTCGCCCCAATCTCAAAGAATCGTCCTAAATCTCATCGCGGGGCGATGGGTTGACTGCTCCGCCGGCGACTTGGCGCGCCTGTGTGGCAAAAGTGCGGCAAGCGTCAGTGGCTATCTTTCGGAAATCGCCGCTATTGCTCCTGGGCTTATCGTGCGGGATGGCAAAAAACGCATGTTGTCCGATGCTGATTTGTCGACCGAGGCTCTGTTAAATGGGTTTGAGGATTATCTTCGTACGCCCGTCGTTGAGCATATACGGCTCAAGAGGGCAATCGACAGAGCAGAATTGCGTGCCGTCGATGCGCTGCTATCCGGCGTGTCTGCCCTTAGCTATATGTCCGATCTCGCTCATGACGACTCCGCTCCGTCTATTGCTCTCGAAAAGCATCAGGTGGATGCCTTAAAAGAACATTTGGGCGACGAATGGCTGGAGGCCCAGTGGTATGAACCGGCGGCAATTGAGATTGAGGTCTGGTCGTATCCCGTGGATGAACCGTCCGATATCAGTTTTGACACAACGGGTTTGCAATGTGTCGACCCATATTCCTTATACGTTGCTTGCGCAAAAGCGGACTACAAAGACGATCGCCTGCTTGATGCGATCGAGCAGCTCAGGAGGACGATATGCCAAAAGTAAGAGGAATAGAGCGATTTGCTGAAGCCATGCGCAATTGCAAAGGTGGTTATGTTCTTATTGGCGGAGGCGCCTGCAGCGTCTTGTTTGACAGGGAAGGCGATTCATTTAGGGCTACCGAAGATTTGGATATTGTCGTAATCGTTGATGAAAAAGGCATTGAATTTGCCACTGCGTTGTGGTCATTTATCAAAGCCGTCGGATACGAGACCGGAAAGGTTGGCGATGGAAAGTGTACTTACTATCGGTTCTGTTTGCCCGAAGGATCAAGGCGGGCCCTAGACTGTCCAGGTCAAATCGAGCTGTTTGCTCGGCATCCTGATTTTGTGCTTGAAGATGAAGCAAGCGAGGTGGCGCCCCTCTCCTTTGACGGAGCTGTATCAAGCCTTTCGGCGATTATTCTCGACGATGGTTATTACGAATTTATTCGCGACAACGCGACGAACGTAGAGGGTATTGCGTTGCTCGATGCACTCCATATCATTCCCCTCAAGATGCGCGCACACATTGATATCAATAGAAGTAATAAAGAAGGGCGTCATTGCAACGACAGGGATCGACGAAAGCATCGTTCGGATGTTGCTCGACTTGCTGGCTTACTGTCGCCCTCAGCCCGTTTGAAGCTTTCGGAGCAAATGAGGGCTGATGCCGAGGATTTCTTTACGGACTTTGCTTCTTATGTAAATCGGCAAACCAACCGTAAGGAAAGGGCACGCCTTCAGGATACGTTATCGTTTCTCGAAAGGGTCTATTTGTAGGCACCTTGATTTGCCATGTATGACAAGGGGCTCCCCCATTGAAGAATGGGGGAGCCCCTTGTTGCGTTTTGATTGTTGTTGCTAGCCAGAGGCTCGCCGGGGTGGGGCGCGGGGTTTGGTCGATCGCGAGTTCCGCACGAGCCGGAGAGCACTTAATGTGCTCTCCGTGCGAGCAGGACTGTCCGAGCAGGCGACCAAACCCCGCGCCCCACCCCGGCGAGCGCTCGGGGACTGGTAGCTTACAGGTGCGAGATGATCAGTTCCATTTTGCCTTCGAGGTCGATGGAGCTGACGGTGCTGGGGGCCAGCAGGTGGCTTCCCTTGTGGACGGGGTCGCCGCAGATGGTGCCTTCGCCGTCGATGACCGATAGGCACATGAAAGGCCAGCGCTGGTCGAGGGTCTTGCTGCCGTTCACACGCACGTGGTCTACGGTGTAGCAGGAGTTAGATTCGAGCTCGGTCACGCCGTCGACCTCGGGAGCGGTCACGGTGCCGTCGGTCGGGGCCTGCACGTTAAAGTCGATGCAGTCCAGGCTCTGCTCGATATGTAGCGGGCGCAGCTTGCCGTCGGTGCCGGGGCGGTCGTAGTCGTACAGGCGGTACGTTACGTCGCTCGACTGCTGCGTCTCCAGAATCAGCGTGCCGGTCTTGATGGCGTGCACGGTGCCGGAGTCAATCTGGAAAAAGTCGCCCTTGTGGATGGGCAGCACGTTGAGCATCTCGTCCCAGCGGCCGTCCTCGATCATCTGCGCGGCTTCGGCGCGGTCGTGTGCGCGCTGGCCGACGATGATCGTGGCGCCAGGCTCGCGATCCAGTACGTACCAGCACTCGGTCTTGCCCAGACTGCCGTTCTCGTGCTCGGCGGCGTACTCGTCGTTGGGGTGGATCTGGATCGACAGATCGTCCTTGGCGTCCAGAATCTTAATGAGCAGCGGGAACTCCTTGCCCTCGCAGTTGCCAAAGAGCTCGCGGTGCTCGGTCCACAGCCACGACAGTGTGTGACCGGCGTACGGACCCTCGGCAATCTGGCAGTCGCCGTTGGGATGTGCCGAGATGGCCCAGCACTCGCCGATGGGTCCTTCGGGAATGTCATAGCCAAAGACGGTCTCCAGCTGGCGGCCGCCCCAAATCTTCTCGTGGAAGATCGGCGTGAGTTTAATCAAATCGGACATGTGTATACCCCCATCAGGTTGTGCGGGTGCCGCGCAAAACGGCTCAAAGCGAGCACCCGCCGGATTACAAACTTAAGCCAACGTCACGTTGTGCAGCTCAAAACGGTCGCCGACGTTGCGCGAGATCGAGTACTCAAACGCGGCACCGCTGTCCAAAAAGCCAATCTGGTTGAGCTCGAGCAGGGGAGAGCCAGGCTTGGTGTTTAGGCGCTTGGCCTCTTCCTCGGTTGCCGCCACGGCGCGGATGGTGCGGTGGAAGCTCGAGATCTTAAGCCCGCACTGCTCGCGGATGAAGCTGTAGACCGATCCGTACAGGTCCTTTTTCTTAAGACCCGGGATCAGCTCGAGCGGCATATAGGTGTACTCGATAACAATGGGCAGACCATCGACCTCGCGTACGCGCACGATGTGATAGGCAAAGTCGTCTTCGGCCATTCCCAGCTGGGTGGCAACCTCTGCCGGCGGATTGACGATCGAGAAATCGTAGACCACCGAGGTCACCTTTTCCCCGCGGTGCTCATACGAAAAGCCTTGGGCGCGGTCGTTCTTGCCTTGGAAAAACGCTTTGCCGGGAAGCCCCGCGGCGTCTTTGACGTAGGTGCCCGATCCGCGACGGCTTGTGACCAAGCCTTCCTCGGTAATCTGCTCAATTGCTCGTTTGACGGTGATCTTAGAGACGCTATAGAGCTCGCAAAACTCGACGACGGTGGGCAGCTTGTCGCCCGGCTTAAGGGCGCCATCCTCGATGCTGCGACGAATATCCGCTGCTATTGACTCATATTTGGGAATCATGGAACCCCCCTTCTGGCTTGATTGAGTATAAAAGAAAGTATAGTCAACGCCTAAGTATCCCCATTGCGTTCTTGAAAAAGTTCGAGAAGGATATTATTAAAAGTTGCTTTATTTATAAAACTAGAGCGCCCTAACGTTCAACGGGCAGGATTTCAGGGGGATGCATTTCCCCAGATAAAACCCGCCAAAACAAACCTGTCCCTTTTTGGCAGGTTTTTGCCTTGGGAGCGGTACCATACAGGCAATGTTTAAACGAGAAAGGTGGGCTCCCATGGAACCTAAGCAGTACTACATCGGCATAGACGTCGGCGGCACTTCGGTTAAGGAGGGCCTGTTCGATGAGGATGGTAACCTGCTTGCCAAGGCCAGTGTTCCCACGCCTCCCATCGTTGACGCTGCGGGCTTTGCCGCGGTGACCGAGGCTATCGACCAGGTGGTCGCCAAGGCCCAGATTCCGCGCGCCTTTGTGGCGGGCATTGGCCTGGCCGTTCCGTGCCCCATCCCGGCGTCGGGCGATGCCAAGGTTAAGGCCAACATTGCCATTAACCTGCCCGAGCTTAGGATCGCCATTCAGGAGCACTGCCCTGACGCGGTCGTTAAGTACGAGAACGATGCCAACGCCGCTGCCATGGGCGAGGCCTGGCTCGGCTCTGCCAAGGGCGTACAGAACGTGGTGATGGTCACCATTGGTACCGGCGTGGGCGGCGGCGTTATCGTTAACGGCGACGTGGTGTCGGGCGTTGTGGGCGCCGGCGGCGAGATTGGCCACATGTGCCTGAACCCCGAAGAGGAGCGCACCTGCGGCTGCGGCGGCCATGGCCACCTGGAGCAGTATTCCAGCGCCACCGGCGTGGTGAGCAACTACCTTGCCGAGTGCAAGAAGGCAGGCGTCGAGCCCATCGAGCTCACCGGTCCCTCCGATTCCAAGGACGTGTTCCAGGCCTGCCGCGAGGGCGACAAGCTCGCGCTTGCCGCGGCCGATACCATGGCCGACTATCTCGGTCGCGCCCTGGCGCTTATTGCCAACGTGGTCGATCCCGAGATGTTCCTCATCGGCGGCGGCGCATCCGCCTCGGCCGATGTCTACCTCGACAAGGTCCGCGAGCACTTTAAGCAGTACGCGCTTTCTGCCTCGCGCGAGACGCCCATCGAGGTCGCTTCGCTCGGAAACGACGCCGGCATCATCGGTGCCGCCTACGTAGCCCTGCGCGCTGCCGGTAAATAGCTGGTGCAAGGGGGTCAGGTTACTTTGCACCAACATGGTGCAAAAGGGACAGCCTTGGCCCCCATGCCTGCCCCAAAATATGCCGTGGCCCTTCCGTCTGCGAAGGCTCGGCATCGGCGTGCTACCATAGCTACGTCCAAGTACACATATCAAGTGGAGGATATCCATGGCAAACGTTCTTGTCTTTGGTCACCAGAACCCCGATAACGACGCCATCATGAGCGCCGTCGTCCTGTCCCAGCTGCTCAACCAGGTTGAGTATGCCGGCAACACCTATGAGGCCTGTGCCCTTGGTCAGCTTCCGGCAGAGTCCGCCAAGCTGCTTGCCGACGCCGGCATCGCCGAGCCCCGCGTGATTGAGTCCGTCGAGGCCGGTCAGCTCGTTGTCCTCACCGACCACAACGAGTCTGCCCAGTCCGTCGCCGGCCTTAAGGACGCCACGGTCTTTGGCGTCGTCGACCATCACCGCATCGGCGACTTCGAGACCGCCGGCCCGCTGCACTACATCTGCCTGCCCTGGGGTTCCAGCTGCACCATCGTCACCAAGCTCGCCGGCGTGCTCGGCGTTGAGCTTTCCGACGTCCAGGCCAAGCTGCTGCTCTCGGCCATGATGACCGACACGCTCATGCTCAAGAGCCCCACCACCACCGATGTCGACCGCGCCGTCGCCGCCAAGCTCGGCGAGCAGGTGGGCGTCGACCCGGTCAAGTTTGGCATGGAGGTCTTCCTCACCCGTCCGTCCGGCTCCTTCACCGCAGCCGAGATGGTCGGCAACGACATCAAGATGTTCGAGCCCGCTGGCAAGAAGCTGCTCATCGGCCAGTACGAGACTGTCGACAAGAGCCGCGCTCTCGGCATGATCGACGAGATCCGTGAGGCCATGCGCGCCTACGCCGCCGAGAAGGGTGCTGACGGCATTGTCCTGTGCATCACCGACATCATGGAAGAGGGCTCGCAGGTCCTGCTCGAGGGCGAGACCGAGGCTGCTCAGAAGGGCTTGGGCATTGCCGACGAGCACGACGGCGTCTGGATGCCGGGCGTCCTCTCCCGTAAGAAGCAGGTCGCTGCCCCCATCATGGCCGCCTGCTAGGTTCTTTTGACCTAACACCGACGACCGGATCGCGGACGCCCCGCGCTCCGGTCGTTTTTTGTGCACGGCGCCGCGTCGTCTCTTGGACAGGCGTGCCCGCGCCGTTGAGCAAATAATGTTCAACCTGTGGTTCCGCTTTTCGGCCACGCCTGCGTGCTTGTCGTGCAGGGTAGGCTAGATGCAAGCGTAATACGTTAGAGCGCGGCGCCGCCACTTGGGCGGGCCGTGCTTTTTTAAGACGGGAGCCATCCCGTGAAAGGAGCCGCCCATGGCAGCACCCGAGCAGCTGTTCAACGTTCGTGAGCGCAAGCGTTTTGAGCGCCACGACATTTGGGAGCGCATCTCCGAGAACGGCACGATTTCCGCCGCCGTCATGGTCTTCGCCGCCATTGCCGCCGTCATTTGCGCCAATACCGATGCCTACGAGGCCATCCATCACTTTTTGGAGACCCCGCTGTATGTGGGTCTGGGCAACCTTACGGCCGGCCTCACCGTTGAGCTTTTCGTCAACGACTTCCTCATGGCGATTTTCTTTTTGTTGGTGGGCATTGAGCTTAAGTACGAGATGACGGTCGGAGAGCTCAAGAATCCACGTCAGGCCATGCTTCCCATGCTGGCGGCCGTGGGCGGCGTCGTCGTTCCCGCCTGCATCTACCTGATCTTTAACCATGCCGGCGCCCGCAACGGTTGGGCCATCCCCATGGCAACCGATATTGCCTTTGCGCTGGGCGTGCTGTCGCTTTTGGGCAATCGCGTGCCCAACGGCGTGCGCGTGTTCTTCTCGACGCTCGCCATCGCCGACGACCTCATCTCCATCGCCGCTATCGCCATCTTCTACGGTCAGAGCCCCAATCCGTTTTGGTTGGGCGCCGCCGCGCTTGTGACCTGCGCACTCGTGTGGCTCAACAAGACGCAGCATTACCGCCTTGCCCCGTATTCGGTACTGGGTCTGCTGTTGTGGTTCTGCATGTTCAAGAGCGGCGTACATGCCACGCTTGCCGGCGTCATCCTGGCCTTCACCATCCCGGCCAAGTGCGGCGTCAAGCTCGATAGTCTCACCGATTGGCTGGGCGAGTGCCTGCCGCTGCTCGATGACCGCTACGACGACGAGGCACACATCCTGGGCCAGCATGACTTTACCGTCTCGACTACCAAGGTCGAGCGCGTCATGCACCGCGTGACCCCGCCGCTTATCCGCATGGAGCGTCTGATCTCCACGCCGGTCAACTTTGTGATCCTGCCGATCTTTGCGTTCGTAAACGCTCAGGTTCGTTTAGTGGGCGTGGACATGAGCACGCTGCTCACCGATCCGGTGACGCTCGGCGTGTACTTTGGCATGCTGCTGGGCAAGCCGATCGGCATCTTTGGTATGACGTTTGCCCTGGTTAAGCTTAAGGCCTGCGAGCTGCCGCACAATGTCAACTGGCACATGATTGCCGGCGTGGGCATTCTGGGCGGTATCGGCTTTACCATGTCGATTCTCATCAGCGGCCTTGCCTTCCCGACGGCCCAGTTTGAGGTTCTTGCAGCCAAGGCCGCTATTCTCGCCGGTTCGGTCACCGCAGCCGTGCTCGGCATGATCTACATGAGCGTGGTCTGCAAGCATCCCTCGCCCAAAGACGAGTAAGAGCGCGAAAACCGGCTCCAGAACCGATTCGGGCGCGTCCAAAATGCGGATTCTGGCGGTGCTTGCCGCCTGCCAGACACGCCAGTGGTCAAAAAACGCCGTTTGTGAGTACTGTCACAAACGGCGTATCATTTTAGGTGCGGAAAATAATGAACAAAGTTATAAGAACTGTACGTTAATGAGTGACCATCGACTTCCAATTTGGCGCTAGCTGACGGTGATTAGGAAGTTTCAAGTCGAGTTTTGCCGATTTCGACCAAAAATCGCTGCTACTAAAAAGGTAACAGTACTCATATTTGCCCTTTTTTGGCCACAAGCCCTAAAACAAGCCTCGCCAAGGTCGGGAAGCGGGCCAAATCGCCGGCCTCGAGGCTTATTCCACCGTTCCGTAGACGGCGCCCCAGCCGTGGGCAGCCAAGGCGGAGTTGAGCTGGTCGCACAGCGACCGGCGATCGTAGCAGCCGGGCGGCAAAAGGTTCACGATTTCCATGAGGTCGGGTGCTAAGTCGACGATTTCGGCCTGCACGATTAGGTCAAGCCGGTCGATGGCGTGGCGGTCGTAAAACAGTCCGTCGACCAGGCGCTGCAGGTCACCGAATTCCTCGGCCTGGAACAATCCGTACTCCATAGTGCCTCCTTGGGCGCCCCACGCCGGCATGCGCGGCGATTCGTAATTTATTGCGATGGACTTAATCTATCACGGCTTCATAACGTTGCGGCGGTGGCGGTCTATACTTAGACGAACTGCAACGTACCGCTTCGCGAAAGGTCGCACCCATGCAGACGATCTACCAGAAGATGGAAACCACCGAACTCGATGCCGCCATCGAGGCGCTCAAAGCCGAGGTCGCCGAGGTTAAGGCCAAGGGCCTGGCGCTCGATATGGCCCGCGGCAAGCCGTCGCCCTCCCAGGTGGGCATCTCGCGCCCCATGCTCGATATCCTCAATGCCAATGCCGATCTGCACGACGGCAACGTCGACTGCTCCAACTACGGTTGCTTTGAGGGCATTCCCTCGGCGCGTAAGCTGGCAGGGGAGTTCTTGGGCTGCCCCGCCGAGCAGACTCTTGTGCTGGGTTCGTCGAGCCTTTTGATCGAGCACGATATCGCCGGCATGTTCTGGCGCTGCGGTTCGTGCGGCAGCGAGCCCTGGGACGCCTACGAGGCCGCCCACGACGGCAAGAAGGTCAAGTTCCTGTGCCCCGTTCCCGGCTACGACCGCCACTTTGGCATCACCGCCGATCTGGGTATCGAGAATGTCCCCGTTGCGATGACCGACAACGGCCCCGACATGGACGAGGTCGAGCGCCTGGTTGCTGCCGACGACTCTATCAAGGGCATCTGGTGCGTGCCCAAGTATTCCAACCCCACGGGCATCACCTTTAGCGAGGACACCGTGCGTCGCCTGGTCGAGATGCCCACGGCCGCGCCCGATTTTCGCATCTTCTGGGACAACGCCTACTGCGTGCACGACCTGTACGACGAGACCGACGAGCTCGCAAACATCTTTGACCTCGCTCGCGCGGCGGGCACCGAGGATCGCGTGGTGGCCTTTGCCTCGACGTCCAAGATCACCTTCCCGGGCGCCGGCATCGGCTTTATCGGTGCGAGCCCCGCGGTTATCGCAGAGTTCTCCAAGCGCCTGAAGGCCGGCCTGATCAGTGCCGACAAGCTCAACCAGCTGCGTCACGTGCGCTTCCTCCCCACCATCGAGGCGGTCAAGGAACACATGAAAAAGCATGCCGAGTTTTTGCGCCCGCGCTTTGAGGCCGTCGAGCGCAAGCTCACCGAGGGCTTGGGCGACACGGGCTGCGCCACCTGGACGCACCCCCGCGGCGGCTACTTTGTAAGCTTCGATGGTCCCGAGGGCTCGGCCCAAAAGGTCGCCGCGCTTTGCGCCGACCTGGGCGTCAAGCTCACGCCGGCCGGTGCCACCTGGCCCTATGGCAAGGACCCGCGCGACACCAACATCCGCATCGCGCCGAGCTATCCCACGGTCGAGGACCTGGAGGCCGCGCTCGATGTGCTGGTGCTGGCTGTCAAGCTCGTCGCTGCCGAGCTTGCGCGTGCCGAGCGCGCCTAACGCGCGGCTTCCCGTACTATCCGCACTTTCGATACGTAAAGGAGCGTATACATGGATTTGGGTATTTCCACCAACCCCACGCCAGAGCTCTACACCATTAAGGTAACCGGCGAGATCGATATCTCTAACGCCGATAGCCTGCGCAATGCCATCGACCTGGCGCTCGAGCAGCCCACTGAGGCCGTTGAGCTCGATTTTGCCCAGGTGAGTTACATCGATTCGACGGGCATTGGCGTGCTCGTGGGCGCCGCGCACCACGCGGCCGACCACGGTAAGCGCTTTAGCTGCACCAATGTGCAGCCCCCGGTGATGCGCGTGGTTCAGCTGTTGGGTGTCGACCAGGAGATTTCGATCACCGCTGCATAATCTTTGCCCCCAAAAGGGCGTGCCGTTTGGCATATGTTTGTGATGCGCTCGGACGTTTTGGCGTCCGGGCGCTATACTTGACCGAATGAATAGACGAGTTCCGGCCGAATGGCGCGGTGCGGGCTCGACTCACATCGAGCCTTGGAGGTATGTGTGTTTGGTATTGGAGAGGGTGAGCTCGCGATCATCGTGGTCTTCGGCTTTTTGCTGTTTGGCCCGGATAAGCTCCCGCAGATGGGCCGCACGATCGGCCGTGCCATCCGTCAGTTCCGCGAGACGCAGGAAAAGATGACGGCCGTTGTTCAGTCTGAGATTATCGATCCGGTGAGCGAGGCCGCGTCGGCCCCGGTCAAGCCCAAGAAGGCCGCTGCGACCGACGACGATTCCGATGCGGACGAGGATGCCGCCGAGACGGCAGCACCCGCCAAGAAGGAGACCTTTGCCGAGCGTCGCGCTCGTCTTGCTGCCGAGAAGGCTGCGAGCGAGGGTGCTGCTGAGGGCGAAGGTGCTGCTGAGGAGCCTGCGACCGAGGGCGCCGACGCCGGGTCCGCCGATGCCGCCGCCGAGTCCGCTTCCACTGCAGAGCCGGAGTCCGAGCCCGAGCCGGCAGAGCCCACGACGGCTGACCTCTACGCCCGTCGTCCCCGCAAGCGCAAGGCCGTCGTTGACCAGCTCGCTCGCGAGCTCGAGGCCGAGGACGAAGCCGCTGCCGCCGACGCCCCGAAGGGAGGCGATGAGTAATGCCTATCGGACCTGCGCGTATGCCGCTCTTCGATCATTTGGGGGAACTCCGTCGCCGTCTGACCATCGTGGTCGTATCGGTGTTTGCCGCCGCTATCGTGCTGTATTTCGCCACGCCCGTGGTTCTCGACATCCTGGAAGACCCCATCCGCTCCTTTGTGCCGGACGGTAAGTTCTACATCACCACCACGCTCGGCGGCTTTGGCCTGCGCTTCTCGCTTGCCATCAAGATGGCCGTGGTCATGTGCACGCCCATGATCATCTGGCAGATTCTGGCATTTTTCCTGCCGGCACTGCGTCCCAACGAGCGCAAGTGGGTTGTGCCCACGGTACTCGCCTCGACGGTGCTGTTCTTCCTGGGTGCCATCTTCTGCTACTTCATCATCATCCCGGCGGGCTTTGAGTGGCTCATCGGCGAGACCTCGGCTGTCGCTACGGCGCTGCCCGATCTGGAGAACTACGTCAACATGGAGCTGCTCTTTATGATCGGCTTTGGTGTGGCGTTTGAGCTGCCGCTCATCATCTTCTACCTGTCCGTTTTCCACATCGTGTCCTATGCGGCCTTCCGCAGCGCCTGGCGCTACGTGTACGTTGGCCTGCTTGTGGGCTCGGCTGTGATCACGCCCGACGGCTCGCCCGTTACGCTGGGTCTCATGTATGGCGCCCTGCTCTCGCTCTACGAGATTTCGCTCGCCATCGCTCGCGTGGTCATTACCGCGCGCGAGGGCAAGGAGGGCCTGTTCGTGAGCCGTCTGGACCTGTTCTCGGACGACGAGGACGACGAGGAGTAAATCGGTATGCACGAGGTTGGCATTGTCAACGGCATACTCGATACAGTGATTCGCGCGGCGCGTGGGGCGGGGGCCTCGCGCGCCGTTTTGGTAACGCTGCGTATCGGGGATATGACCGAGGTCGTGCGCGAGGCGCTCGACTTTGCGTGGGAGACATTTCGCGACGAGGACCCGCTCACGCGAGGCTGCGAGCTTGCCGTGGAGGAGGTCCATCCACAAAGCGAGTGTCTGGACTGCGGCGAGGTTTTCGACCACGATCGCTTCCACTGTCGCTGTCCCCAGTGTGGTGGTGCCAACGTGCGCCTGCTGCACGGCCGCGAGCTCGATATCGCAAGTATCGAAATCGAAACCCCCGACGATTAGCCCGCTAGCCATCTGGTGATGGGGTATAAAGGGGCCAAAGTAAGGAGCGCTAAGTATGGCCGAGAAAACGATTGATATTGCATCGCCGATTCTGTCGCGCAACGAGCGCCTGGCAGATCGGCTGCGTCAGCGATTTGAGCAGACGAACACCTACGTGATCAACGTGCTGTCGAGCCCCGGCTCGGGTAAGACCACCACGATTCTGGGCACCAACGAGCGCCTGCGTGACAAAGCCGGCCTGCGCTGTGCTGTCATCGAGGGCGATATCGCCTCGGATGTCGACGCCATCACCATGAAGGAAGCCGGCATGCCCGCCATCCAGATCAACACGGGCGGCCTGTGCCACCTCGAGGGCAACATGATCATGGAGGCCGTCGACGCCTTCGACCAGGCCGTCGGTCTGGAGAACATCGACGTCATCTTTATCGAAAACGTGGGCAACCTGGTCTGCCCGGTCGACTTTGACCTGGGCGAGAACCTGTCTATCATGATTCTCTCGGTGCCCGAGGGCGACGACAAGCCCATCAAGTACCCGGGCATCTTCCAACACGCCGGCGCGCAGCTGCTCAACAAGGTCGACGTGGCTCCGGCTTTCGATTTTGACATGGATAGGTATACTAAGACACTCGATGACCTCAATCCGCAGGCGCCGCGGTTTGCCGTGAGCGCGCGCAAGGGCGAGGGCATGGATGCCTGGTGCGATTGGCTCATCGGGCAGATTGAGCAAGCAAGGGCGTAAGTCGGCCGCCATACGGGCGGGCGTAGCCGCAGAGATACGAGATAGGAGCCTCTTTTGAAGCTCATCATCGCCGAGAAAAACGACGCCGCGCGTCAGATTGCCGAGCGTCTGTCCACGGGCAAACCCAAAAAGGACAAGGTGTACAACACCGCCATCTACCGTTTTGAGTGGAAGGGCGAGGAGTGCGTGACCATCGGCCTTGCCGGTCATATCCTGGCGCCCGATTTTTGCGACAGCGTGCTGTTCGATAAAAAGCTGGGTTGGTATTCGGTGACCGAGGACGGCGAGATGCTGCCGGCCGATATGCCCGATGGCCTAGCCCGTCCGCCGTACGACACCAAGCGCAAGCCGTTTCTTGCCGATGGTATCTCCATCAAGGGCTGGAAGCTCGAGAGCCTGCCTTACCTCACCTGGGCGCCCGTCATTAAGCTGCCGGCCGAGAAAGAGCTCATTCGCTCGCTCAAGAACCTCGCCAAAAAGTCCGACAGCGTCATCATCGCCACGGACTTCGATCGCGAGGGTGAGCTGATCGGCTCGGACGCCCTCAACAAGGTGCGCGAGGTCGCGCCGGACTTGCCGGTCGCCCGCGCCCAGTATTCTTCGTTTACCAAGGCCGAGATCACGCAGGCCTTCGATAATCTTGTCTCGCTCGACCAGAATCTGGCCGACGCCGGCGAGAGCCGTCAGCACATCGACCTCATTTGGGGCGCGGTGCTCACGCGTTATCTGACGCTCGCCAAGTTTGGCGGCTTTGGCAACGTGCGTTCCGCCGGCCGCGTGCAGACGCCGACGCTCGCCCTGGTGGTCGAGCGCGAGCGCGAGCGCATGGCGTTTGTGCCCGAGGACTATTGGCAGATCCGTGGCATGGGTGCCGCGCAGGGTGCTGCCGAGGACGATCGCTTTAAGATCGCTCACAAGACAGCGCGTTTTACCGACAAAGATGCTGCCGAGACGGCGTACGGCCATGTCGACGGCGTTGCGACGGCAACCGTCGCCGCGGTGACCAAGCGCTCGCGCAAGCAGCAGCCGCCCACGCCGTTTGCGACGACCTCGCTGCAGGCTGCCGCCGCGGCCGAGGGCATCTCACCTGCACGTACCATGCGCATCGCCGAGTCCCTCTACATGGCGGGCCTCATCAGCTATCCGCGTGTCGACAACACCGTGTACCCTGCGACGCTCGATCTGGGCGCCGTGGTGAGCGACCTGGCAAAGATCAACCCGGCGCTGGCGCCCGTGTGCAAAAAGGTGCTCGCCGGCCCCATGAAGCCCACGCGCGGCAAAGTCGAGACCACCGACCACCCGCCTATCTATCCCACGGGCGAGGGCGATCCGTCCACGCTCGACGGCGGCCAGCGCAAGCTCTACGACCTCATCGCCCGCCGCTTCCTGGCGACGCTTATGGGTCCCGCGACCATCGAGAATACCAAGCTCGAGCTCGATGTGAACGGCGAGCCGTTCGTGGCTTCGGGCGACGTGCTCGTGACCCCGGGCTTCCGCGAGGCGTATCCGTACGGACTCAAGCGCGACGAGCAGATGCCGCCGCTGGAGCAGGGCGACACGGTCGACGTGTTCGACATTAAGCTTGAGGCCAAGCAGACCGAGCCGCCCGCGCGCTACAGCCAGGGCAAGCTCGTGCAGGAGATGGAAAAGCGCGGCCTGGGCACCAAGTCCACGCGCGCGAGCATCATCGAGCGCCTGTACGCCGTGCGCTACCTCAAAAACGATCCCGTGGAGCCAAGCCAGCTGGGCATCGCCATCATCGATGCACTGACGCAGTTTGCCCCGCGCATCACGAGCCCCGATATGACCAGCGAGCTCGACGGCGACATGACTCGCGTCGAGCGCGGCGAGGACACCGAAGAGCATGTCGTGACGCACTCGCGTGCGCTGCTGGCCGGCGTGCTCGACGAGCTGCTCAAGCACACGCAGGAGCTGGGCGATGCCATCAGCGACGCCGTCACGGCCGATGCGCGCGTGGGCGCTTGCCCCAAGTGCGGCAAGGATCTGGTTATGAAGACGAGCGCCAAGACCCGCGGCAGCTTCATTGGCTGCATGGGCTGGCCCGACTGCGACGTGACCTATCCGGTGCCGAGCGGTGTCAAGGTGAGCCCGCTCGAGGGCGAGGCGGCCGTGTGCCCCGAGTGCGGCGCGCCGCGCATCAAGTGCCAGCCGTTCCGCCAGAAGGCCTTCGAGATTTGCGTGAACCCGACGTGCCCCACCAACTACGAGCCCGACCTTAAAGTGGGCGAGTGCAAGGTGTGTGCCGAGGCCGGGCGTCACGGCGATCTGATTGCGCACAAGAGTGAGAAAAGCGGCAAGCGCTTTATCCGCTGCACCAATTACGACGATTGCGGCGTGAGCTATCCGCTGCCGGCACGTGGCAAGCTCGAGGCGACGGGCGAGACCTGTCCCGAGTGCGGCGCTCCGATCGTGGTGGTCAACACGGCGCGCGGTCCGTGGCGTATCTGCGTCAACATGGACTGCCCGACCAAGGAGAAGAAGCCCGCCCGCGGCCGCAAGACCGCGACTAAGGCGAGCTCGGTAAAGAAGACGACGGCGGCCAAGAAGACGACGGCTAAGAAAGCCACTGCCGCCAAGAAGACGACCGCGAAGAAGTCGACTGCCAAGAAAGCAGCCGCCGACAAGTAGCGGCGCAGCCGAAGCATTGCCCAAAACAAAAACGAGCGAGGGTCCCATGATCCTCGCTCGCTTTTTTGACCGGCAGTTAGGGACGTTCCTTTTCTGCCGGCAGTTTAGGAACGTCCCTAACTGCCGGCTCGGGAACGACAAAGCGCTAGTTCACCTCGACAGGCTTGGCGCCGGGATAGCGCTCCTCAAAGTCTAGGCGGTACTTATTGTCATTGGTGCCCGCCACGTTGTCGCGCGACAGCGGCGCCACGATCTCATTCTTGTGGTCCGCAGGCTTGGCGTATTTCAGGCTGATCTCCCAAGCATCACAGATTGCGTCAATGCGGTGATCCAGGTCGTCGTACAGGGCGATGATGTCCTTCCAGGAGCTGTAGTTCTTGGAGCTCGTCGGGACGTCCAGGTCCTCGACGATGTCGTAATACTGCTCGATGGTGTCCTCCGTGCGCTCGGAGACGTCGGCGAGATTTTGACGGGTGGTTCGATCCTCTTCCAGATAGTTGCCGTTGAAGTTCTGCGCGCAGCCACGGACCTGGCTGTCGAGATCTTCGAGCAGGTCGTAGTATTCGCTCAGTCGGCGGTAGAGGTTCTGCTCAGAGAGCGTTGCTTCGCCGCCATCCTCGTCGTCATCGTCATCATCGTCGTACAGGCTGTTGGGATCGCCGAGAGGTTTTAGGTCATCGTCGTCGACGTCATGGTGCAGCTTAGCTACCTCGGCAGTCGTCTGCGTGGCGGCGTTGTCGAACGGTCTGATTGCAAAGAAGATGACCAGGGCGATGATGATCGCCACCAGCACAACGATAACGGCGATAAGCGGCCCGGTGCCGCTCTTTTTGGGAGCGGGGGTCTGTGGCGAAGCGGGCGCGTATGCGGGAGCCGGCTGCTGTTGGGGCGAGCCGCTCGCGACGGGTATGCGCTGCGTGGTCTCGACGGCCTCGGTCCTTGCGGCGGGGTCGGGGCTATAGGCGAGGGAGTCGTCCGCCTTGGCTTGCGGCGTATCAAGGGAGCCGGTCTGCTCAAAAGCGGGCTGGCTATCGCTCGCGGCTGTTTGCTCAACGGGTGCACCGCACGAGGTGCAGAACTTGGCATCATCTGCAAGAAGCTTGCCGCACGAGGCGCAATACCGAGACATTGCCACTCCTTTCGCCACATTTCAATGCAATACGACGATTATACCCAGCATCCAAAATTCCCCATCATAAGTTGCGGTGAAATAGGGACTGTTTGGCGGTCTCAGAGCTTCAATCAGTCCCTATTTCACCGCAACTTTGGAAAGGCGCCTTTAGCCATTGGGTGGGGTATCATGGCTTGGTTGATATATCTGCATTTACGCGCCTTGTAGGAAGGGGCTGCGCCCATGGCTTTTGAGCCTGCTCAACATAGCTTTATCACGCTCGAGGGCGTCGACGGTGCCGGCAAGTCCACGCAGGCGCGCCTGCTTGCCCGTGCGCTCGACCTCGCTGGCTATCAGGTCGTAACTCTGCGCGAGCCGGGTGGCACTGCCATCAGCGAAAAGATTCGCGCCCTGCTGCTCGACCCCGCCAACGCGGCGATGGGGGACACCTGCGAGTTGCTGCTCTACGAGGCGGCGCGCGCCCAGTTGGTGCACGAGGTCATAGCCCCCGCCCTTGCGGCCGGCAAGGTGGTCCTGTGCGATCGCTTCTACGATTCCACGACCTGCTACCAGGCATTTGCCGATGGCCTCGATCGCCAGATGGTGCGCGATGCCAACAGCCTGGCCGTCGCGGGAACGCACCCGGCGCTCACGCTCGTCTACCACATCACGCCCGAGCAGGCGGCGCTGCGCATGGCAGCCCGTGGCGCGGCAGATCGCATGGAGGCTAAGGGTATGGCATTCCAGGAGCGTGTCTACGAGGGGTTTTGCGCAATTGCTGCCGAGGAGCCAGACCGCGTAAAGCTCATCGACGCCACCGCGACCGTCGAAGACGTCTTCGCGCAGACGGTCGAGCAGGTTCGCGCGTACGGTCTCGACATTCCGCAGGAAGCCGTCGCCGCCGCGCTTGCCCAGGAGGCCGAGTAACATGGCCCCCGCTCAGGCAAGCCTGCTGGCCAAGCTCGACACCCAAGAGCGCGTGCGCGACTTTTTGACCAATGCCGTCGCTAGCGGTCGCGCATCGCACGCCTACCTGTTTTTGGGTGCGCCCGGCGCGGGCAAGCTCGACGCCGCGTGGGCGCTCGCCCAAGCCTTCCTGTGCGAGCAGGACGGCTGCGGCGCATGCGACAGCTGCGTGCGCGTTGCTCGGCATACGCATCCCGACGTGCACTATTACACGCCCGAGAGCGCCACGGGTTACCTCATCGCCCAGACCCGCGAGCTGCTCGATGACGTGCCGCTGGCACCCATCCGCGCCAAGGCCAAGGTCTACATCATCGACCGTGCCGAGCAACTGCGTGCCAACACCGCCAACGCACTGCTCAAAACGCTCGAGGAGCCGCCCGAGGGCGTTATGTTTATCTTGCTGGGCACCTCGGCCGACGTGATGCTGCCCACTATCGTGAGTCGTTGCCAGTGCGTGCCGTTTCGGCTGGTATCGCCCGCCGTCGCCGCGCAGGCCGTGAGCCGCGCCACCGGTCAGGACCCTGCGCGTTGCCGCATGGCGGTCGCCGTGGCGGGAAGCCCCACACGCGGCATCGAGTTCCTTAGGAGCGCCGAGCGCCAGGACGCCCGCCGTCAGATGGTCCGTGCCATCGACTCACTCATTGCCGCCGACGAGGCCGACGTGCTCAGTCGCGCCAAGTCGCTCATCGTCGCCGTCAAGGCGCCGCTCGCCGAGGTCAAGTCCACGCAGGAAAAGGTACTCGAGCAAAATGCCGACTACCTGTCGCGTGGAGCATTGAAGCAGCTTGAGGACCGCAACAAGCGCGAACTCAACGCGCGCGAGCGTTCGGGTATCATGGAAGCGCTGGCGAGCGCGCGGACGCTCATGCGCGACGTGCTGCTGACACTTCAGGACGAGGCGGCCGACGTGGTGAACGAAGACGTGCGTGACACGATCGGTCGGCTTGCCGCTGCGACGAATGTTGCGGGTGCCACCCAGGCGCTCGAGGCGGTCGCAACCGCCGAGCACAACATCGCCAGAAACGTTACTCCCCAGCTGGCCATCGAGGTCATGCTGTTCGATATCAGGAAGGCACTGAAATGCCGTTAGTCGTACCCGTTAAGTTTACCTACGCCTCGCGCGACCTGTGGTTTGATCCGCAGGACCTGGATATCATCGAGGCCGATTATGCCATTTGCTCCACCGAGCGCGGAACCGAGATCGGCTTGGTCACGGCCGATCCCTTCGAGGTGCCGCAAGACGAGATCGGTCAGCCGCTCAAGCCCGTGCTGCGCGTGGCGAGCGACATCGACCTGCAGCTTGCCGACGATCTTGCCATCCAGGGCGACGAGGCGATGGTCGATTTCCGCCGTCTGGTCAAAGAGCTCGACCTCGAGATGAAGCCGGTGGGCGTCGAGTACCTGTTTGGCGGCGAGAAGGCCGTGTTCTACTTTGCGGCCGAGGAGCGCGTCGATTTTCGCCAGCTCGTCAAGGACCTGTCCTCGACGCTGCACATTCGCGTCGACATGCGCCAGATCGGCGTGCGCGACGAGACCCGCCTGGTGGGCGGCTATGCCCAGTGCGGACAGGAGCTCTGCTGCACGCGCTTTGGCGGACAGTTTGAGCCCGTCTCGATCCGCATGGCAAAAGAGCAGGACCTACCGCTCAATTCCTCCAAGATCAGCGGCGTGTGCGGCCGCCTGATGTGCTGCCTGCGCTACGAGTTCGAGGCCTACAAGGACTTTAAGAGCCGCGCGCCCAAAAAGAAGACGCTCATCGATACGCCGCTCGGCAAGGCGCGTATTCAGGAATATGACACGCCGCGCGAGCAGCTGGTGCTGCGCCTGGAGAACGGCAAGGTCTTTAAGGTCAACCTAGCCGATATGACCTGCTCGGAGGGCTGCAAGAAGAAGGCTACCGAGCAGGGCTGCAATTGCCGCCCCGACTGCGTGACGCGCGATGTGCTCGAGCGCATCGAGTCGCCCGAGATGCGCCTGGCGCTCATGGAGCTCGACCGCGAGAACGGCGTCGACGTGGGCGATGGCCTGTCGAGCGCCGACCGTCTTGCTGGCACGTCGATGCCCAAGCGCCGTCGTCGCGATGCCGATTCCGATGCTCGCGCCGGTCAGGGGCAGGGCGAGGGTCGTGGCCGCGGAAAGGGCCGTGGCAATGCCGCAACGCCTGAGGCCGAGGAGGCCGCTGGCGGCCGTCGCCGCCGCAAGCGTGCGGGCTCTGCCGATGCCGGCGAGGCCGCAGCCGCCGGCAAGAACGGCGCTCGCGAGCGCGAGGTTCAACAGCCTCAGCAGCAGAATCGCGGCGGTGGCATGAATCCCACGCGCCGTCGTCGCCGTCATCTGTCGAGCGAGGAGCGCGAGGATGCCTTCCGCGCCGCAGCTGCTCGCGAGGCTGGTGCCGCTTCCAAGGGCGGCTCGGGTTCCGACGCACCTGCCGACAAGGGCGGCAAGCCGCGTGGCGAGGAGGAGCGCGCTCCGCGTCCGCGCCGTCGCCATTCCTCGGGCACGCAGCAAAAGCCCTCGGTGCCCTCCGTTGCCGATCAGGTCTCGGATGGCGAGGTCAAGGTCACGCGTCGTCGCCCCGGAGATGGCGGAGGGGCGGCTGCCAAGGCCGCGCGCGGCGCTGCTCGCGACGAACGCGAGTCGCGCGAAGATCGTGGTGGCGAGGGTTCGGCCGACCAGGGCCAGAAGCGCCGTCGCCGTCGTCGTTCCCGCAAGCCGCGTCAAGATGGTGGCGAGGGTTCGACCCCGTCTTCGTCTGCACCACAACCGCCTACCGGCGAATAGCGCCCGCAAACGGATTTAACCTGCCTGACCCCAAACGCGTCGGGGTACCATAGCACTGAATCAACAACCCTCCCTGCGACCGAACGTAGGGAGGGTTGTGTCGTGAAGAGATATTTGAATGTGTTGGGATGCCTGCAAGGTGCCGGCATCCTGCCGTTTGCGGACGAATTGCTACCGTTTGCCGAGCTGGCGGCGTACGAGGCGCTTGAGGCGTTGTCGCCTACGCGATGCGCCGGCTGCGAGCGCTCCGGCGCGCTTATTTGCCAAGACTGCTTGGCGGCGCTTGCGCTCATCGACCCGCGGCATAGCTGCACTCGATGCGGCGCCCCGTTTGGAGACTTGCTGTGCACCGAGTGCTCGGTCGAGGGTTCGTCCTCGGCGATGGCCGAAGCACTCGACCGGTGCCTGGCATGTGCCGTTTACGCGCATCCGCTGCCGCGGATCATTAAAGCGTACAAAGACGCGGGCGAGCGACGCCTGGCGCCGTATCTGGCAGAGCTGCTATACGACACCGCCTTACATGCCCAGGTCGCGGCGCCCGAACGCTTAGGCGGTGTGTTGTCCGGCGCCGATGCGGTGGTGTTTGTGCCCGCGACTGCGGCGGCGTTTCGGCGACGCGGCTTCGATCATATGGAGGCCATCGCGCGCCCATTTTGCGAGCTGTCGGGTGTTCCGTTGCTCGACGCCCTCGTTAAATACGGCCATGGCGACCAGCGTGAACTCGGCCGTGAAGAACGCCGTGAACGCGTCCGAGGCATGTACGAGACCGTTGAGGACGTGCGGGGCCGCCGCCTGCTGCTTATCGACGACGTTATCACCACGGGTGCGACGATGGCAGCGGCTTCGGCGGAACTCAAGCGCGCCGGTGCCGCGGCCGTTGATGGCCTCGCTATCGCACGTGTTTGGTAGGGGTGGTTTTGTGGCAGTGAAGATTGAGCGGCGCAACGAGCCGACAGGCGAACAGCTAGCGGCTTCCGTAATCCTAACAGGCGCTTCAGCGCTGCGCATGATGCGCGCCGAGCGCCGGCAGATGGGCTATATCAGCTGGAAGGACCTCAATCCCGATGAAGAGCGCCGTGTGCTGCGCACGTCGTCGCCCTCGACCGAGGACATCTATCTTCCCGACTTGGTGCGAATTGGAGCCGCAAGCGGCGAGGTGCAAGAGGATTTGTGCTTGCTGGTGGGATCTGCGGCGCAGCGCCGCCGCATGCCTAGCGTAGGCTGGTCCGTGTGTTCCGGGTTGCCCGCCGGCTCGATTCTAGAGGTGGAACCGGGGGTGTACAGCTTGTCTCCCGAGGCCCTCTGCCTTGCCGTTGCGCGCGAACTTGGCTGTATCCAGGCATTTGCCCTGGCCCAGGAGCTGTGCTCTAAGATTTCACTGAGCGACCGCGGGAAGTATCTGCCTCCCTACACCTCGCCTGTTACGAATAAACTTGCAAAGGACAAGGACCAGCCAGCAGACGTGGGCTACTTTGAAGTCGAGCCGGCGCTGACGCCCGATCGCCTGGCAGATTACCTTGCGGCATGCAAGGGGAATGTGGCCAAACAGCTGCTGCGTCTGTGTCCCTACCTGTCAGAAAACCTGCTCTCGCCCATGGAGTGCATCATGCTCGCTCTGTTTTCGCTTCCGTTTTCCTATGGCGGATTTGACTGCGGTCCCTTTAAGACCGACTACAAGATCGAGTTCGATGACCGCGCGCAGGCAATCTCGGGGATGCCGCATGCAGTTTGCGATGCGTATCAGGAAGCAGCCCGGTTTGACCTTGAATACAACGGTGAGCTGGGCCATTCCTCCCGGAGGGGACGTATCCATGATGAAAAACGCAACACGGGCTTGATTACTATGGGAATCGAGGTCGCGACGGTCAACAACGAAATGCTCTGCGACATGGAAGCGATGGAAGCGCTCGCATGGCGCATCCACCAGCGTATGCGAAAGCGGTACCGGAATCGTGTCGATGCCCGCAGGAAGAAGCAAGAGGCGTTGCTTAACACGCTGCGGGCGTGTTTTGGGCTTAAGCCGGTCTAATTCACGTCGAAAATAGGGGGTTAATCATATGCCCTGGCCAAAATATGGCAAATATGAGTACTGTCACTAAATCAGTAACAGCAAAATCAAGGAATTTAGGACTCGGAGGCGGCATAAAGTAAGAAGATAATAAACAAATGTGGAATAACTAAGCATCAGGTTAGCGACATTGAGCGCAAAATCTGTCCGAGAGGCCAAAATTGCCTGTTACTAAATTGGTGACAGTACTCATATCTGCCATTTTTTGGCCACGGCACCCTA
>CATYZI010000021.1 GCA_958415625.1 uncultured Collinsella sp. | reverse complement strand
ATATATAGTAATATAAATTGTGTTCAAGGAGGGCACCATGATCCGTATTCGCTCCATAGAGCTCTCAAATGTGAAAAACGTTGCTAACGGCACGATCGGCTTCAAGGACAGCCCCTTCGGTTCCAGCGTGATGGGAATATACGGTCAGAACGGATCGGGCAAGACCGCCGTCGTCGAATCCCTCGCGCGAGTCCAGGATTTGATGTGCGGCTTTCCGCTCGACCGTGAAAGCGTCGATCTGATCGGCCCCTCTGCCGAGTGCGCCAAAATCAGCATCGAGGTCGAGGTGACGGAGGGTTCCCCTTCCTCGCTCGGCTTCGTAGGCGGGCTCGGCGGCACCGTAGCGGCCGGGAAGCCCTTCACAGTTTGCTACTCGTTCTCCTTCGACAGGCTCGACGACAGACCGCGCCTCCTCTCCGAGGACCTCTCCGTCCGCGCCGAGGGGCTCGTCAAGAGAAGGCTCGCCGCCTACGATGCGGCCGATACCGAGGACAGCCAGAACCTGAAGCCCGTCAACAGGTGGCGGGCACTCAGAAATCTCGCCGGAAGGGAGGCCGACCTCGACCTCACCGTCGCACGGCGCTCCCCCGACCTGCAGGGCTCCTCGAAGCTGTTCTCGAACGCCATGGTCGCCTTCGCGGTCGCCGCGAGAAAGTCCTATCTCGAGCGCCTCGGAAATAACTCCCTATCCGAGGCGGCGAGGACGGCGTACGAGAGCGTATTGGTTCCACTCATGGACTCCACGACGCTCCTGAACAGGTTCGCCGACGATAAGATGAGGGTCTGTGACACGCGCCGAAGCGCGGCGCTGGCGTTCAACATCTTCCTCCTCGCCTCCCCGGGCAGCAGCACAGGCGGATGGTCACCCGAGGAGGCCGGAAAGGCCCCTGTCATCCGCGACGTGTCACTCCCTATCGATCAGACAACGGTCCTCCCCTCAGAAGTCTGCGACTCGGTCCGCAAGACCGTCGAGACCATCAACTGCGCGCTTGGGGCAATCGTTCCGGGACTCAGCATCCAAGTGAACACCCTCCACGGCGAAACGATGGAAGACGGCACACCGGGCGAGCGCGTCGAGCTCCTATCATGCCGGCAGGGGGTACGCGTCCCCTTCAGAACAGAATCGGAAGGAATCAAGAAGATCGCATCGATGCTCGGCTGGCTGATAAACGTCTTCAATGACGACAGCGCCTGTCTCGTCGTTGACGAGATCGACTCCGGAGTGTTCGAGTTCCTGCTCGGCGAGCTCCTCGAAGTCGTGACCGAGCAGGGCAAGGGCCAGCTCATCTTCACCGCTCACAACCTGCGAGCGCTTGAATGTCTCCCGGTCGGATGCCTCGTCTTCTCGACCTCCAACCCCAACAACCGCTACATCGGGTTCCGGGGCATGGCACCCTCGAACAACCTCAGGAACCAATACCTGAGAGCCATCAACCTCGGGGGGCAGAAGGAACAGCTGTACGAGCCGACCAGAACCTCCGCGATAGGCTCCGCCCTCCTTGAGGCTGGAAGCCCCCAGGCCCTCGACTTCGACTCCCTTCTGTCCTCCATGGGAGGCGAGTGACCATGGCAAGGGAGAAGCGGGTCGTCCTGATTCTCGTGGAGGGGCCGAGCGATGAAAACGCGCTCCTCGAGCCCATGCAGGCCGCGCTCAACTTCGCCGCAAACGGTGCACCGCCCGAGGCGAGGGCGCTCGCCTTCCACTGCGACGTTACCACGGTGCGACCCTTCTCATGGGAGGCCTCCTTCGCCGTCAAGGACAGGGTGCGCGACACCGTGCGCCAGTTCGTCGTCGACCGCATCGCGTCGCGGCACGAGTACGAATGGACCGACCTCGACCGGATCATCCACATCGTCGACCTGGACGGCGCCTTCATACCGAACGAGTGCATCGTCGAGGGGGACTGCGATGGATTCGTCTATGGCCGCGACTCTATCACCGCCCGGGACACCGCTAGGGTGGTAGACAGAAACGAGAGAAAGTCTGCCGCGCTGCTTGAGCTCGCGGGCACGCGCGAGCTCAAGCACAGAAAACACGCAGTCCCCTACAGAGTCTACTTCATGTCCCGCAACCTCGAGCATGCGCTCTACGGCTCCGTACGCGAATTCAGCGATGACGAGAAGAGGCAGCTTTCCGCAGCCTTCGGCAAGAAATACCGGAACGACCCCGAGGGTTTCATCAATCTGCTCCGAAGCGGGGACGTAAAGGTTCCGGGCGATACCGTGGAGGAGACATGGCGCTACGCCCGGGAAGGCACTAATTCCCTCCACCGGGGCTCAAGCCTTCACCTCTTCTTCTCTGACTCTGAACCGGAATCTCCGCCCCGGCCATCCGCTCCCTAGGATCCGAAAGCCCGAATGTCGTGCTGGCGCTTGTGCGAGACGATCAACTTTCGGCAGTCGCTGCTCCCCGTTTTGATCGCATGGCTCTTCCCCGTCGCCCTCCAGCGCCGGGGGTTCCCCTCCATCGCGAAGAGGTAATCCCCGTCCGGCCTTGCCGTCTCTGTAACGCCGAGCCTCCCGACGCGCCTCAAGGAAGGCGGGGTCGTCCCGGGAGAGTGGACAAAACTATAGAGACACGTTCCAAATTGACTAAAGGGTGATATGGGTTAGACGCCAGGCAATTTCCCATTTCTTAAAAGAAGAGAGGGGGCACCTGTCGCAAAAGACCGGGTGTCCCCTCTCGTAATGTCATTTGCAATCCGCTAGCACGTGGCTCGGACCGCTGCCGGCGTGACCTTTACGCGGCAAGGCGCTTGAGGACGTCGATGAGCAGCTCGTAGAAGCGCTCGGCAGAAGCGAGCTCCATGCTCTCGTCCGGGGTGTGGACATCGGAGAGCGTCGGGCCCACGGCGATGGCGTCCAGACCGTGCAGGGCCTCGGCAAACAGGCCGCACTCAAGGCCGGCGTGCATGGACTCGATGCGCAGCTCGGAGCCAAAGAGCTCACGATAGCTCTCGACAAAGACGTCGCGGACCGGCGAATGCTCGGCATAGCTCCAGCCGGGATACTCGAACTCAAACTTGGCGTCGAAGCCCAGGACATCGGCCAGCGTCTGCAGGCGGTCCTTGAACTCGTCCTGCAGCGAGGTGATCGAGGAGCGCGGGGACAGCATGATCTTGACCTCGTCGTCAGAAGTGGCAACCACACCGATGTTGGAGGAAACCTCGACGGAGCCGTCGGTGGCGACGTTGCGGCGAATCACGCCGTTAGGGGCAAGACGCAGGGCGCGGATGAGGGCAAGCGCGGACTTCTGGTCCATGGCCTCGACCTCAGCGTTATCGGCAATCTCGACGGTGCAGGTAAAGCCGGGGTCGAAGACCTCGAGCTCGGCAGTGACGTCGGCGATGATGCCCTTTGCGATCTGGGCCGCGGCCTCGGCGGCAGCGTGGTCGGCGTAGACCAGAACAGCCTTGCACTCACGGTTGATGGCGTTGTCCTTGGTGCCGCCGTTAAAGCTAACGATGGCGGGCTCGCCGGCAACCATCAGGCGGTCGATGATGCGGGCCATGATGAGGTTGCCGTTGCCGCGCTCTAGGTTGATATCGTTGCCGGAATGACCACCCAGTAGGCCGGAGATGTCGAGCGTGAGGGTGCTGCCGGTCTTGTGCTCGCGCACGATGGGGCAGGCGTAGGTAACAACGACGCCGCCGGCGCAGCTGACGGTGGCAACGCCCTCTTCCTCGGAGTCAAGGTTAATCATGGTGCGGGCGCTAATCTGGGACTTGTCGAGCGTCTCGGCACCGACCAGGCCAGTCTCCTCGTCGGTGGTGAATACGCACTCGAGGGCGGGGTGAACGATCGAATCGTCATCGAGAACAGTGAGCATCAGAGCGACAGCAATGCCGTTGTCGGCACCCAGGGTGGTGCCGTTAGCGGTGAGGACGCCGTCCTTGACGACCAGGTCGATACCGTCGGTCGTAAAGTCGTGCTCAACGGAGCCCAACTTGTCGCACACCATATCGATGTGGCCCTGCAGCATCACGGCCGGAGCATTCTCGGCGCCGGCAGAAGCGGGCTTGCGAATGATGACGTTGTAGACCTCGTCCTGGTACACATCGAGGCCGCGCTCCTTGGCAAACGCAACCAGGAAATCGCTGATGCCCTTCTCGTTGCCAGACCCACGGGGGATCGCGCTGACCTCCTCAAAGAAATGGAACAGCTGGGCGGGCTCGTAGCCGGTAATCTTGTAATCCATGGTGCCTCCTTGGCGCAACTGGTTAGACAGTAAGACATGCGCCTTGTATATTCCCAGACTTTGCGTGCATAAACCAGTCGAAAACGCCGAGCGCCCTCGCATCATCGGCTAACGGCGGGGAAACGCTACTTTATTAAGATAAAGCAGGTTAGACGGGCCGCACCGAAGGGGCGTTGGACCCTTCAACCAACCTCAAAGCTTGATCAACGTTTATGCATACGCCATTGGTATGTTTAATGAGGTTTTTGTCCTCCGTCACGACGTAATCGGCATCAATGCGATTAGCGACGCCCAGTATCAGGTCGTCCTCAAAGTCGTTGTGATGATACTTGAACACAAAGGAGTCGAAGACCTCATCTGCACCGACCGGGGCGATGAGGGCTAGCTCGCGCATCTGTCGAACGCATGCCCAGGCCGTTTCGTCTGCCGCCGCAATGGCGTTATCGCTCAGTGAGCCAGTCTTTCTTCGGCACTCCTGCTTGATTGCCGCCGAGACAAGATATGAAACGTCTTTGACCGAAAGCGACGAGGCAAACAGGGCAATCCGCTCCGAGGCGTCGGCAATCTCGATCAGATGGGCGACATTTGCCGTACGGTCGGACCTGCCAGAAAAATAATCCATCCATACGTTGGTATCGATTAACAGCTTGAGGACGCCTTCTGTGCTCATAGTTCCACCCACTCGGGATAGCGCTCCGCCATGGCCTCCTCATAGAGGTCGTCATAGTCTCCCGAGAACTCAGGGATGGGGATGCCGTATTTGAGGCACGAATCGCGAACGATATGGCTGCCTTGCGCGGCCCTTGACTCCATGCGCCGGGGCTCCACTCCGTCAGAAACTGGAGCCGCCGCGTCTCCCTTCGAGGGCATATGTCCGTTAACGACCAGATACTCCCAAAGTGTCCGAACGGCTTGCGACGGCGTCATGCCAATCTGTGCCAAAACGGCGTCCCCGGCATCCTTGAGTTGGCGATCCATGCGCACGTTCATCTGAACCGGCCGTGAGTCTAGTATCGACATAGACATGTTGGCTCCTTTTGCTATACGCTTTCCTTTACTTAGTATAGCATTTAGGATGAATGCCGCCTTTACCAGAAAGGGGACGTCCCAGCTGGAACATCCCCTTCATTCAGACTATTTCACACTTTACAGCGCGCCAGAGCCGGCTTGCATCATGCCGCCGGGGCCCGAGGTCACGCCGCCGCTTACGGGCGTGGCGTTGCCGGTGTGCGGCGCCGCCGGAGCGGTATCGCCGCCGAGCGCGCCGACCGGACGCGGTGCCGGAATCTCGCCCGTGCCGTGGCTAAAGACAAACTTGCCGTCGGCCACATCGCACAGGACGGTATCGCCCTCGCCCCACTCGCCGGCCAGCAGCTCCTCGGACAGCGGGTCCTCAATGAGCTTTTGGATGGCGCGGCGCAGCGGACGCGCGCCATTGGTGAGGTCGGTGCCCTCGGCCACAATCTTGTCGTAGGCCGCATCGGTGAGCTTGATGTTCATGCCGTTGGCAATCAGGCGTTGACGCAAGTCGTCCACCAGCAGGTGCGCGATCTTGGTCAGATTCTCGCCCGAAAGCTTCTGGAACACCACGATGTCGTCGATACGGTTGAGCAGCTCGGGGCGGAACAGGCGCTTGAGTTCGCCCATCGCACGGCCCTTAATCTCGCTCGAGGTAAGGCCGTGCTCGCCGGTGGTGCCAAAGCCAACGCTCGCATCCTGCGCAATCTCGCGGGCGCCCACGTTGGACGTCATGATGATCACGGTATTGCGGAAGTCGACCGTCTTGCCTTGGCTATCGGTCAGGCGGCCCTCCTCCAGCACCTGCAGCAGAATGTTGAAGATATCGGGGTGCGCCTTCTCGATCTCGTCAAACAGCACAACCGAGTACGGATGACGGCGCACGGCCTTGGTGAGCTGACCGCCCTCGTCATGGCCAACGTAGCCCGGGGGGCTACCGATAAGCTTGGAGACCTCGAACTCGCTGCCAAACTCCGACATGTCGAAGCTGATGAGCGCGTCCTTGCTGCCAAAGAGATACTCGGCAAGCGTCTTGGCGAGCTCGGTCTTGCCCGTGCCGGTGGGACCCAGGAAGATAAAGCTGCCGCCGGGGCGACGCGGGTCCTTGAGCGGCGAGCGACTGCGGCGCACGGCCTTGGCAACGGCCTCGACTGCCTCGTCCTGGCCGATAATGCGGGTCTTGAGCACGCTTTCGGTCTGCAGCAGGCGACGGCTCTCGCTCTCGGTGAGCGAAGACACCGGCACACCCGAGGTCACGGAGACGATGTCGGCGATCTGGGCGACGTCGATGGTGAGCGGGCTCGCGTCGAGCTCGGCCGTCCAGGCAGCCTTGGCCTCGGCAACCTCAATCTCGGCAGCCTTTTGCTGCTCAGTGATCTCGGCAGCCTTGTTCATGTCGTCGCTCTCGGTGGCCTCCTGTGCGGCAGCCTTGAGCTCTTCGACGCGATGCTCGGCCTCGCGCACCGGCTCGGGCGCGCGGTTAGCGGCGATGCGGGCACGGGCACCGGCCTCGTCGATAAGGTCGATGGCCTTATCGGGCAGGAAGCGGTCCTGAATGTAGCGGTTGGAGAGGTTCGCGGCGGCCTCGATAGCACCCTGTGTGTAACGCACATGGTGGTGCTCCTCGTAGCGCGGCTTGAGCGCGGTCAGGATCTTGACCGTGTCCTCGACGCTCGGCTCCTCGACATCGATTGTCTGGAAGCGACGCTCAAAGGCCGGATCCTTGGTGAGGTACTTGCGGAACTCCTCGGCCGTGGTGGCGCCGATGATCTGGAAGGCACCGCGTGCGAGAACGGGCTTGAGCATGGAGCTCGCATCGATAGAACCCTCAGCAGAGCCGGCACCGATGATGGTGTGCATCTCGTCGATAAACAAGATAACGTCGTCGGCTTCGGTCGCCTCCTGGATCACGTTCTTGAGACGCTCCTCGAACTCGCCGCGATACTTGGCGCCCGCAACAAGACCCGGCAGGTCGAGTGTCCAGATATTCTGGTTCATGAGGTTCTCGGGCACGTTGCCGGCGGCAATCTGCTGAGCCAGGCCCTCGACGATGGCTGTCTTGCCCACGCCGGGATCACCCAAGATAAGCGGGTTGTTCTTGGTGCGGCGCGAAAGGATCTCCATCATGCGCTGGACTTCCTTTTCGCGACCGATCACGGGATCGAGCTTGCCGTCGCGCGCCTTCTGTGTGAGGTTGGTGGCGAACTGCTTGAGCGTGTCGGTGCCGTCCCCCTTTTGCTGTGAGGCGTCCGAGCCGCTAAAGAACGGCAGGCCCGCACCGGGGCGGCCGGCGCCAGCTCCGGCGAGCGGACGCTTCTTGTCCTGGTCCTTGGCGGTGAGCTTTTCGATGGCCTTTTTGATAGAAGCGGACGAAACACCCAGGCGCATGAGGATGTCCATGGCCATTCCGTTGCCCTCTTCGACGATACCGATGAGCAGGTGCTCGGTCGACACATAGGTCTGGTTGTTCTCGCGCGCCACACGGAAGGAACGCTCCATCACGCTAATGACGAGCGGCGTAAAGGCGAGCTTGGCGGCCTCGGTCTCCTCGCTGGGCTCGGGAACGGTGGTCTGGACCTCCTTGAGGGTGTCCATGATGTCGTCGTAGGAGATATCGAGCGAGCGCAGTGCCTCGGCGGCAATGCCCTCGTCCTCCTTAGCGAGCGCGAGCAGCAGATGCTCGGTACCCACTTTATTTGAGTGTAGATCGAGCGCCTCTTGCTTGGCCATGGACATGACCTTGCGCGCGCGATCGGTAAAACGGTCTAACATGCTAGTTCCTCTTAGACGAGCTAGTTTTTTCAAACGCAAAGCGCCGCCCCGCGGCAGCGCTTTGGTCTCTTTACCCATATGGAGTATATGTTAACCGTTGGGACCTTTTCCGCACGGAGCCATACGACAACGTCTACAAAAAAGGAATCGCTCCGGTCTGTTTGGGGGTCTGGTTCTGAGCGTTGCCTAGCAGGCAGGCTCGACGTCCATGCCCTCGGAAATGTTGGCAACCTCCTCGGCAGCGGGAGCACCCGGCATGTGCACGAGCTCCATGTGCGGCTCGGCAAAGACCGTGCCCATGGGGAAGGCGCGACGGAAGACAAACCGGGCAACCGGACCGGCCACCAGCAGGTTCCAGGGCAGGGCCATGATAAAGTTGCGCGGAATGTTGACGAGCCACATCATCGGCAGCGCCTGCAAATTGGCAAGCGGGCCGCCGGGCATATGGAACAGGCCCTCGCAGGCGCCGTAGAGCGACATGATGATGACCATGGGGACGACCATGCAGGAGCTGACGGCGAGCGTCATAGCGAGCGGCGAGCTCTTGCCCGGAGTAACCAGGAACTTGAAGGCGAAGCCTTTGGCTGGCGGGCTGGCGATAAACCAGTCGCAGCACATGGCAAAGACGTAGGCAACGGGGAAGCCAAGCCATGCAGCGGCAACAACCTCGCCGTTGATGGCCCCATGCTGCAGGGCAACGTTGTAGATGCTCATCCAGAGCACCATACAAAAACACATGATAAAGGTGAACAGCAGGCTCTCTCGTTTGTTGATAGGCATAAAGGGCGAAATCCTTTCTGTGTTACGCCGCGGCGCGTGCAAAAAAACGGGCAGGCGAGATGGAGTTACTGGGACTTCATCTCGCCCGCCCGCGGTACGTGCGTCTGCGACTACTTATGTGGTGGAACTACCCTAACACGAACAACACGCGCTTCGTAAGCGTTGAGTTTGTGGAGATGCTCGGCGTATTGGTGCAAAGTAACCTGTCCCCCTTGCACCAATTAGCTGGTGTGGCGCCAGCGGGGATCGGTGAGAGTTCTCGCTACGCTCAGGCCGACGGGAAGGAACGCCACGATGAGCACCGCACGCACAAACCAGCCAAGCATATTAACCGTGTCAAACGTGCACATGTAGTACATCGAGCGATACAGATACAGTCCCGGCACCATGATGACAATCGATGGCACCGTGAGGGCGATGCGCGGGTACGTGAGCTTGATTTCGGCCAGGCTCGCAAGCAGTCCCGACACCAGCGCGCCGATAAACGCCGCCGCCTCGGGAGGCATGCCTGCACTCAGGCCCAGAAAGGGAAACAGCGTCGGCGCATCGACGAGCGTAAGGCGCAAGGTATTAGACACGGCACCGATGAGCCCAGCCGCCGCGGCCATCTTTATCGGACTGTTGAACATAACCGAGAAGCCAAATACACCGATAAAGCTCATCAGTATGCGCAAGAGCGTAAGAGCCAACGGTGAGAGGCCGAGCGGGGCGAAGTCATCCGGCGCCAGTCCCACACACTCGGCAACCATCCAGCCTACGAGGGTCGCCATCACAATAATTGACACAGCATACGAAAGACGCTCGATGCCGCTTCGCATATCGAGCTTTGCGATGTCGAGGCCTGCCGTAATGAGGGGAAAGCCGGGGATGACAAAGAGCATGGCGCCGATATAGCCTTCTTGGTGCGACATTGCCCCCGGAATGACCTGGCCAAGGCCGAGCAACGCCAGTAAATACGAGATACAGGCCAGCGCGACGCCAATCGTCAACGCGCTAAACTGGCCGAGGCCCTGCTTGAGGATATGAGAACGGGCAAAGTTGCCGACGCCCGCGCCCACGAACGCACATGCCATCTCAATGGGACCGCCACCAAGTAAAAAGACAAAGGCGCCACAGGCGCAGGCCGCCGCAAGGCCCTGTTGCCAAGGCGCGTAATCAGGTTTTGAACTCTCAACGGTCTTGAGCATCTCGTGATACTCATGCACGGTAAACCGGCGCCCATAAGTCTCGATTTCCTTTAGGAAGCTCTCCATCATCCAAATGCGATGAGTGTTGACGCCCGTTGTTGGCAGGCTGACGACCTCGTTAAAGCAGTGGCCGCCTTCGATGCAGGTGCACTCAAACGACAGGAGACTTAAGTCAACGTGGATGGTGACACCGAGTACGGCGGCGACGCGGTTCATGGTATCGCGTACACGCCAGGCACCCGTTCCGCTCGCGAGCATAAGCATACCGGTGCGGCAGATGATGGATGATTTGTCGGTAAGTGGCGCATCGACGGCAAGCTCATCGCCCGCGGTCACGATCTGGCGCCAGTCAGTTTTCATATGGAGCGCGCCGGCACGGACACCGTGGTGCATGGGGGCTCTCGAAGGCAGTGAGTCAAGGCGCGAAGGCTGTGGGGGTTCCGTCGATTCATCCTCAACCTCATCAGCCTCTTCATCGACCAGATCAAAGGAATCAAGCGGCGCTGGCTCGCGACGGTCGATCAGCTCCTCGTCCTCATCATCAAAGTAATTGAACTGATCGAGCATGTCCTCTTCGATCGCGCGCTCGCTCGCATCGTCCATACAGACGCTCCCTTCCTGCCGACTAACTCCCATCCTAGGCAGCGACGGCTAAAGGAAACATAAAAGAGACAACTGTCATGTGAGTCATGTACGCAATAGCCGTTAGGTAGTCGTTGGGGACGTTCTTGAATGGCTAGTCGTTTAAGAACGTCCCTAAGTGCCAACCAAGGCAACGCCGCAGGTAGAGGACGGACAGCGAGCGACGTCCAGGGCGAACAAGTTGGCATGAAAAAGGCAAGGCATAGACCTTCTGGTCATGCCTTGCCTTTTGAATGACAAATTGTCGCCCTGGGCGGCGCGCAGCGTCGAGCCGTTACGCGGTTCGTAGAACCGCGTAACTAGTTAGCACATCTTTGCGCCGGCGGGGATGGAAGCGTCGAGCTGAATCAGATTGAGGCGCTCCTCGCCCTCCTCCTCGTGAATAGCGCTGATCAGCATGCCGCAGCTGGGAATGCCCATCATCTTGCGCGGAGGAAGGTTGGTGATGGCGAGCAGGGTCTTGCCGACCAAGTCCTCGGGCTCATAGTATTCATGGATGCCGGAAAGGATGGTGCGGTCGGTACCGGTACCGTCGTCGAGCGTAAAGTTCAGCAGCTTCTTGGACTTCTTGACGGCTTCGCACGCCTTGACCTTCACGGCGCGGAAATCGCTCTTGGAGAAGGTATCAAAGTCGACAAACTCCTCGAACAGCGGCTCGACGGCGATCTTAGAGTAATCGAGCGTAGGCTTGAGCGATTTGACGAACGGGCTTGCGGCGTTGCCGGCCTCGGCAGCCTTGGCAGCGGCGGCACCGGACTGGAAACCCTTCTCGGGCTTCATGTGCGGGAACAGCAGGACGTCGCGAATGGAAGCCTGGTTGGTGAGCAGCATGACCACGCGGTCGATGCCGATGCCGATGCCGCCCGCGGGAGGCATACCGTACTCGAGGGCGCGCACGTAGTCCTCGTCGTACTCCATAGCCTCGTCGTCGCCGCCCGCCTTCTCGGCCATCTGGGCGGCAAAGCGCTCGGCCTGGTCGACCGGATCGTTGAGCTCGGAGAATGCGTTGGCGTACTCGTGGCCGGCGATGACCAGCTCAAAGCGGTGCGTCAGGCGCGGATCGTCCTCAAAACGCTTGGCAAGCGGGCTGACCTCGATGGGGTAATCGCATACGAAGGTCGGGTTGACGATGGTGTCCTCGCCCAGCTCATCGTAAATCTCGGCGATGATCTTGCCAGCAGTCCACTCGGGCTTAATCTCCAGGCCCTTCTCGCGTGCGGCGGCGGCAAGCTCCTCGACCGGCGTGTCGATGGTGACCTGCTTGCCGAGCACGTCCGAGACGATGTCGGTCATGGGACGGCTTGCCCACTCACCGGAAAGATCGATGGTCTGACCCTGGTACTCAATGACCTCGGGGTTGCCGATGGCCTTGTTGGCAGCCTTGATGACACCCTGGGCGAGCGCCTTCATGCCCTCGAGGTCGGAGAAGGCACGGTAGGCCTCCATCGTGGTGAACTCGGGGTTGTGGGTAAGGTCCATGCCCTCGTTACGGAAGATGCGGCCAATCTCGAAGACACGCTCAAAGCCACCGACGATGCAGCGCTTGAGGT
Organism: uncultured Collinsella sp.; assembly: GCA_958415625.1. Lineage (GTDB taxonomy): Bacteria > Actinomycetota > Coriobacteriia > Coriobacteriales > Coriobacteriaceae > Collinsella. The sequence continues at coordinate 28,097 of CATYZI010000021.1, read as the reverse complement.
GCAGCTCGGTAGCAATGCGCAGGTAGCACTCTTGATCGAGCGCGTTGAAGTGCGTGATGAACGGCTTAGCCGTAGCGCCACCCTGGATAGTCTGCAGAATGGGGGTCTCGACCTCCATGTAGCCGTCGGACTCCATAAAGCGGCGGAAAGTGGAGAGAATCTGCGAGCGCTTGCGGAAGGTCTCGCGAACATCGTCGTTGGCAATCAGGTCGACATAGCGCTGACGATAACGGGTCTCCTTATCGGAAAGACCGTGGAACTTCTCGGGCAACGGACGAACAGCCTTGGAGAGCAGGGTCGCACTCTTGGGGGCAACGGAGAGCTGGCCGCGCTTGGTGCGAACAACCACGCCGGTCACGCCCAGGATGTCACCAAGGTCGAGAGCCTTGAGCGTATTCCAAGCTGCCTCGTCCATGTCGTTGATGCGGCAGAACAGCTGAATCTCGGCGGTAGCGTCGCGCACGACGATAAACATGATCTTGCCCTGACCGCGCTTGGCGACCACGCGGCCGCCGATCTTCACAACGTCCTCGGTGTCCACGCCATCGGCGAGATCGGCATACTTAGCCTCAATGTCGACGACATAGTCCTCAATCTCGGAGTGCTCGGGATAGGGGTTCTGGCCCGCCTCGAACAGGGCGGCGCGCTTTGCCAGACGCGTGGCGCGCTCGTCGTTGAGCGTCGAGGCCTGATCGGCGACGTTCTGGTTCTCTGCCATAAGTTAGCTCCTCAAACTAAAACGCTCCCCAGGATTCGGTCCCAGGGAGCGAAAACATACCTTTACGCGGGACCGTGGTCTAGCGTGCGATCTTGGCGATGGTGTAGACGCGGGTCTTGCCAGAAGGCGTAACGACCTCAACGGAGTCGCCCTCGCCGTGACCGATGATGGCGTGACCGACCGGAGACTCGTTAGAGATCTTGTGCTCGAGCGAGTTGGTCTCGGTGGTACCGACGAGCGTGACTTCCATGACCTCACCGTTGGGATCGATCAGAGAAACGGTGGAACCGATGGAGACGGTCAGATCGCCCGTGGTGGCAGCAACCTGAGCGTTGGCGAGGATGGCCTGAATCTCGGCAATGCGAGCAGCATTCTGGGCCTGCTTGTCCTTGGCGGCATCGTACTCGGAGTTCTCCGAAAGGTCGCCGAACGCGCGGGCTTCCTTGATGTCCTCGACGATCTCCTTGGCGTAATCGCCCTCACGCCAAGCGAGCTCCTCGACGAGCTTCTGGCGGCCCTCAGCGGTCAGTACGATCTGGCTTGCGTCCATACGGATATCTCCCCAACTATGATGTAACGATCAACTGTCAACAAAACGAAAAAGACCGGCTAGCCTGCGGGCAAGCCGGTCAGGTGCTCACCCCAAAGGGATGGGACTACTCTGCGTCCGCGTCGCTGTCCTCTGCCTGCTTTTTCTTGGCAGCAGCGAGCTTGGCCTCGAGCTCTGCGATCTCCTTGTCCTCCTTGGACTCCTCGACCACAACGTCCTCGGCCTGCTTGGTTTCGCCCTTATCGTCGCCCTCCATACCCTCGCGGATATTCTTGACGGTAGAGCCGAGAGACTTGCCGAGCTTCGGCAGGTTCTTAGGCCCGAAGATGATCAAGACAACGACGAGAATAATGATGAGCTCAGGAGCCCTCAGTCCAAACATGTAGACCTCCACAATACAGCGAGACAAGCTCGAATGAGTATACCGCGGGTGCCGCGGTATCACAACAATAGCTAAAAAAAGGGACCGCAAGAAGCGGTCCCTTCTCATGCTCTGGTCGGGTTGACTGGATTTGAACCAGCGACCCCTGCGTCCCGAACGCAGTGCTCTACCAAACTGAGCCACAACCCGTTAGCTCGACTATAGTAACAAAGATTTTCGTCGCGTGCTAGAGAAATTTTTATTTCTTTGTCGCGTCGATTTGAACCGTGTTGGGAATAAGCTCAGTCGCGCAGGCCCACCAGCCATTTTGCTGGGCAGCTCCCGCAAGATGGGCTGCTGCAGCGACGGTATCGCAAATGGCAAACGAGCAGGCACCCGAACCGCACACGTCCACGGCAACGGTTCCCTCCTGTGCGCGCAGCCAGTCGAGAACCGCCTGGATCCGCGGCTCCATCTGCGCGGATATGACGCCCAGATTGTTATGAACGAGCGCATATGCCGCCTCGGCATCGCCGGCGCGTAAGACAGAAGCAATCGCATCGGGTTTTTCCGCGGGCACCGGACTCTCATCAAATCGTCGATAAGCTTCAACCGTTGAAACGCTCGTCTCGTGCGGTTTGACCAATACGACAGGTGTCGCCAGAAGCACAGGATACTCAGTGGCCAGCACATCTCCCCCACCTACGTAGAACGCAGGGCTCGCGTGCAAAAAGAAGGGAACGTCGGCGCCAATACCGCGCGCGATGTTGTCCAGCGCGGGATCGGTGCGATCAATTCCCCAGAGCTCCGCCAAGGCGACAATGACCGCGGCAGCATCCGTCGAGGGACCGCCCAAGCCGGCGCACAAAGGAATGCGCTTCTCAATCGTCACGCAGATGTTTGCCTCGCGACCATAATGCTCGGCCATAGCAACCGCAGCCCGATACGCCGTATTCTTTTGCATGGGAAAATCTGATGCCGGAACCGTCTGGACGGTCAACGCCTGCGCCGGCGTAACCGTCACGGTATCGGAAAGACCGACGGCTGCCATCAGGGAATCGACCCTGTGGTAGCCGCGGTCATCGCGCTCGGTATGAACCCCCAGGTAGAAGTTAATCTTTGCCGGCGCGGTAAGGGTGAGGGACCGATCGGTCACCGCTAGTGCTCCTCAAGCTGGTTGCCGAGCGGGGTAAAAATGTGCTCGCCGCTCTCGGGGTCAAACAGTTCGACCTGCCCGGTGAGGACATCGATATACTGGTAGGACTGACGCGACTTGCGGCCGCGGCGCTCGTCGACCTCGACGATAAAGACGGCGGGGTGGACGCTCTTGATGGTGCCCATGCGCTCGACGACGCGGGTGCGGCCCATGTTGGCCTTCACCTTGACGCGATCGCCCACCATATCGGTCAGCTTCTCGTGGATGTCGTCGACGTGATTGACTTCCATCTCTTCCATGAACAGGGCCTCCAGAAGGTGCAATTCAAAAAGGGGATAATACCCCTAAGATAGACAAAACTCTAATACTATAGCACCCTGTTACAAACACGCGCAAGTAGCTAATTTGGCTACTTACAGATTGTCGGTATCGAGGACGATGGTGAATGGACCGTCGTTGACGAGGTCGACCTTCATGTCGGCGCCGAAGATGCCGTGCGCTACGTGCTCGACGTCCTCGCGCACAAGCGTCAGGAAGTACTCGTAGAGCTCGTTGGCGACATCGGGGGCGCCGGCATCCGTAAACGATGGGCGGCGGCCGTGACGGCAATCGGCGAACAGCGTGAACTGCGACACCACGAGAACCTCGCCGTCGACATCGGCAAGAGCCAGATTGGTCTTGCCGTTCTCGTCCTCGTTAATGCGCAAGCCCCGGAGCTTGCCCCACAGCTTATCGGCCTCGGCGCGCGTGTCGCCGTGGCCCACGCCCAACAGCACCAGATAGCCGCGCCCAATTTTGCCCACGCACTCGCCGTCGACCGTCACGCCGGCGTTGAGCACGCGCTGCACCACCGCACGCACGGCCTACTCCTCGCCCGTCAGTTTGGCGGATAGGTGCTCGAGCGCATGGAATCGGTGGCTGATGGCGTTCTTCTCGTCCGCCGTCAGCTCGGCCATGGTCTTGCCCGGCGTGTCGACCGGCAGGAACAGCGGGTCGTAGCCAAAGCCGTGATCGCCACGGCCCTCGCGCGCGATAACACCCTCGCAGGTGCCCTCACCATAGGTGACCAAACCGTCCGTGTCGATGAGCGCGACGACGCTCATAAAGCGCGCAGTGCGGTCCTCGTCGGCCACGCCCTCCAGATTAACGAGCAGCTTGGCATTGTTGGCGGTATCGTCGCCGTGAACGCCCGCGTAGCGCGCGCTATACACACCGGGCTCACCGTCCAGCGCGTCGACGACCAGGCCCGAATCGTCGGCAATGGCCATGAGCCCCGTCTCTTCGACGGCAGCCTGCGCCTTGATGATGGCGTTCTCCAAAAACGTCGTGCCGTTTTCCTCGGGGTCCTCAAAATCACCCAGCTGGCCGAGCGCCACAAAGCGAACCTCGGGCATAACTTTGCCCAAAATGGCCTCGATCTCGGTGAGCTTATGGGCGTTGCCCGTTGCCACGACGATGGTCGCCGCCGGGTCGAGGGTGTCGATGTCGATCTTCTCAAGTGCCATAGCTGGCCTCCTTGTCTCTATAGCGATGCCGTGTTGAGGACGACGAGGCCTCGGCCTCTCCCCCTCTTAATCAGCGGCAGTCTTATACTTCGACGTTTTCCCAGATAAAACCTGCCAAAATAAACCTGTCCCTTTTTGGCAGGTTAGGCGAGGACTTGGCGCTGGAGCTCGATGAGCTCGGCAATGCCCTTGTCGCCCAAATCGAGCAGGGCATTGAGGCGCTTGCGGTCGAAGGGTGCCTGCTCGCCAGTGCCTTGGAGCTCGATCATCTCACCGGTATCGGTGGCGACAAGGTTCATGTCGACCTCGGCGTGACTGTCCTCGGAATAATCCAAGTCGAGCAGGGTGTTGCCGTCGACAACGCCCATAGAGATGGCAGCAACCTGGCCCGTGAGCGGGATGCGCTCGAGCTTACCCGCCTCGACCCACATGGCAAGGGCGTCGTGCAGCGCCACCCAGGCACCGGTAATGCTCGCCGTACGCGTGCCGCCGTCTGCCTGAATCACGTCGCAGTCGACGGTGACGGTGCACTCTCCGAGCGCCTTCATGTTGACGACGGTGCGCAGGCTACGGCCGATCAGACGCTCAATCTCCATGGAGCGACCCTTGCGGTTGGCGTGCTCACGCTTGCAGCGCTTGCCGGTCGATGCCGGCAGCATGGCGTACTCCGCCGTTACCCAACCGGCCTTGGCGCCCTTGCGCCAGCCCGGCACGCCCTCCTCGATGGTGGCAGCGCACAGCACGCGCGTATCGCCAAACTCGGCCAGGCACGAACCGTGGGCATGCTTCATGACGCCGCGAGTAAGCTTGATGGGGCGCAGCTCATTGGCGGCACGGCCGTTGGCACGGTTGACCTGCATGTACTCCATAGAAATATCCTTTCGGCAGAAGAAGAGGGCAAGTCTTTGGACGGTAACCCTACATCTATTTCAGTTCGTCGATATCGACATGCTCGATGCTTTTGAGCGGCTGGCCAAAGATAAAGCTACCCGCCACCGCAAACTCGGCAATGTTATCGGCCGTCGTGGCAAAACGATGCTGCGGCTCGGCGGCGTCGCCCGCCAGCTGCTCGCGGCGCGTGAGAATATCGGTCAGCTCGCGCGTGGTCTCCTCGGCGGAGCTCACCACGCGCACTCCGGGACCCAGCGCATGGCGAATAGGCCCCACGAGCAGCGGGAAATGCGTGCAGCCGAGTACCACGGTATCGATGCCGTGGTCGCGCAGCGGTTCAACCGTAGCGCCGACCAGCGCGCGTACGGCAGGCGTATCGAAGATGTCCTCGTTCTCGAGCCACTGCTCTTGCAGATGCGCGCCCGAGGCGAGCTCGTGCTCAACGACCTCGACAAAGCTCGAGGCAGGGCAGCCGTATACGTCGACGCCGGCATCCAGGTCCTGAATGGCACGCGTGTAAGCGCCTGAGCGAATGGTGAGGTTGGTAGCGAGCACGCCCACCCGGCGCGTGCGGGTGCTGTTGATTGCCGCGCGTGCGCCCGGTGCGATCACACCGATGACGGGGACGTCGAGCACCTGCTGGGCCAAACGCAAGGCCGCTGCAGTCGCCGTGTTGCAGGCGATGACCATAATCTTGACGTCGTGCTTCGACAGCCAGCGGCCTGCCTGCAGCGCAAACGATCGCACCTCGTCCTCGGTGCGGGTGCCATACGGGCAGCGTTTGGTGTCGCCGAAGTAGTAGACGGACTCATGCGGCAGCGCCGTCGCGATGGCGCGTGCAACCGTCAGACCGCCCAGACCCGAGTCGAATACGCCAATGGGGCGCGTGTCCCCGGCCAGATTCTCGATATCGGACATTACCTCACCAGATTCTCTCTCGAAAAGATATGGCTCAGAACGATAGGACCGCGCTACGAACGAGCCGCGACCAGCAGCTCGGCCGTTGCCACCCAGCCGTCGACAATCTTGCCGCGCGTGACGTAGGCGTTATCGCAAGCGTCCAGGAACTCGGGCGCGCCGGCACTGGTCAGGCCGTTCTCGACCAAACAGAACGTACCAACGTGGTCGGCCATGTAGAAATCGGACTCGGAATCACCGAGTGCCAGCGTCTCCTCGCGCTCGATACCCAGGTGCTCGCAGAAACGTGCGATGGCAACGCCCTTGTTGAGGCCGGCGGGATTGATGTTAAACGCGCGGCCATCCTCGACGCGTTCGAGCTCGAGCGTCGTCGGCTTGGACAGATGTGTCAGGTGGCCGTTGCAGGCCCAGACCAGACCGCAGTCGGCCTCGTCCAGGATGGCCTGGACCTCGTCGTCGGGCACATCGCCGCGCATGCCGACGGTGACCTCGCGGTACTTGTAGCCAGTCGACATGTCGTTGTGGTACTCGATCTTATGCGGCCAGCGGGCGAGAATCTTCTCGCACACGCCAGTCTGCTCGATCACCTGATGTGGCGTGAAGCCGCAGGCGGGGTCGTAGGGCATATCGCCGGTCAGATACTCCCAATCGTTGGCCTTGAGATCGTACATGACCAGGCCACCCATCTCGCCGATGTAGGAGTTGAGGCCGAGCACGCGCGCATCCTCGTGGATCATGGTGCGGTTGCGGCCCGAAGTGGGGACCACCTGAATGCCGGCGCGGGCAAGTGCCACGACAGCCTCGACGAGCTTGGTCGAGGGATTGCCGTCGTTGTCGCGCAGCACGCACGAGCCGGGCGCGAGCATGGTGGCGTCCAGGTCGGTAAAGACGTACTTAACCTTGGCAAGACGCTCGCGCATCTCGCCCGAAAGCTCAGCGACGGTCGGCAGGGTATTGTGGGACATGGTCACTCCATTACGTAGAAGGGGCTTCTGGTCTTAGGCGGCGCGCCTCGCTTGAGGGGAAACGCGCTTGCAACGGCAGCGCGCTCGGGACGCCGCCCCCATCGCAGTTCATTAGTCAAACTGGGTAACATCGATTAAACGATTGGCAAGCGAAAGATCGCTCTCAATGGGTACGAACTCATCACCCACGTGCATGAGCTCCTCGTCGCCCTTTGCCAACAGCAAGACGATGGTGGGCACATCGGGGCTGACGTATTCCTCGCGCGCCGCCTTGAATGCCGCATGCACAGCAGCCTCGCGATCGAGGATGATCTTGTTCGGGGTATCGTCGGGAACATGCTCGGCAAGCTCGCGGCAGACCTTCATCGGGTCCTCGTGAGCCGGATCCTCGTTGGTAAAGATCAGCAGATCAGAATATGGTGCGGCCTCGCGCGGAAGCTGCTCACGGCGCTCCTGCGCCTTGCCTCCAGCAGCACCAAACAGCGCAATGATCGGACTGGCGGGAAACGCGCGCTTGACCGACGAAAAGAGCGAGCGGAACGAAAGTTGGTTGTGAGCGTAGTCAACAACGCAAACCACGCGTCCATCCTTCGACTCCACGACCTCCATGCGGCCCGGCACACGCAGCTTGGAGAGGCCCTTCTTGATAGCCTCGATACCGATGCCGATCTCGCGCGCAGCGGCGATAGCGACCAGCGCGTTTTCCACGTTAAAGTCGCCCGCGATACCCAGCAGGACCTTCTCCCCCGCCTCGGGCTCGTCGGCGCTCATGCCGTGCAAGTTGAACTCGATGTTAAAGCCGAGCATGCGGACATCGCTCGCCCACAGGCTTGCCTCGGGATGCTCGACGCCAACGGTCACCAAGCGCTCGGCCGTCGACGCTGCCTCTAGCACACGGTCAACCTCATCGGTGCCCAGATTCACCACGGCGGTCTTTGCCTGGTCAAAGATCCTAAGCTTGCTCTCAAAATAATCCTCAAACGTGGGGTGTTCGATCGGCGAGATGTGGTCGCGGCCGATGTTGAGGAAGCACGCCACGTCAAACGGCAGATTCTCGACGCGTTGGTACTTGAGCGCCTGGCTCGAGACCTCCATGACCATGGACTGGCGACCGGACGTGCGGCAGTTGGCGATATGGCGCCAAACCTCGGGGGCCTCGGGCGTGGTGTTGGTGCTCTCGTAGCACTCGATACCATCGTCGGTACTCACCGAGCCGATCATGCCGCAGGACTCGCCCGCCGCCTTGATGATGGACTGGAGCATAAAAGCGGCCGTGGTCTTTCCCTTGGTGCCGGTGATGCCCACGATCTTGACGTCGTGGTCGGGACGGTCGTAGACCTCCGGCGGCAACAGGGCCATGGCCGTGCGAACACTATCAACAACCAGCATCGCAGCACCGCTCTCCTGCGCCAGCGGCTCCAGAGACTCGACCAGCGACTCCTCGCACACAAATGCGACGGCGCCCGCATCGAGCGCCATGCTCAAAAACGCGGGCTTAAAGGCAGCACCTTTGCAAAAGAATACGTCACCTGCCGAGACCGCGCGCGAATCAAACGAGCAGCCGGTCACGGCGCGCTCGTCAACCTGCTCTGATGCGCGCAGCTCGCCGCACACATCGAGAAGCTTGGCAAGCGTATCGACCGTGGTCACGGTCGCGGAATCCGAATGGTGCATCTTTCACCTTTCTCAGCCATTTGGCAGGGACGGTTTTATAGTAACTGAAACGCACCCACGCAAAAACGGCTCCCGGAGGAGCCGTTACGCGCAGGCGTTCGTAAGCCGAGGCTAGGCAGCCTGAACAGCGGGCTGGTCCTCGTCGATAAAGAAGCGCTTGTACCACACTAGGAACACGAGCGGCGTATAGATCTTGCGCTGGAAATCGCCCTTGCCCGCAAAGTGCAGATCGAGCAGGTGCATGAGCTCGTCGGTATTGAAGAACTCGCTTGCCCACGGCGCGGTGAAGTACTCCTTGACATAGTCGTACCACTTTTGCTCGCGCAGCCAGTAGACAATCGGCACCGGGAAGCCCACCTTGGGACGGGTGGCCCACTCATCGGGCAGCGACTTGTTGGCAGCGTGGCGGAGTACCTGCTTGTTGCCGTTCTCGTTGATGCGGTAGCGATCGGGAATGTGCTCGGCGAACTCCATGACTTTGCGGTCCAGGAAGGGCACGCGCAGCTCCAGCGAGTGCGCCATGCACATCTTGTCGGCCTTGAGCAGAATGTCGCCCGGGAGCCACATGTTCATGTCCAGGTACTGCTTCTTGACCAGTTCGGGCTGACCCTTCACGCGTGCGTAGATGGGTGCAGCGAGCTCAAAGGCGCCATCGCCGGTGTTGTACTCGGGCTTGAGCACGCCGTCGACCTCGCGCTCCGGCCATACCAGAGCCTGTCCCAGGAACGACTTCTCGGGGATCTCGGCACCCTTGACCAGGAAGTTATGTCCCTTGAAGTACGGCATATGCAGCGCCAGGTTACCGAGCGCGCGACGGATGGGCAGCGGCACCATCTTTTTGTACTTGCGCACCGGGACCGTGTCCTCGTAGTAGGCGTAGCCGCCAAAGAGCTCGTCGGCGCCTTCGCCCGAAAGCACGACGGTAACGTCCTTGCGGGCCATCTCGGCCAAGAACCACAGCGGCACGGAAGACAGGTTGGACTGCGGCTCGTCCATGTGATACTGGATGTCCTCGAGCGCACCGAAGAACTCGTCGGCGGTAATCATCTTGCGAACGTTCTCGACGCCGAGCTTATCGGAAAGTTCCTTGGCGTAGTTGGTCTCGTTGAAGTTCTTGTAGTCAAAGCCCACCGAGAAGGTCTTGTCGGGCATGAGGCAAGCGGCGATGTAGCTGGAGTCGACGCCACCGGAGAGGAACGACGCGACCTTGACGTCGGCGATGCGATGGGCCTCGACACTCTCGTGCACGACCTCGTCCAGCTCATCGACATACTCTTCGAACGGCTTCTCGACGGCAGAGTAATCGCAATCCCAGTAGCGCTCGATGTTCATCTTGCCGGTCGGGATATCGACGGTAAAGTAGTGCGCCGGCGGCAGCTTGTAGACACCCTCGAAGAAGGTCTCCTCAGTCGCCGAATACTGCAGCGTCATGTACGGACGCAGAGCCTTTTTGTTGACCGCCTTGTGGAAGTGCGGGTAGTCCAGGAAGCTCTTGATCTCGGAACCAAAGAGCACGCCCGGAGCGCCGTCGCCCGCATCGGCCATGGGATAGTAGTAGAGCGGCTTGATGCCAAAGATGTCGCGGGCGCCAAAAAGCTTGTTCTTCTTTTTGTCCCAGATGACGAAGGCGTACATACCGCGCAGACGATCGAGTACGGCCTCGCCCCACTCCTCGTAGCCGTGCAGGAGGCTCTCGGTGTCGGCGCCGCAGTGGAACTTGTAGCCCTTGGCCTCGAGCTCGGAACGGAGTTCTTGGAAGTTGTAGATCTCGCCGTTGAAGACAATGACGACGCTGCCGTCCTCATTGGCCATGGGCTGAGCGCCGGCCTCGGTCAGGTCGAGGATCGACAGGCGGCGGAAGCCCAGGGCAACGCGGCCGTCGATAAACTGACCGCCCATGTCGGGACCGCGATGGACGATGCGGTCCATCATCTTGGTGAGCACCTCGGATTGGTTATCCGTCCCACCGACAAAACCGACAAAACCGCACATATACTATCCCCTCTGCTGTTGCTGGGCATCAAATCGAATCAGTAGCTTTTGAGTATACCCGAGGGCGTAAAGAGGGGCGGAATGTTCAGGCAATCTCAACTGAATCAGCTCCGCTGTGACACGCGCCGGTTACCTTTAATGGATATGAGGTGAATGGGGCGATTGTTTTGCTATACTCTCTCCGCACGGGCGATTGGCGCAACGGTTAGCGCAGGTGCTTTACACGCACAAGGCTGGGGGTTCGAATCCCTCATCGCCCACCATTGAATTGGAAACGGTCCTCGCAAGGGGACCGTTTTTGTTTGGGCCCAGCGCATGGGATTCGAACCCGAAAGGGTGCGGAGCTGAGGAAACGCGAAGCGTTTTCCAGCGCAGCACGCGAGGGCCGTAGGCCCGAAGCGAAAGCGGGCGGCGTCAGCCGCACGCGACATCCCTCATCGCCCACCACTGATTTGATAGGCTCCCAGCAATGGGAGCCTTTCTTTTTTGGGCCCAGCGCATGGGATTCGAACCCGCCAGCACATCTGTCACAAAGGCCGTGGCCAAATAATGGCAAAAATGAGTACTGCTACTTTGCTTGCAACATATAAACAGATAGTGTTTGCTTAGGTTACGCAACATATGTCCATTATAAGGACTAACAGTCAGATCAAAATCGTGTATTCATCGCCATTTCGACTTGCCATCTGGCCTTATTAGTCCAAAATTGCTGCTACCAAATCGGTAACAGTACTCATATTTGATGTTTTTTGACCAGCAGGTCTCCCTGCCTTAGCAAATCTAAGGCAAAACGGGCTCCAGACCGCTGAATCATGCCGCATAGGGCACGTCCGCAGTCCGGAACTCGGTCCAAATTGAGTTATTGCGCCGCGTTAGCCCAAAACACCCGACAGGATCTCGATCAGACTGTCCACGTCGGCTTCCTCGCAGACGAGTGGCGGCAGGAAACGCAGCGTATGCGCACCCGTAGCGTTGATCACGGCACCGGCGGCCAGCGCGCGGGCAACAACACCATGCGCGTCGCCCGCGGCATCATCCAAATCACAGCCGAGCATCAAGCCGCGACCACGTACCTCGGTCACGTGCGGCAGCTTGGCGAGCTTTGCCTCCATATAGGCACCCACCTTGGCAGCATGCTCGGCATAATCGCCACGCACAAGCGCGGAGAGCGTCGCGGCACACGCCGCGATGGCCAAGCAGCTACCGCCAAAGGTCGAGCCGTGGTCGCCCGGCTTAAACACGTCGGCAATCTCCTTCTTCGCCACGACGGCACCCATGGGCACGCCATCAGCAATGCCCTTGGCAAGGCTCATGATGTCGGGCTCCACGCCATAGGTCTGGAACGCAAACGGCTTGCCGGAGCGGAAGATACCGCACTGGACCTCGTCGGCGATAAGCACGGCGCCCACTTCGTGTGCCAGGTCGCGCGCCGTAGCCATAAACTCCTCGGTCATGGGATGCACACCGCTCTCACCCTGGATCGGCTCGAGCATCACGGCACAAATTTCGCTCCCCAGCTGCTTAAAGATCGCACGCAGCTCATCCACATCGTTGGGCGTGCAGGCCACAAAGCCACCCGGCAGCGGGCGGAAGCTGTCCTGCAGCCAATCCTGCATGGTGGCGGCAATGGTCTCGAGCGTACGGCCGTGGAAGCCGCCGCGCATGCACACGATGGTGTTGCCGCCATTACCGGCACGCTTGGCGTACAGGCGCGCGAGCTTCATCGAGCCCTCGTTGGCCTCGGCGCCAGAGTTGGCAAAGAAGGTCTCCCAAACCTGCTCATCCGCAGCCGGGGCACCAAGAGCAGCTGCCGTGGTCTCATCGCCGGCGGCAATGGCATCGGCAAGCACGCGCGCACCATCTACGTCGTCGTTAGCAAGCTTGGACAGCAGCGCCGCGACCTGTCCGCGCTGCTCAATGTAGAAGTAATTGGAGACATGCATGAGCTTTTTGGTCTGTGCCTCGAGCGCCGAGAGCACAGCCGGGTCGCCATGACCTAGGCTGCACACGCCGATGCCGGCAAGAAAGTCGAGGTACTCACGGCCATCGTCGCCGGTGAGCTTCATGCCGTGACCCTCGACAAACTCGACCGGAGAGCGGCCAAAGGTATGCATAACGTAATGGGATTCAAGCGATTGCTGAGCTGCAAGTGACATGGGATGCCTTTCGTTGGGCGCCAGACGGCGCAGGCCTATGGGTGCAGGAATGGGGCGGCTGCGAGTCAGTTAGACCGTCTGAAGCTTCTCGACCTCGTCGAGGTTCTCGGTCAGACGCGCAGCAAACGTCGAAAGCGGATGCGGATGCGTATCGAACTCGTAAGCCGTCTCGGTGGAATGGATCACGGTACCGACGCCGGCATCGGTCAGCAGCTCCAGCAGCAGCGAATGCGGCGTGGTGCCGTTGATGATGTGAGCGCGAAATACGCCGCCGGCAAGCGCATCGACGGCCGCACGCAGCTTGGGAATCATGCCCTTATCGACCTCGCCGCCGTAGAGCATTTCGTTAACCTCGTCGAGCGTTAGGTTGGAGATGAGTGAGTCTTTATCGCTAAAGTCCTTGTACAGGCCGTCGACGTCGGTCAAAAAGATCGCCTTATGCGCATGCAGCGCCGCCGCAACGGCACCGGCGGCGGTATCGGCGTTGATGTTGAAGAAACCGCCGTCCTCCCCCGCCGCGACGGTAGCGATGACGGGGATGTACTCGCTATCGAGTAGGCGCTCGATATAGTCGGTGTTGACGTGCGTGACCTTGCCTACGCGGCCGAGTTCGGGGTCGAGCGGCTCGGCGATGAGCGTACCGGCATCGCTGCCCGAAACGCCCACGGCCAGGTTGCCGTGATGGTTGAGCGCCGCGACCAGCTCCTGGTTGACCTTACCGCCCAGCACCTCGCGCACGATATCCATGGTCGCCGGCGTGGTCACGCGCTGGCCGTTCTTAAACTCGACGGGGATGTCGTAGTGGCTCAGCGCCTCGTTGATAGCCTTGCCGCCGCCATGCACGATGACGGGGCGCATGCCGATGATCTTAAGCAGCACGATGTCGCTCATCACGTCGCGGCGCAGCTGCTCATCAACCATGGCGGCTCCGCCATATTTGATAACAACCGTCTTGCCGGTCAGGTTCTTAATCCACGGCAGCGCTTCGAACAGCAGCTGCGCGGTTGCTTCGTTGGATTCGCTCGAACGACAATCGCGTGCGAATTTCATAATCTGCCTCGTCTTTCATATCGTTATCGCGCCGTGCTCCGCTGTCCGCAATCGCGGCAAGATGCGCAGCGTGCCCGGAATCTAGGAACGGTAGTCGCCGTTAATGGAGATGTACTCGTGCGTGAGGTCGCAAGTCCACACGGTGGTCGCCGCGTCGCCCGCGCCCAGGTCGGCCGAGATCACGATCTCGGGCGCCTCAAAACGTCGTAGAGCCTCGTCCTCGTCAAAGGGAACAGTCAGACCGTCGCGACAGACAGGCATGCCCATCATGTCGATGGAAACGTCTTCCTGATTAAACTTCACGCCGCACTTGCCAAGCGCCATAGCAACGCGGCCCCAGTTGCAGTCGTGGCCGGCGATGCAGGTCTTAACGAGCGGCGAGTTGGCAACGGCACGGGCGGCGATATCGGCCTCCTCGTCGTTGGCGGCGCCGGTAACGTTGACCGTAACAAGCTTGGATGCGCCCTCACCATCGGCGGCGATATTGCGCGCCAGGCTCTCGCACACCTCGTGCACGGCAAATGCCAACTCGTCAAAGGCATCGGAGCCCTCAGCGATAGGCTCGGCATCTGCGGCAGCGGCGCCGGAGGCAAGCATGATGCAGGTGTCGTTGGTCGAGGTGTCGGAATCGACCGTTACCTTGTTAAAGGTCTGCTTGACGGTCGAGAGCAGCAGGGCATGAAGTGCCGCAGGCTCGACGGGGGCATCGGTGGTGATAACTGCGATCATGGTGGCCATGTTGGGCATGATCATGCCCGAGCCCTTGCACATTCCGCCTACCGTATAGACATTGCCCGCATGACCCGCAGCCTCACTGACGTAGGATACGGCGTACTCCTTGGAGTGCGTGTCGGTCGTCATGATGGCGCGAGCGGCATCGGCGCCACCGTGGGCGGAGAGCGCCTCGTAGGCAGCAGGAATGGCGGTCTCAAACGTGTCGATCGACAGAATCTGGCCAATCACACCCGTGGAGGCAACCAGAATCTGCTGGGGCTCGCAGCCGATGACCTGCGATGCGATGCTGCACGTCTCGCGCGCGCAGGCAAGGCCGGTCTCACCCGTGGCGGCGTTGGCATTGCCAGAGTTGACCGAAACGCCGGCGATGATACCGTAGCCCTTGTCGGCACCGCCCAGGTTGGCACGGCTCACCTGCACGGGCGCCGCGCAAAAGCGATTGGTGGTAAACACGCCGGCACCGGGACAGGGTTTATCGGGCACGACGAGCGCGTAATCCAGACGCTCGGGGTTCTTGCGAAAACCCGCATGAATACCCGCGGCCTTAAAGCCGGCCGCTACCGTAATGCCACCCTCGACGGCACGAATCTTGATATCGAACTGCTCTGTATTCATCGTCCTTACGACTCCTTATATCAAACAAAAAACGGACATCGGTTGGTGCGCCATGCCAGTCGTGATCATGAGACCAGCTTAAGAGTGGCGCCCCACTCGATGCCCGACTACCAAATCGTTAACAATCGAATGTGCTACACCGGGCACGCCACTGTGGGCAAGCCTCGTCGCTCGTCAAAGCCAAAGACGATATTGGCGCATTGGACTGCTTGGCCCGCAGCGCCCTTGCACAGATTGTCGATGGCGCCCGTCGCCACCAGCACGCCCGCGCGCTTGTTGAGCGCGAGGCCAATCTGGGCGGCGTTGGTGCCGACGACCGAAGCCGTCTTGGGCTGCTGGCCGGCGTCGAGCACGCGCACAAAGGTGCGTCCAGCGTAGAACTGCTTGTAATAGTCGACAACATCCTCAAGAGCCAACGTGTCGAGAGCCTGCGGCGCGAGCGGCAGCGTCACCGTGGAGAGCAGACCACGCTTGAGCGGTGCCAGGTGCGGGGTAAAGACGACGCGATCGGTCAGGCCCAAGATCTGCTCGATTTCGGGCGTGTGGCGATGCTTGCCCACGCCGTATGCTTCCAAATTCTCGTCGGCGCTGCAAAAATGCGTACGAGCGTTGCAGGACTTGCCGGCACCCGTCACACCGCTGATGGCATCGACAATCACGGGGCCGTTCTCGGCCACCCAGCCCGCGCGCACGGCGGGCGCGGCGGCAAGGCTCGTTGCGGTGGGATAGCAACCGGCGCAGGCGACCAGCACGGGTTTGCCGTCGGCATGGTCGGATGCGGCGGTCTCCAAGTCCTGGCAGAACAGCTCGGGCAGACCGAAGGCACGGGTCTTGAGCAGCTCGGGGCTCGTATGCTCGGCGGCATACCAAGCCTCAAAAACGGACGCGTCGTTCAGACGGTAGTCGGCCGAAAGATCAAAGCAGGAGACGCCCGATGCAAGCAGCGCGGGCACCTGTGCCATGGCAGCCGTGTGCGGCACGGCCAAAAAGACCGCGTCGCAGTTCTTGAGCTCAGGGGCATCATGCGTCGTAAAGACAAGATCGCTTACGCCGGTGAAGCTCGGGTGCACCGCAGACAACGGCTGGCCGGCATCGGCGTTGGACGTAATGGCAGCAAGTTCAAACTCGGGATGACCGAGGACGAGGCGAATGAGCTCGGCTCCGGCATATCCAGCCGCGCCGACGATTCCAACCTTCAAAGACATATCAGACTCCTTGTCTGCGATTTATGCACCGATGCGCATTTCGCAGCGGTCGTTATGAAGTGAGTTGAAACTTTAGCACCAAAAGATGCATTAATACGTAAATGGCTTGAATTTTCATGAATTTAAACATTCCCGACACTTTCGCTTTATGTAATTGAAAAATGGAGCGGGCCCCGTATTGACCGGCGCTCCTAACGGCGCCGGGCAATACGGGGCCCGCCCATGCGAAAACCAAGTTGTTAGGATGAGCCAGCTGGCTAGAGCTCGACCGGCACCCATTCGTCGTGATTGCAGATAAAAGCCTCGGGATCCTCGACGCTAAAGAAGACGAGCGTGGGGTCGTTAGGCCCCTCATAGTGCTCGCCCAGGCGCTCTAGATGCTTCCACCCAGCTTCGCGCATTTCGCCTAAAGCCCGGTCATCCAAGCCGGCACGCCCGCGCAAGATGAGCCAGCCATGGCCCGGCCACCAACTCGTGGCCTCAAAGCGCTGGTTTTGCAGCAGCTCTTGCCACACATCTTTGGTGCGCGCTGTTACAAACCACAGCTTGCCATCCTGGATCTGCGCAAACGAAAACGGACGCACATGAGGCTGTCCGTCAACGCTCGTCGCCAAATACCATGCCGGCACCGACGTCAGATACTCCAACACCGTATTCAATCCGTCCATGTGTCCTCCTGGCGCTAGCTAATTCGGAACGGGTAGTTAATTTGAGACGCTCTAGAGCTCCAGGCGCTCCTCGCTGCCGTCGATATCACAGAAGCGCGCGGCAATGTTGCGGACCGAAAAGAAAGCAAGGCGGCCGTCGTTGGCACTCTCGTGTTCCTCGCCGATGCCCACCATGTGCTTAAAACCCGCTTGACGCACCTTGTCGCTCGCAACCGCGTCGTCCTCAAGTGCGGCCTCGCCGGTCAACACGATCCAACATTCCCCCGGCTTCCAGCCCGAGAGCTCAAACTTGGGATTCGCACTCAGCTCCGCCCACACATCCTTGTCGCGCGACGTGCAAAACCACAGCTTACCGTCATCGACCATGGCAAACGAAAACGGCCTCACGCGAGGCTGATGCCCGTCGGTCACATCGGTCGTGGCCAGATACCACGCCGGAATGCGCCTGAGATACGAACAGGCGCGCTCAAGCTGAGCCGTGCGGTCGTTGTCGGTCATAGGGACCCCTTTCTTGCGCTCGAATCGCGCCTAAACAAGTTGAAGGTTGACGACGATGACACACGCAAACAGCAGCATCGTCACAACCGCAGCCAGCGCATCCCCGCGGCGAAATGCAAGCGCATGCAGACGCGTGCGGCCCTGCTCGCCGTGATAGCAGCGTGCATCCATGGCGGCAGACAACGTCTCGGCATGACGGAACACGCCCGTGAACAGTGGAATCGCCACACTGCCGAGCATACGCACGCCGCCGAGCGGGCCACCCGTTACGCGTGCACCGCGGCTTGCCTGCGCGTCCGCCGTCTGCTTCATCTCGGTGGCAAACTGCGGCATAAAGCGCAACGCGATGCCCATGATCATGCCGAGCTCATGCGCAGGGAGCCCCACGCGCGCAAACGGTGCGAGCAGACGCTCAAAGCCCGCGGTGAGGTCGAGCGTAGGCGTGGTGAGCGTAATGGCGCTCATGCCGGCCATCATCAGGGTCAGGCGACACGCCATAAAGGCGGCAGAACGCAGTGAGCCCTCGCTTATCTGCAGAAAGCCGAGCTGCCACAGGATGCGCCCACTCTGATCGGTAAACAAGTTGAGCACCGCGACCACGACGACGATTGCCAGCAGCGGCGCCATCGACGACAGAACGCGACGAGCCGGCACCCGGGACACGGCATAGATCAGCACGACGAAAATTGCGACAGGAGCCAGTCCGCGGAAGCCGCCGACGGTCAGCGTCGTGATTAAAAACACAAAGCCCAGGAGCAGCTTGGTGCGCGGATCCAGGCGATGGATCGCACTATCGCTCGGATAGTAGCTGCCAAACGAAAACGCCTCCATTAGCAGCCCTCCTCTCGCGCGACCGTCTTGGATTTAGCAATGTCCGCGACGTTAGAAGGACCGTCTGAGCGACCGATCAGCAAATCTGCCAGCTCGTCGGCCAGCGACTCAACCGTATAGAGCCCGCTGCAACGCAGCGGCACGCCCGCCTCCGCGAGCGCCAACGCCATGCGCTGGGCGGCGGGAACGCCCAAGCCGATCGACTTGAGCTCATCGGCATGTGCAAACACCTGCGCGGGGGTTCCCTCGGCAAACACCGCACCTTCGTTCATCACGACGATGCGGTCGCAGCAGTTGGCCAGGTCATCCATACTATGCGAAACCATGACAACGGTCAGGCCATCGCGGTGAAGTCGATCGATAAGCTCAAGGAAATCCCTGCGCGCAGCCGGATCGAGCCCCGCCATGGGTTCATCGAGCACCAGGACTTCGGGCTCCATGGCGAGCACACCGGCGAATGCCACACGCCGTTGCTGACCGCCCGAAAGCTCAAAGGGACTCTTGTCGCCGACCGTGGAAAGGTCGAGGCCCACGCGCGAGAGCGACGACTCGACGCGACGGTCGACTTCATCTTGCGGCAAGCCAAGGTTGTGCGGGCCAAACGCCACGTCCTGCGTCACGGTTTCGGCAAACAGCTGACGCTCGGGATATTGAAACACCACGCCGACCTTGGCCTTAACCGCAGCGGCATCTTTCTTGTTTGCCAGGTCGAGCCCCAGCGCGCGAACGAATCCCTCCTGGGGGCGAATCAAACCGTTGAGATGCTGGACCAGCGTCGACTTACCCGAACCGGTATGACCTGCTAAGCCCAGGAACTCGCCGCGACGCACCGTCAGCGATACATCGCGCAGCGCCCACGGGCTGCTAGGGTCGTTGCCCCAGAGGGTCTGTTTGTTCGATTTGCCCGCAGTGACCGAGCGCTTATGCCAGCGGCGGCGCTCGCGCGGACTGAGCGAATAACTGTACGAAACATGGGATAGCTCGATGACGGGCTCCGACGCGTTGCCCTCGTTGTCTACCGGAACAGTGCCGTCAGCGATTTCCAACTGGGACGCGGAAGGCCGCCCTGCGGTGTCTTCCCCACTCCGGTCGGCATATACCTGCGCAATCTCGGCGACCATATCCGCCTCGCGCACCTGCGCATGAACGGGCACGCCCTTCGCACGAAGCGCCATGCCCAAGCAGCACGACGCCGGCATATCCAGGTTGAGCTCCACGAGCCCATCTGCCCGCGTCAGAATCTCCTCGGGCGTACCGAGCATGGCAACGCGCCCCGCCCGAAACACCGCGACACGATCGGCCTCGGCGGCCTCTTCCATAAAGTGCGTAATCATCACGATGGTCATGCCGCGTTCGTGCAGCACGTGACAGGCCTTCATAAGGCCCTTGCGCCCGCGCGGATCGAGCATCGAGGACGCCTCGTCCAAAATGAGCACGCGCGGTTCCATGGCGAGCACACCGGCAAGCGCCACACGCTGCTTTTGACCGCCCGAAAGCGCATGGGTCTCGTGGCGCTCAAAGCCCACCAGGCCCACGCCCTTCAGCGCCTCGCGTACGCGCTGCGCAATTTGCGCCGATGGCACGCCAAGGTTTTCGGGACCGAACGCAACGTCATCTTCGACAAGCGTTGCCACCAGCTGGTCGTCGGGATTCTGGAACACCATGCCTGCGGTCGAACGAATGTCGTAGACCAGCTCGGGATCGGACGCATCCATACCGTTGATACGTACCGTGCCCGCATCGGGCTGCAGCAGCGCATTCAGATGCTTGGCAAACGTCGACTTGCCCGACCCATTGCCACCGAGGATGCAGAAAAACTCCCCGTCCTCGATGTTCAGATCGACACCGTCGAGTGCCGACACGGCACCGTCATAGCTAAAGGAAACGCCCCGACACTCAATCATGCGCGGCCTTTGACCTGGTCCTTTTTAGGCGTGATGAGGTTGGAGACTGCTTTATACACCGCTAGCGTCAACACCGAGTTAAGCACGGTCTTGATAAGGTTGAACGGCAGCACGGCAGGAATCATAAGCGGGGCGATCACATCGACCGAGCCATACCAGAACCAAACGCCGATGGTAAGGTTTGCGACCATAGACAGCACCGTAGCGGCAATGACACCGAGCACCAGGCCAATCACGGCACCCTTGTAGGTATGCATCTTTTGGTAGACGATAGCCGCGGGCAGAATATAACCCAGTGTAGCCACCAGGTTCATAAGCGCGCCGACCCAGTCACCCGTGGTGAGCGCATGGATAACGATCGCCATGGCGGCAACAGCTGTGCCGGCACCGGGGCCATACGCAAAACCGCACACCATCGCCGGCACCAGCGACGGGTCATACGTCAAAAACGGCGCCGAAGGAAGGATGGGCAGCTGCACGTACATAAACAGGGCGCCCAAGGCGCACATCAACGCCATGGTAACGAGCTGTTTGGTGCTCCACCTATTCGTGTTCTCAAAATGGATATGCTGCGACTGTTCAGACATAAGATCACCTGCCTCTTTCATCCGGACTCTAACCGTTGGTACTGGGATCTCACCAGTTCAGCCGGCATGCGAACCAACGCACACACGGGTCGCGGACTCATCGGCTCGGTCGCAGACGCCTCGCCTGCGCCACGGCACCCCTTTGGCACCGCCCGATTTACCGCCAGTGGGGAATTCCACCCCGCCCTGAAACAGCAATTGCAAGTGTAGCACCAGTAGACTTTCGCGCAAGTATGCCAAGGGTAATTTGTGGCGGGGATCAGTTGCCGCAACAACCACGTCTCCCACTCACCCCAAAGTGGTGCGCTTTTCGCGGCTTTGCCGCGAAACTGCAACCGGGACGCGTATCCCCCACAACCACATCCTTCTCCGCGAGCCGACCTCAAGGCCGTAAACGCAGGGAATCCGGGGGCGTGACGGGGGTTTCTCTCCGGAACATTCCGCAGGACGCAAAGAGGCTCCGCAGCGCGAAGCGCGATGCGGAGCCTCTTTGCATGTCCGAGGACGTTCCGGAGAGAAACCCCCGTCACGCCCCCGGATTCCCGGTGGGAGTTCTAGACCTTGTCGGCCTTAGTACATACCGCCGCCCTGCTGACCAGCGGTGGCAGCAGCGATAGCGTCCTCAAGCTGAGTGTTCTTGGGCACATCGGAGACAGTGGCCTCGGTGATGAGGATCAGGCTGGCGACAGAAGCAGCGTTCTGCAGGGTGACGCGGCTGACCTTGACGGGGTCGAGGACGCCCATCTCGATCATGTCGCCCCACTCGCCGTTGGCAGAGTTGAGACCCTGGCCAGCAGGCAGCTCGGCAACCTTGTCGACCACGACAGCGCCCTCAAAGCCAGCGTTCTTGGCGATGGTGGCGACCGGAGCGGTCAGAGCCTTCTTGACGATATCGACGCCAATCTTCTCCTCGGGGTCGTCGATCTCGACAGCATCGAGCGCAGGAGCAGCGTCCATGAAGGCGACGCCACCGCCGGCGACGATGCCCTCCTCGACAGCAGCGCGGGTAGCCTGCAGGGCATCCTCAACGCGGTGCTTGATCTCCTTGAGCTCGGACTCGGTAGCAGCGCCGACCTTGATGACGGCAACGCCACCGGAGAGCTTGGCCAGGCGCTCCTGGAGCTTCTCACGGTCGAAGTCAGAGGTGGTGTTCTCCATCTCGCCCTTGATCTGAGCGATGCGGGCGTCGATGGCCTCCTTGGAGCCAGCGCCGCCGACGACGACGGTGTTGTCCTTGGAGATGGTGACGGACTTAGCGGTACCGAGCATATCAGCGGTGATGTCAGCGACCTTCACGCCCAGCTCGTCCAGAGCAGCCTGGCCACCGGTGAGGACGGCGATGTCCTCCAGGATGCGCTTGCGGCGATCGCCGTAGCCCGGGGCCTTGACGGCGCAGACGTTGAGGGCGCCACGGATCTTGTTGAGGACGAGGGTCGGCAGAGCCTCGCCATCGATGTCCTCAGCGATGATGAGCAGGCCACGGCCAGCGCGCTGGACAGCCTCGAGAACAGGCATGATGTCCTGGACGCTGGAGATCTTCTGGTCGGTGATGAGGATGTACGGATCCTTCATCACGGCCTCCATGCGGTCGTTATCCGTGACGAAGTAAGCGGAGACATAGCCCTTGTCGAACTGCATGCCCTCGACGGTGTCGATAGTGATGTCGAACGTCTGGGAATCCTCGACGGTGATGACGCCGTCCTTGCCCACGACCTCCATGGCCTCGGCGATCTTCTCGCCGACCTCGGGGTCACCGGCGGAGATGGTACCGACGGAAGCAATCTGCTCCTTGGTCTCGACCGGCTTGGCCTGCTTCTTCATCTCGGCGACGGCGGCGTTGACGGCCTTGTCGATGCCGCGACGGATGGCCAGCGGGTTGGCGCCAGCGGCGACGTTGCGCAGACCGTCGTTGACGATGGCTTGAGCGAGCAGGGTTGCGGTGGTGGTGCCGTCACCCACGGTGTCGTTGGTCTTGGTGGCGACCTCCTTCACCAGCTGAGCGCCCATGTTCTCGATGTTGTCCTCGAGCTCGATCTCCTTGGCGACAGAAACGCCGTCGTTGGTGATGGTCGGAGCACCGAACGTGCGCTGCAGCGCAACGTAGCGGCCCTTGGGGCCCATGGTGACGGTAACGGCGTCGGCCAGAGTGTTGACGCCCTTGGCAAGCTTAGCGCGGGCATCGGTGTTGAACG
Organism: uncultured Collinsella sp.; assembly: GCA_958415625.1. Classification (GTDB taxonomy): domain Bacteria; phylum Actinomycetota; class Coriobacteriia; order Coriobacteriales; family Coriobacteriaceae; genus Collinsella. Next base: position 4,926 of record CATYZI010000021.1, on the reverse strand, counting down.
TAATGTTCTTTGCCATGGTAGGTAATCCTCCAAAAGAAATGTGACTCGCGTCGCCGCTTCCGAGTCCTATGCGGCGGGCGCGTTCAAAGACGAATCAGAGATTCTGACGAGACTAGGCCTCGACGACAGCGTAGATGTCGTCGGCGCGCATCAGCAGATACTTCTCGCCGTCGACCTTGACCTCGTTGCCACCGAACTTACCATAGATGACAACGTCACCGACCTTGACGTCCATGGGGATGCGCTCACCCTTGTCGTTGACCTTGCCGGCGCCAACGGCAACGATGGTGCCGCGCTGCGGCTTCTCCTGGGCGTTGCTGGCGATATACAGACCAGAAGCGGTCTTCTGCTCGGCCTCGTCGGGCTTGACCAGAACACGATCTGCAAGCGGCTTCAAAGACGACATGCTTGTTTCCTCCTTTTTGGGCCGCGCGGTTATGCCGCGCGAATTAACCCTTTTTGTTTGCGTACGCGTTGAATGGTACCCACGAATGGCGGGTTATACAACACGGAGTCAAAAAATCTTATTTTTTGGCACTTAGATTTTCTGAATGCCGGGGGATAACTTAGCGATGCCTCCCGTGTGGCTCCGGAGGGGCGGGGCATAAGGTTTCCTGCTCGGGCAGTCCTGCTCGCACGAAGGCCACATTAAGTGGCCTTCGGCTCGTGCGGAACTCGCGATAAACCTTATGCCCCGCCCCTCCGGAGCCACACGGGAGGCAGGTTAACTAATTCGGGCCCGGCATTCAGAAAAGTCAGTGCAGCAAAATGGCGATGCGGATAGCGACATGTGCATGGTTTTCGCTGCGCGCACGGGTCCCCTGGGGAGCACCGTGCATTTTTGGGAGTATTCAGCAGACTAGGACGGCTGCATACGTGCCGGACACACCATATTGGTCCCAAGGACGCCTTCGGCCGGCGATTTTGGTCGGCAGGCAAACCCCGTCAGGACAGAAAGGCATGCCTCACGCCGCACCGGAGCACAAAATGACGTCAATCTCTGCAACGTTACTCAGCCGCAGCGGCACAGGCAGAGCTCGCGGTGCTGAATACTCCGTTTTTTGCACGGCGCGGACGGGGGTACATCAGGATCCGGAAGAACATCCCAGCCTTTTTATGCAATTCGTAATGGAAAGTATGCAAAACACCTAGAGATAGCATTGCTGCTGTCCAAATTGGGCGCGGGGCGGCGGCGCCTCCGCCCCGCGCCCAAATCAAGCAGGGCGGGGACGCTCCTAACGAACCCCCCATTTGCAAACAAACGCGGCTCGAGCGCCATCCCAAAATAAGCTGCCCGAGCCGCGTTTAACGGTAAGACATGAATACTTAGCGCTCGTAGATCAGGTTGCCGGCTAGGTAGGTGGCTTGGACTTTGGTGGCTTGGAGTTCTTGGGGGTCGATGGTGAGTGGGTTTTGGTCCAGGACTACCAGGTCGGCGTATTTGCCGGGTTCTAGGCTGCCGAGGTTTTGCTCGTCGCCCGCTGCATAGGCGCTGCCCAGGGTGTAGTTGCGCAGAGCCGTTGCCGCATCGATACGCTCGCTCGGCAGCCAACCGCCCTCGGGCCAGTGGCTGCGGGGGTCTTGGCGGGTGATAGCCGTGTAGAGCACGTTCATGCTGGTAACGGCTGTGATGGGGCTATCGGTGCCGAAGGCTTGGCGGATGCCGCGCTGCTTATAGGTCGCAAACGGCCACATGATGCGGCTACGCTCCAAGCCCAGGTCGCGCTCCGGACCACCCGGGTCGAGTGTGATATGACAGGGCTGGCTCGAGGCAATGACGTTGAGTTTGCGCAGACGATCGATGTCCTCGGGCAGCAGATTCTCCAAATGCTCAAGCGTATTATGGCCGTGCTGGGGCAAGCCGTAGAGCTCTGCCGCCTCCTCAAAGATATCGAGTGCGGCATGGATGGCGCCGTCGCCGATAACGTGGATGCGCACGGTGTGGCCGCGCTCGGCTGCCGCCAGGACCAGCTTGCGCATGCGCTCGACGGGAACCGTCAGGCGACCTTGATCGCCCGGGAAGCGCGGGTTGGTATAGGGATCGGTGAGATAGGCCGTGTGTTCGCTCGAGACGCCGTCGAAGAACTGCTTAAAACCAGGCGCCGAGAGCAGCGCGTTGTTCGCGTAGCGGGTCTGCAGTTCTTCTAAGCGCGATTGGTCATCCAGCAACGTGGGGAACAGATGGGCACGGATGCCCAGTTTGCCAGCTGCCTGCAGTTTGTCGTAGACGTCATCGCGGATAAAATCGCAGCCCGGCATGGGCATGAGCGACATATCGCATATCGAGGTGATGCCCTGCTCGGCCATCCGCCTCATTTGATCGGCGTAAGCGCTTGCGATGCGATCCTCGCCCAGCCACTCAAGGCAGCGCGGTAGCAGCTGCATAGCAGCTGCCTCGTGAGCAATGCCCGTGAGCTCGCCGTTTGCGTCCTTGTCGTAGCTGCCGCCCGCCGGCGGCTCACTGTCGCGCGTGACGCCGAGCGCCTCGAGTGCACGGCTGTTGAGCCAAAGCGTGTGCCCGTCGCCCGAATACATAACGCAGGGACGATCGGGGAATGCCACATCGAGCGACGCCTTGCTAGGATGCTCGGGCGGGTCCCAACGGTAGTCGCGCCAGCCCTGCGTCACAACCCAAGCGTCATCGGGCAGGTCCTGGGAAAACTCGCGCGCATGCTGCACCAGTGCCGCCTCTGACGTGCCCATATCCATGAGCATGTACGGCGAGGAGCCGACCGAGGTATGGAAAAAGTGCAGGTGCGCGTCATGGAAACCGGGGCAGACAAACTGCTCGCCGTAGTCGATAACCGGCGTGGCGGCAGGCGCGGCGGCAATCACGTCATCGGGCGCACCGACTGCGACGATACGGTCGCCTGCGATGGCAATCGCCAGCTCGCGGGCGGTATCGATGCCGTCTTGCGCGGTAAAGACGTTCTTAGAGCGGATAATCCGATCGATATGTTGCATGGGCATCCCCATCTCTGGCAGGAAATTCAACACCCCCGAGTGTACTCCCCCGCCCTTGTAACAAAACCCCAAGCGGCAAACGGCAACTTTACCAGCCCTAGCGGCAGGTGGCATACTGGAGAGAGCCTGTACGATTTTGCGATCAACCCAGCAAGGAGCAAATCGACCATGACGAAGACCAAGGCACAGCAGATTATGGCGGCGACCGAGGCTCGCGCGGCTGACGACGTCACCGCAGCCATCAAAGATATCGCTACCGAGTTTGAACCCTATATCATCAAGCAGCGCCGCCACTTCCATAAGCACCCGGAGCTGAGCCTTGCCGAGGAGCGCACGACTTCTGACATCGCCAACCAGCTCGACGCCATGAATATCCCCTACGAGCGTCCCCTTAAGACGGGCCTTGTGGCAACCCTTCGCGGCACCGCGCCCGACGCCTATCGCGAGGACGGCACGCCACGCCGCCGCATCCTGCTGCGCGCCGACATCGACGCCCTGCCCGTCACCGAGCAGACCGGCGAGGAGTTTGCCAGCGTCAACGAGGGCTGCATGCACGCCTGCGGCCACGACTGCCACATCGCCATGATGCTCGGCACGCTGCAAATCCTGCGCCATATGACCGACGACATCCACGGCGAAGTCCGCATCGTCTTCCAACCCAGCGAGGAAAACGGCCAGGGCGCCAAGCTCATGATCGGCACGGGCGTGCTCGACGGCGTCGATGGCGCCTACGCCGCGCACATCTGGAGTGAGGTCGACGCCGGCACCGTGAGCTGCGAGCCCGGGCCGCGCATGGCCAATACCGACTGGTTCCGCATCGACGTCCGCGGCACCTCGTGCCACGGTGCCATGCCCCAGCGCGGTCACGACGCCGTTATGGTTGCCGCCGAGATCGTCAACGCTCTGCAGACCATCGTTTCGCGCGAGATCAGTCCCTACGAGCCGGCCGTCATTACCGTCGGCGAGCTGCACGGCGGCACCGCGCGCAACGTTATCGCCGGCACGGCCTACCTCGCCGGCACGGTGCGCACCTACGGCGATTCGACCCACGAGGAAATGCCGGAGCTCATGCGCCGCATCGTGGAGCATACCGCGGCCGCCTTGGGCGCCGAGGCAAAGCTCACCGACTACACCATCGCCAACTACAAGGTCGAAAACGATGCCGCCTCGAGCGAGCACTGCCGCCAGGCAGTAATCAAATGCTTGGGCCCCACCGGCCAAGGCCATTACCGCGGCACGCTTTCGGGCGAGGATTTTTCGGAGTACCTGCGCCGCGTACCGGGCGTGCTCGCCTTTGTAGGTACGCGCAACCCCAAGATTGGCGCCACGTACGCCCAACATTCCTGCTTCTACAAGATCGACGAGACTGTGCTGGCAAAGGGCTCCATGGTGGCCGCCCAGTATGCCATCGACTTTTTGGCCGAGCCCACACAAGAGGAGCTCGACGGCCCCGCGATCACCGCGGTCGCCGAAACCAACCCCGACCTGGCCGCCAAGTTGCGCTCTGCCAAGGCAACGACCGCCGAGGCTCGCGACGCCATCCATGACGCCCGCACGGCACGCCATGCCGCGATCAAGGGCATCCACGATGCACGTGCCGCCGCTCGCCGCGAGGAGAAGCGCGGCGAGTAGTCGATTCGCGGCCATCTCGCAGTCATAGCCACATCGCGATATCAAAGCGGGGGCGGACGTTTCGACACGTCCTCCCCCGCTCATTTGTCAAGCGCTATTTCTACCGTTTCTACCCCGTCCCCAAATGGCAGGTGGCAGGGTTACTCGTCCTGCGGGTCCTCGTCGGAGCTTGGCGCAGGCTCGGGCTCAGGCACGGGCACGGGCGCGGGCTCAGGCTCAGGCTCAGGCTCAGGCTCCACAGGCGTTGCCGCGGCAGCCTCGTCCTCGGCAATATAGACCAGGCAGTCCTTGAGCTCGTTCTTATAGCGATTCTTCCATCCCTCATGGTAC
>CATYZI010000020.1 GCA_958415625.1 uncultured Collinsella sp. | reverse complement strand
TTACAGAATAAAGCTCGCGGTGGGGTACCCGGGCACAAGGTCCGAAAGGGTTGAACATGTTCGATATGGTTTCTCGCCGCGGATTCGTCTCGCTTTCTGCTGTCGCCGCTGCCGGCCTTGGTCTTGCCGGCTGCTCGGGCAACAATACGTCCGAGCCGGCCGGATCCGATGCCGGTTCTGCTAAGGCATCTTCCAAGAAAGCTGTCGAGCTGCAGGTCTTTGCCGCCAACTCGCTCGAGAAGGCTCTGCCCGAGGTTCAGGAGCTTTATACCGACCAGACCGGCACCGCCTTTGCCGACACGCAGTTCAAGGCCTCCGGCGACCTCGTCGAGCAGATGCGCGCCGGTGCCGCCGTTGACGTGCTCATCACAGCCTCCAAGGGCACCATGGATGACGCCGAGGCCGCCGAGCTCGTCGACGCCGACACCCGTGAGGATATGTTCGTCAACGACCTCGTGATCATTCGCGCTGAGGGCTCCGACACCAAGGTCGAGGCCATCGCCGACGTCGCGAATCTGGACGGCAAGATCGCCATTGGCGACGCCAAGACCGTTCCCGCCGGCAAGTACGCCAACCAGGCCCTGGCCTCCGTGGGCCTCTACACCGGCACCGAGGGCGACGACGGCGAGTACGCCCCCGAGATCGCCGACAAGGTGGCCCTGGCCGACAAGGTCGGCACGGCTGCGTCTTACGTCTCTACAGGCGACTGCGTGGCTGGCTTTGTCTACAGCTCCGACATCTACCGCTACGACGGCATCGAGGAGGCCTTTGTGTGTCCCGAGGACTCGCATAAGCCCATCGTGTATCCGGGCGCTGTCGCCGATGGCTCCGAACATGCCGACGAGGCCAAGGCGTTTATCGACTTTTGCCTGTCCAACAAGAAGGCCCAGAAGATTTGGGCCAAATACGGCTTTGAGCTTTCCGCGTAGTGCGGCTTGGCGCGATAATTCCATCGTTTTGTGTTTAACTCCGTCCTTGTATTCTCTTGGAGCTTTTTGTGCTTAATAGATTCCGCATGCTTGTCGCCTGTGCTTTGACCTTCGCGCTTTGCTGGGTGCCGGGATTTGCGTTTGCTGGGGACGCCGAGGACGGGGCCCAGGTTGCTGCGACCGCTCATGGGCTTTCCTATGGGATCGAGGGTTTTGAGCGGTTGGCCAAGGGGACCGCTCGTGCCATGGAGGGCCAGCCTGAGGGCTACCGGTTTCCCGTTGACGAGGACGTGGACCTTGTAGTGGCGCCTGCTGCCGATCGCGTTGTGGTGTGGATATCGCCCAAGGCGGTCGAGAAGTATGGATTGGATCCGCAGGACAACGAGTGCGTATCGGGCCTCAAGGCCCTCGTCTGTGAGCTCGACAGCGCAAACTGCATGGGAGGTGCGCAGCTGGGGGACGTGGATCTTCCTTGGTATGTCACGGCGGAAACAACGTTTGATGCCGGCGGGTATACCTATGGCTTTGACGAACGCGGTGCGGATGGGGACCGCTATGTGGTGATTGCATCGGCCTCGGGTGATGCCAAGGGCGGCGCGCGTTGGCTTGATAGCGCTCAAATGGTAGAAGCATCGTCAGTCGTGTTGCGGAATGAGCAGGGGCCCTTGACCTCTTTGGCCTCCTTTTTAGGCGGCATCGACTACCGCCCGTTTTGGGTGTCTATCAAAACGAGCGGCCTTGCCCTGCTGATTGCCTTTGCACTGGGCTTGTTTGCCGCGTGGAAGACTATGGGTACCTCGAGTCGCATCAAGGGCCTGCTCGATTCGGTCTTTACGATTCCTATGGTGCTGCCGCCCACGGTCTGCGGCTTTCTGCTCCTCATGCTGTTTGGCCGCTCGACCGGGGTGGGCCAGTGGCTCATCGCGCACGGCATCTCGATCGTCTTTACCTGGCCCGCGGCGGTCATTTCGGCCGTCGTTGTGTCGTTTCCGCTGGTCTACCGCACGGCGCTCGGAGCCTTCGAGAGCCTCGACACGCAGATGCTCGACGCCGCGCGCACGCTCGGGTGGTCCGAACGTCGCATCTTTACCAAGCTTATGATGCCGCTCGGCTGGCCCTCGATTGCCGCCGGTACGGTGCTCGCCTTTGCCCGCGCCATGGGAGAGTTTGGCTGCACGCTGTTCTTTGCGGGCAACTATGCCGGCATTACGCAGACCATTCCCATCGCCATCTACTTTGAGTGGATGGGCGGCAACACGTCGGTAGCTCTCTTTTGGGTCATTGTCGTAATCGTGTTCAGTTTCCTGGTCATCCTGTTCATCAACATGTACACGGCGCATTCGCAAAAGTATCGCGAACGGGGCCTTTCCCGTGCGGAGCGCAGGCAGGCCAAAGATTTCGCCGGACAGGGCGATTCGCTCGACCCGGTCGGCGGCGATGCGCTGCGTATCGATCGCGAGGCGCTGGCCGAGCTCATGCGCGATGACGCCGTCTCGACGGGAGGTCGATAGGCCATGTCGCTCGTTTTGGATATTAAGAAACGTTATCCCGGGTTTGTGCTCGACATGCAGCTTGAGGCCGGCGAGGAGCGCGTGGCACTGCTGGGCGCCTCGGGTTGCGGCAAGAGCTGCACGCTGCGCTGCATTGCCGGTGTGGAGACGCCCGACGAGGGCAAGATCGTCGTCAACGGCGTGACCTTTTTTGACTCGGCCGCGGGCATCGACCTGTCGCCCCAGGAGCGTAAATGCGCCCTGCTGTTCCAAAACTATCAGCTGTTTCCCAATATGACGGTGGCCGATAACGTGTGCGCCGGCGTACAGGATGCGGGTGACGTCGCTGCACGCAAAAAGCTCGCCGAGCGCTATCTGGGCATTTTTGGTCTGGCCGATTTTGCCGACCGCTATCCCGCACGCCTCTCGGGTGGTCAGCAGCAGCGCGTGGCGCTTGCGCGCATGGTGGCGGCACACCCGGGCATTTTTATGTTCGACGAGCCCATGAGCGCGCTCGATGCCTACCTTAAGAGCGCGCTCGAGCAGAACATGCTCGACCTGTTCGACGTGTGCAACCGCACCGTGCTCTACGTGAGCCACGATATCGACGAAGCGTGTCGCCTGTGCCAGCGCATTTGCGTGATGCATAACGGGCATGTGGAGGAGATCGGCTCCGTCGAGGACGTGGTCCGCCGGCCGCAAACCTTGGCCGCGCTGCGCTTGACGGGCTGCAAGAACACAAGCCGGGCGTGCAAGATCGGCGACGAAGAAGTTGAGGCTCTCGACTGGGGCATGACCTTTAATGTGGGTCGCGAGGTTCCTGATGATGTGGCGTACCTGGGGATTCGCGCAAGTTACTTCCATGTTGACAACCGTGCCGAGCGGGGTCGTAACAGCTACGACTTACACGTGGCCCGGGTGAGCGATTCGCGCTTTGAGCGGCTGGTGCTGTTGGACGTGCCACGTGTCGATGCGCCCACGCGTCTGCAGTGGAAGGTCAACAAGGTGAGCGTGGCTTCCGACGAGCTGCCGCAGGCCGACGAGACCCTGCGCATGCACTTCGATGCCAAGAGAATTCATCTGGTTTGTCGATAATGTGACAAAGGGACAGTCCCTTTGTCCCTTCTGCTGCGTCGCGTAGGGGTTGCGATACGCCGTCCGCTCGCGGCGCCACCATGCGTATACTGGGAGGAAAAGATTGACCTATGAGAGGAGGGATCGATGGCTGACGATTTCATCAAGCTCACGCAGATGACCGCTGCCTCTGGTTGAGCCGCTAAGTTGGCTCCTGGAGCCCTCGCCCAGGTCCTGGGCGACTTACCCAATGTGCATAACGACAACCTGCTCGTGGGGTTCGATACCTCCGACGATGCGAGCGTCTTCCGCGTTGGCGATAACCTGGGTCTCGTGCAGTCCATCGACTTCTTCCCGCCGATGGTCGACGACCCGTTTCTGTTCGGCCAGATTGCCGCGGCAAACTCGCTGTCGGACATCTACGCCATGGGCGGGCGGCCGAGCCATGCCATGAACCTGCTCTGCATACCCAGTTGCCTGGGTGTTGAGGTTGCCGGCCAGATTCTGGCGGGCGGCGCCGACAAGTGCGTCGAGGCGGGCTGCTCTATCGCGGGCGGTCATACCATCAACGACGACGAGCCCAAGTACGGCTTGTCTGTGAGCGGCTTTGTCGCGCTCGACCGCATGCTCGCCAACAGCGGCGCGCGCGCTGGCGATGTCCTGCTGCTGACCAAGGCGATCGGCTCTGGCATCATCACCACGGCCATTAAGGGCGAGCTCATCGAGCAGGACGAGGCCGCAGCCATGTTCGACTCGATGCGCACCCTCAACGAGGCCCCGATTCGTCTGGCCGAGGGCCTCGAGCTTCACGGCTGCACCGATGTCACGGGCTTTGGCCTGATCGGGCACGCGTGCGAGATGGCCGAGGGCTCGGGCGTGCAGATTGAGCTTGTGTCGGGGGCGGTGCCGCTCTTTGACCAGGTGCTCGACATGGCGCGTCTGGGCATTATCCCCGCGGGCTCCTACCGCAACCAGGACTTTTTTGGCCCGCGTGTGGCTGCCGACGAGGACCTGGAGCCGGGCATGCTCGACGCGCTGTACGATCCGCAGACGTCTGGTGGCCTGCTCATCGCGGCGCCTGCTTCCGATGTGGATGAGCTTGCGTGCCGTCTGCATAACGAGGATCGTATCGCTGCCGTTATCGGTCGCGTGTTCGAGGTAGCGCCGGGTGGTCCTGCCGTTCGCGTTGTGCGTTAAGAAAAACTGTCTATGCGACCGCCCGTCTATCCGGGCGGTCTCTTTCGAAAGGAATTTGCTATGTCTACCAAGATTGAAGTCAATGCCATGGGCGATGCCTGCCCGCTGCCCGTCGTCAAGACGCTCGAAGCTCTGAAGCAGCTCGATGGCGAGGGCGCCGTCGTGACCTCGGTCGACAATGAGACCGCCGTCAAGAACATCTCCAAGATGGCGCAGGAGAAAGGCTGCACGGCCTCGGTCGAGAAGGTTTCTGACGCCGAGTGGCACGTGACCGTGGCGACCTCTGGCGCCGTTGCCATGGCCGATCCCGAGCAGGATGGCGCTGCCTTCTGTGATGCCAGCGCCGGCAAGGGCAGGCTCGTCATTTCCGTCTACACCGACTGCATGGGCCGTGGCGACGACGAGCTGGGCCACAAGCTCATGAAGGCGTTTATCTTTGCCGTGACGCAGCAGGAGGAGCTGCCCGCGACCATGCTGTTCTACAACGGCGGCGCCAAGCTCACCGTTGAGGGCTCGCCGGTGCTCGACGACCTGAAGGGCCTGGCTGAGCAGGGCGTCGAGATTCTCACCTGTGGTACCTGCCTCGACCACTATGGCATTAAAGACCAGCTTGCGGTGGGCGAGGTCACCAACATGTACGTGATCGTGGAGAAGATGGAGCAGGCCGTGCGCGTCGTGCGCCCGTAGCGTATTGGTTGGAGTTGCCATGAGGGAGAAGCGCCCGGCGCTTGTCATCACGTTTCCCACCACGGCGGCCGCCATGGGCTGCGAGTCCCTGTGCATCGAGCGCGGCCTTCCCGGGCGAACGATTCCCGTGCCCGGGGAGGTCGCTGCCGGCTGTGGTCTGGCGTGGAAAGCGTTGCCTGCCGATGAGGAGCTGCTGCGCGGCGAACTCGCCGCGGCGGGCGTTCCCACCGAGGGCTATACCGTGATTGATATGTGGGAGGTCGTGCGATGATCTACCTGGATAACGCGGCGACGACCATGCACAAGCCGCAGACGGTCATCGATGCCGTGACGCAGGCGATGTGCTCGCTCGGCAATGCCGGGCGCGGCGCCACGTCGGGTGCCCTCGATGCCGCTCGTACGATTCACGGTTGCCGTGCCAAGCTCGCGCGCCTTTTAGGTTGCCCGAGGGCGGACCATGTGTGCTTTACGCCCAACTCTACGGCGGCGCTCAACACCGCCATCTGTGGCGTGGTGCGCCCCGGCGACCGCGTGGTCACGACGGTGCTCGAGCACAACTCCGTGCTACGTCCGCTCAATCGCTTGGCGGCAGAGCAGGGTGTGACGGTTGAGCATGCGGGTTGCGACGCGAACGGCGCGCTCGACTACGACGAGCTCGAGCGGCTAGTCACGCCCGGTACGCGTGCCGTGGTGGTGACGCACGCTTCCAATGTGACCGGCAACGCGGTCGACATTGCGCGCGTGGCGGCCATGGCCCATGCGGCCGGTGCGCTGGTGATCGTCGATGCCTCTCAGTCTGCCGGCACGGCGCGTATCGATATGCATGCCATGGGGCTCGACATTGTGTGCTTTACCGGCCACAAGGGGCTCATGGGACCCCAAGGCACCGGCGGCCTGGCCGTGGCGGAGGGCATTGACGTGTCTCCGTGGGCCATGGGCGGCACGGGCGTGCACAGCTTTGACCCACTGCAGCCACTTGAGTGGCCCACGCGTCTTGAGGCGGGCACGCTCAACGGCCACGGCATCGCGGGACTTTCTGCCGGTCTCGACTTTATCGAGGCGCAAGGCGGGGTCGAGGCGATTGCGGCGCATGAGCGCTCGCTTGCAGAGCGCTTCCTCGCCGGTGCTCGCGAAATCCCCGGCATTGCGCTCTACGGTGCGTTTGACCAGCCCGTGCGCTCGGCGATCGTCTCACTCAACGTGGGTGATATCGACTCGGCCGAGATCTCGGACGCGCTCATGCAAGGGTGGGGGATTGCGACGCGCCCCGGTGCCCATTGCGCTCCGCTCATGCACCGTGCGCTGGGAACCGAGCGCCAGGGCGTGGTTCGCTTCTCGTTTGGTTACTTCAACACGGCCGAGGAAGTCGACATCGCGATTGACGCTTTGCGCGATTTAAGCAGCGATTAGACCAACCATTTACGCCCTTAGATAAACCGTTTGCGCAGCCTTCCCGCATTGTCGCTTATACAGGGTATTGTGAGATGATGGCCCACACTGGGACTCTGTATCTTTGCAAATTGCGGGAAGGTTCCTATGAACAGGATCACTGCTGCCCTCTATAGGTTTTTAGTCGTCTATCTTTCGGTCGCGATGGTCGTGACCTCGATACCCCTTGCGCCCAGCACAGCCTATGCCGATGATGCCGGGGCGGTCGCCGTGGAGAGCGAGGCCCAAGAGACCGACTCGGGCTCCGATACCGATACGGTCGATGGATCATCACCTTCGGACGAAAACGCTTCGTCCACGTTTTCCGACCAAACGAATAATACGCAGGACGACTCATCCAACGCGGCATCCGACACCCCCGGGACGAGCCTAGCGCAGGACCTCACAAGTGCTGCGACTGATTCCGATGCTGCAAAGAGCTCGCCTGCAACGTCAGAGTCCTCGTCCGATGACAGCGAAGTCGATCCCCTCGTGTATGAGGATCCAACGGTCTATGAGTATGCCAAGCTTATGCCGAACGGCTATGTGTATCCGTGCGATGCAGGCGGAAGCGTTACGGTAGAGATTGATGGAAACGACCCGTATGGGAGCTCTGTCGACGGTAAATTGGTAACCAATCTGATCGTTGATTACGGAGTGGATGGGGTCCCCGGATATATTTGTGAGTATTCCTCCAATCTGCGTTCGGTGCGTTTTGAGAACAGCTCTATTTCTTCAATTGGACTACACGCCTTTTCTGGGTGCTCCAATCTCGCCGATATCAGCTTTTCCGGTATGACCATTGGAAGTATCGGAACAGGGGCCTTTTCTGGGTGCGGATCGCTTACGAGCCTAAATATTGACGACGTTGCTACCATCGGCACGATGGGCGATGCCGCGTTTGCCTGGAGCGGGCTGCGGTCTACGGGGCTCGACAAGGTCGTTGGCCTCTGTTCGATTTCTGAGAACGCTTATAATGCCTGCAGCGCTCTGACCGATACCGGTCTGGGCAGGAACACATCCATCACGTCAATCGGCGTTAATGCGTTCAAAAACTGCTCCCGCCTTGCGACGACCGGACTTGAGAGCAATACGACGATCAAGACGCTCCGCGAAGGTTGCTTCTCCGGGACCAATATGAGCGGCGGGCTGACGCTGCCCCTTTATTCCAAAATCGAGGAACTGCCGAGCCGTGCGTTCAGCTTAGAGCCATAAGATAAAGATCTCGCGTGATCCCGACAAGATGGCCTATCAGCCGGGGGAAAAGATCTCGCTCGAGGGCATGAGTGTCACATTTCAATATCCTCATTCGACGATGGATAGCGACTACGAAGCGCTCATAAAGGAAGAACTCGGCGAATACCTTACGGCGACCCCCCGCGATGGTGATGTCTTCGACGAGTCGATGGACGGAGAACCTATACAGCTCGTGTACGACGATGGCTACACGCGCCTTGTCGCGTACAGCAAGGGCAACCTGCAGCAGGCGGCCTACGAGTATGCCAAGCTCATGCCCAACTACTATCTGTATCCGTGCGACGCAAACGGAAATCTTACGGTAGAAATCGATGAAAACAACCCGCGCGAGAACTCTGTCGATGGTCGAATGGTAACGAATTTGATTGTCGATTACGGGGTTGATGAAGTCGACGCACAGCTCTGCGCCGACTCTACCAATCTGCGCTCAGTGCGCTTCGAGAACAGTTCCATTTCCAAAATCGGATTGCACGCCTTCTATAACTGCCCGAATCTCACCGATATCAGCCTTTCCGGTATGACCATCGGCACCATCGGAAAAGAGGCGTTCTATGGCTGCAAGTCGCTTACGAGCCTGAACATCAGCGAGACTACTGCCATTGGCTCGATGGGCTATGCCGCGTTTGCCGACAGTGGGCTGGTGTCCACGGGGCTCGACAAGGTTGTCGGCCTCACATCGATTCCCGACAGAGCCTACGAAGGCTGCAAGGCTCTGACCGATACCGGCCTGGACAAGAATGCCTCCATTACATCGATTGGCGTTTGCGCGTTCAGGTTCTGCACGAACCTTGCTACCACAGGGCTCGAGAGCAACACAACGGTCCAAACGCTTGGCCACACCTGCTTCTACGGCACCGACTTGAGCGGCGGGCTGACGCTGCCATATAACTCCAAGATCGAGGAGTTGCCGGAAAAGGCGTTTGGCAGTACCAATCTCGAGACCGTGTTCTTTGGATGCAACCATGCGGTGCTCATTAACACCGACACGTTCCCCAAATACAACATGACCGTCATGGTCCCCGCCAAGATGATTCCGAAGTATGCTAACGGGCATCCCAAAGCTGTTTGGGAGAGGTGCAACGGCTGCCTGCCCGTCCCGGTGGGCAAGGTGCTCGAGAACGTTGAGATCTCATGCGACCCCAATAACATGACCTACGAGACGGGGGAGACCATTTCGCTCGAGGGTATGAAGGTCGAGCTCGATTACCCGCATTCGGTATCGATTTGGGACTACGAGGCCCTCATACAGGAAGAGCTCGGCGAGTACCTTACGGCCACCCCCTGCGACGGTGACGTCTTCGATGAGTCGATGGACGGACAGCCCGTAAAGCTCGTGTATGACGACGGCTATTCGCATTTTGAAACCCAGACCAAGGGCACGCTACAGCTCAAGAAGCCTGAGCCGACGTCGTTCCAGATCTCCTATGCCCAAACGATCGATAAAGGCGAACGCAAGCTGATGGACGGCGTTGAACTGCCCGATGTTTCCAGCGCGACGACGATTGATGCAGGCGACGAGGTCACGCTCGATGCCGGTGCTCTAGGAATGCTCAACGACAACATCACGTTTAAGGGTTGGTATGACACCGAGTCCGGCAAGTACATCTCCAGGGAGCCGGTCTACACGTTTACGCCGGATAAGGATCTGTCCCTCGAGGCTCGCTTTAAGCTCAAGGACTATGCGGTGCGTGTCAACGATGCGCGGGCGACCGATTCGTCACAGGACTATGCGCACCTGAGTGTTACCGCTCAAAACTGCTATCGCAATGCCGGTGAGACGGTTGAGGTTTCCGCCGTCACGGATAACGCGCTGTTCCTGGGCTGGTATCTGGGCGAGGGCGATGATGCGTACGCCGCGAGCGATCAGCTCGACTTTACCTATACGGTGGACAAGGCGGACGCGATTGTGTCCGAGGACAAGGCTGACGCTAGGATCGAGATCACTCTGCGATACTGCGCTCCGCAGGCGAGCGTTGTGCTGAGTGTGGATGGGGTCGATGAGAACGGGCAGCCGCTCGGGCAGTTCCTTTCCACCGGTCTGTATGGCATCGGGTCGCGCGTAACGGTCGTGGCGGTGCCAATGCCTGGCTATGTGTTTGACTACGCGACCGATGCCCTCGGCAACGTTGTCTTTACCGGCGACGATGGTCCGTCCTACACGTTTGTGCTCGAGGGAGATGTGCAGTACACCGCGCATTTCCGCGAGGCGACTGACCCCGACGAGTCACTCGCGGCGCTGAAGGCCGCGCTCATTGCCGCGATTACGGCTGCGGCCGTTCTCGCCACCATGTATGGCCTGGGCGAGATTGTCGACCCCATCGCGGCCGACGCGGTGATTGAGATCGGTATGGCCGACAACATTGAGGATGTTGCCGCTGTGGGCACCAAGGTGCTCAAGGAGATTAAGGACATCATCGACGACCACAAGAAGCCCAAGCCTCATGGCGACCATAAGATTGAGATTATTGCCACCGCGCAGCCCGAGGTGGGCGGTGCCGTTACCGGCGGTGGTTTCCACTACGAGGGGACGGTCGCCACGCTCGAAGCCGTCGCAAATCCCGGCTATCGCTTCGTATGTTGGAAAGAGAACGGCGTCGAGGTCTCGACATCTCCTCTCAAGACGATGACGATCACGGACCTGACGCCCGAGGTTGTAAAGATGACGGCCGTCTTTGAGAAAAAAGTCGAGGTCACGGCAGTTGCCGAAGCCGATGGCATTCAGGCCGATTTTTCGACGGGCTGCACCGCAAGCCCTGTAAAGCAGAGCATCACCCGTGGCGATCAGGCTATGGTCACTGCGAGCGAGGGTCCCGACTATGCCTTTGTGGGATGGTTTGAGGACGGCATCGAGGTTTCGCCCGAGCGCACGTATATCTTCAAGGCCGAGGTCGACCGCCATCTGGTTGCGCGCTTCCGCAAGGCGGACAAGACTATTCTGGTGAATACCGATCCCTTCGATAGCGCCGAGGTGCTGTGCGATGGCATACCAGTCGTGGATGGCAAGGTTCGCGCGAAGGATGGCGATATTCTCACGTTTACGATGCGGCCCAAGGTGCGCCCCGACAATCCGGAGAAAACGTACCGTTTTGTAGAGTGGCGAGAAACCGATGCGCAGGGTATCACGATTGCCAACAAGCAGGAAGTTTGCGAATACCGCGTTAACGGCAATGCCCGAATTGAGGCCGTAATGGACGGCAGAGATACGCATACCGTGCGTGCCGAGGCCGACCCGCTCGAGGGCGGCACCGTTGCACTGAAGCGCGACGAGACTGCTGGCATGGTCCTCGAGGTCCCCGAGGGTGAGCGCGTGACTGTGGAGGCCACGCCATCTGAGGGTTATATCTTTGACGGTTGGTACCTGAACAACGGCGGCTCGGATGCCACCGCGACGCTGGTTTCGAGCGAGCGCTCCTATACCCTTGAGCCCATTACCGACTGCGTGATCCAGGCGAAGTTTACGCGTGCCTGCAAGGTAGATGTTGTAGTTGAGCCTGCCGCGGCCATGGCGGGCAAATATATGGTGCACGGCGAGGGCTATTGCATGAAGGGCGAGCCTGCCACGCTGAGCATTGAGCTCACGGCCGAGGCGAGCAAACAATTTACCTTTAAGGGCTGGTACGACGCCAAGACGGACCTGCTTTTGGGCACCGACCCCAGCTACCTCGAGTTCTATCCCGAGGACGTGGAATGCACCGTGCGCGCGGTGTTTGAGGAAAACACGTATACCGTGACGGCGAAGGCAAAAAAGACCTTTGTGGAGCGCGGTACGGTTGAGATCGAGGGCCACCCGGGGGCATCTTCTGTTACCTGTGGCTACGGCGATACGGTGATGCTCAAGGCAAAGGCCAACGACGGCTATCGTTTTGACCATTGGAAGGATGGCTCCGGTAAGGAGTACGATACCGCCGAGCTGGTCGTCAAGGTCACCAAGAGCGATACCTATACCGCGATTTTTACCGACTCAAAACCCGGGGTCATCGTCACCGCCGATTCATGGCTCGGCGGTACCGTGACGTGCAATGGGGCCGTGGTGAAGCCTACGACCGATAAGTTTAAATTAGGGGAAACCCTTCATTTGACGGCCAAGGCCCATCCTGGCTTTTTGTTCTGGGGTTGGTACGTCAATGGCCGCCTGAAGAGCCTTAAGCACGAGACCTCGTTGGTTGCGAAGGCTCGCGGTAAAACCGGGCACTGCGTTATTACCGCGGGCTTTGTGCCTATCGATACCGTCTGCGTGCCCCTCGCTGATCCTGCGGAGGGCGGCACCGTCAAGGCGAGCCGCGTTCTTGCGGACCGCGGCGCGGAGGTTGCCCTTAAGGCAACGCCCAATCCCGGTTATGTCTTTACTGGTTGGTATACGGCAGACGGCACGTTTGAGTCTGCCGATGCGGAGTTCACCTGCCACCAGGAGCGCAGCCATGTGCACGTCGCTCGCTTTATGGCGAAAAGCTATGACGTCGACGCCACGACGGTAGTCGATTCCGGCACCGGTTCGCTGGTCGAATCGAGTGTCGCCGGCTGGGTCGAGGGCGCGGGCACCGTCGAGGCGGGGCATGCCGCCACGCTGACCGCGCATGCGCTTTCGGACTATGCGTTTGAGTATTGGGCCGATGCTTCGGGCGCCGTGGTAAGCCGTGACAGTACCTATCACGTGATGCCAACGTCCGACACGACGCTCCAGGCCGTGTTCTCGGCAAAGCAATATACGGTGGACGTCTCCTGCGAAGAGAGCATGGGCACGGTCGAGGGCGCGGGGGCGTATGCCGCCGGGCAGGTCGCAACCGTGCGCGCGGTCGCCGCCGAGGATACGGCTTTTGTGGGCTGGTTCCAGAACGGCACGTGCGTGAGCTCCAAGAAAACATATCGATTTACCGTGCGTGAGGACACGTCGCTCTATGCCGTCTTTGCGTCGGGTTCGTATGTCGTGCATACCGTTGCTTCGCCTGCCGAGGGCGGAGCCGTGAGCGGTTTTGGTGGCTACGAAGCTGGCGACCGCGCAACGCTTCGTGCGATCGCCAACACCGGGTATTCGTTTGCGGGTTGGACGGACGACAAGGGCGAGTCAGTCAGCGAGAACGCCGACTATACCGTTAAGGTCACGGGTGACGCCACCTATACGGCGATCTTTACGCCTAAGTCCTATCAGGTCGTTTTGAGCGCGAGTGACGATAGCGTTGGCACTCTGAGCGGCGAAGGCTCCTATCAATTCGGTGATACGGTCGAACTCAACGCTACGCCTACGGGAACCAAACGTTTTGTTGGCTGGTATGTCCTGGACGCCGAGGGCAACAAGTCGCTGCTGACCTGCGACGCCCATTGTTGGGTTAAGCTCGACAAGGATATGGTCGAGGGGCTCGAGGACGATACGTTGGAGCTCCAGGCCGTGTTTGCCGATCCGTACGAGGTGACCGTTACGGGCGAGGTCGTGGTGAAGGACAAGGCATCGAGCAGGGGCTGCCGTGTTACGGGCAGCGGCAGCTTTGCCGTGGGCGATCAGGTGGAACTGACCGCTGTTGCCGGTATGGGCTATCGCTTTGTGGGCTGGAGCACCGATAAGGAGGGCACCTCGATTGTCGAGACTGCGACGACTCTCGATGTGACAGTCACGCAAGACATAACGTACTACGCGCAGTTCGAATCCGATGGACAGGTGACCATTACCGTCACCGGCTCGTCCATCTTCCGCGGTACGGCCCTTCTGGTCGACGGCATTCCTGCCGGTAGCAGGTCATACGACAGGGGCGACATGTTTATGGCGATCGCGATCCCGTGGAAGAAGTACCACTTCTCGCATTGGGTCGACGATGCGGGTGTCACGGTGAGCTACAGCGCGTTCTATATCGGTACCGCAAAGGAGAATAGGCAGCTTACGGCCGTGTTCTATGAGACGGGCTGCGATGTTCAGGTCGCTACGTATCCCAAGGACGCGGGCTTTAGCATGGTTGCGCTTGGTACCGGCGGCTCCTACCACTCCGCGGCGATTATGTTTACCGTGCCGCACAAGGGTTGGAAGTTTAAATACTGGGTCGACGAGAACGGCATGCCTGTGGGTGCCACACCGGTGATCAACCGCGTTGTGTTTGGCAACCGTACTTTTACGGCCGTTTATGAGCGGGCGTCGATGACGGTTACGGCGGTGGATTCGCGTCAGGGAGGACACGTCGAGGGTTCCTCCGAGGATGAATCTCTGGGCTATGCCGTGACCAACGAAGTCGAGAACGGTGAGTCCACGACCCTGACTGCCGTTCCCGATGCGGGCTATGTGTTCGATGGGTGGTATGCACGCAACGACGACGGGTCGCTGGGCGATGAGCCGCTGAGCACGGATGCTACCTGGACGTTTGTCCCCGAGGACAACATGACTGTCGAGGCGCGCTTTGCGGAGGCGCCTAAGTACAAGGTGACGGCCCGAGCGGTCAACGGATCGGTTGATCCGGAGTCTGCTTTGGTCGCCACGGATGGCAAGGTGACGCTTTCGGCGGCGCCCGATGAGGGCTGCTACCTGACGCGCGTGACCGTTGCCGTAGAGGCTGGCGAGGATGGTTCGGCCGGCAATGCCTATGACCTTGATATTTCTGACTATAAGGGTGGGGCGTATGAGGTCACGCTGAGTGGCGTGAGTGCTCCGCAGCAGGTCACGTTTGAATTCGCAAAGGCTGCGACTCCGGAGGTGCTCGCTCAGCCGCAGGATGCGAGTGCTTACGAGGGCGATCCGGTTGAACTTTCGGTTGCCGCCGAGGCGGGGCGCAACGTTCGCGTCCATGCGGCCATGTCTTCTGGATCCGCTGCAGACGTCAAGCTGGGCTACCAGTGGTATCGCGTGTCTGACGATGGCGGCAAGGCGGTGGCGCTGAAGGGCGAGACGGGGGAGACGCTTTCGTTCACCCAGCTTGACAGCGACGGCGAAGGCGAGTACTTCTGTCGCATTACGCAGAACTACCTGGGCACGGTGACAAAGACGGATACCGAACATGCGAAGGTATCCATCGTGCCGCGAGAAGCACTTGTGTTTAACGGGCGCGTGCTGCCGGTGGCGACCGCTCACGATGAGTCCCGCGTCGTGATTGCGGGCGCTACGGGCGGCAAGGCACCGTATGCGTACAACTTGGATGATGCTGAGGTTCCTGAGGGCATGCAGCTGACGCTGGCAGATGACGGATCGGGCGCCTTGGTGCTCTCGGGCGTGCCTGCGGCTACGGGTGTTTGTCGCTTTAAGATTTCGTGCACCGATGGCCTGGGCGACAAGTGCGATGCACACTTCGCGCTGCTCGTGAAGGCGAAGGAAGCCCCGCTTACATTTGAGGGCCAGACCTTTACCTACAACGCGACGGCGCAGGCCCCGGAGCTTTCGGGCGTGCCCGAGGGTTGCGAGGACGATGTCAAACTGACCTATGTTGGCACGGGCGACACACATTACTCGTCGGATCAGGCGCCGGTGGATGCCGGCACGTATCGTGCGGTGGTGACGCTCGACGCCAAGGGATATGTCGGTAATGCCTCCTGTGACTTCACGATCGAGAAGGCCCCGGTCGATATTTCGATCGAGACGTCCGATGTGACATACGATGGCGCACGACACGGTGCGGCGGTTGCGGTTGCCGGCCTTGATGCGTCTGGCTATTCCGTTGCCTATTGCGGTATAGATGGAACGTCCTATGGTCCGACGGCGCTGGAGCCGTGCGACAGCGGTAACTACCGCGTCACGGTTAAGGTGACTGACTCCAACTATCAGGGTAAAGAGTCCGCCGAGTTCTCGATTACAAAGGCGAGCCAGGTCATTACGGGAACGACAAGCTATTCGGGCGTGTATGGTGGAGACCCCATTGTGTTTAACAACGTTGCCCAGACTCCCGTGACTTTTGAGCTGGTCGATTCCGATGGCGATGCGAGCCCGGTTTCGATTAAGGGACGTTGCGCGACGGTGAAGGCTGCCGGTACGGCACGTGTTGTCGCCCATGCCAAGGCGTCTCGAAACTATCTTGCCGCCGAGGACGTCGAGTTGACGGTTTCCGTTGCACCTGCCCAGTTGCTGGTGAAGGTCGACGATGCCGAGCGCTTTGAGGGCCAGGAAAATCCCGAGTTTACCTCCAGCTTGGTGAGCCGTTGCGACACCTCGGACGTTAAGGTTACGTACTTCTGCTCGGCGAATAAGAAATCGCCGGCGGGTGAGTACCGGATCGACGCGGCGGTTGCCGATCCGAACTTTGATGTCGCGGTCGACCCCGGCACGCTGACGGTCAAGAAGAAGCCCGAGCACTACAAGGTGACGGCGAAGGCAGTCAACGGTTCGGTCGACAATGCTTCGGTTTCGGTTGTTGAGGGCGGGGACGCGATCCTCCTGGCGACGCCCGACGAGGGCTGCTACCTCGAGCGCGTGACGGTCGCGCAGGCCGGCTCAGATGCGACCGTTGACCTCGACATTTCTGATTACAAGGGCGGGGCGTACAAGGTCACGCTGAGCTTTGTCACTGCATCGCAGGAGGTCACGTTCGAGTTTGCGAAGGCGGACGCTCCGAGTGTGATTGCCCAGCCGCAGAACGTGAGCGCTCACGAGGGCGATACCGTCGCGCTCTCGGTCGCGGCCGAGGCGGGCAAGAACGTCGCCGATCACGTGGCCTCGTCCACGGGTTGCGCTGCCGAGGTTGAGCTCTCCTGCCAGTGGTTCCGCATGGTGAATGGCAAGGCCGTGGCGCTCGATGGCGAGACGGGGGAGACGCTCTCGCTCGCGGACCTCGATGACGAGCAGGCTGGCGAGTATTTCTGCCGCATCACTCAACGCTACCTTGGCACTGAGAAGCAGACGGACAGTGATTGTGCTTCCGTCTCCGTTGTTGCCTGGGACACCCTTGTGTTCAACGGCGACCTGCTACCGGCAGCGAGTGCGCACGGCACGTACATCGCCACGATTGCCGGGGCCGCGGGCGGCAGGGCTCCGTACGAGTACGCATGGGATGAGACGAAGCTCCCCGACGGGCTCAAGCTCTCCCGTACTTCGGGCGGTCTGACGCTCTCTGGTGTTCCGTCCAAGACGGGCGTTTCCGCCTTTGATATCACGTGCACGGATGCCCGTGGCGAGGCCACGACCGCCCGCTTTGCGCTCGTTGTCCAGGCAAAGCGCGTAAAGCTTACGTTTACGGATGGCGACTTTACCTTTAATGGCGCGTCGCAGGCGCCCGAAGTTTCCGGTGCTCCCAAGGTCTGTAAGGGCGACCTTAAGGTCTGGTACTACGGATGCGGAAGTACGCAATATTTCTCGACGGATGCCCCGACCGATGCCGGCACATACCGCGCTGTCGCCACGCTGCGCAGCCACGGTTACATCGGTGCCGCTGCCTGCCAGTTCGAGATCGCTCCGGCAAAGCTCAAGGTGAAGGTTGACGACGCCGAGCGCTTCGAGGGAGAGGCGAACCCGGCGTTTACCTCGAGCCTGGAGAGTGCGGTTGACACTTCGGGTGTGAAGGTCGAGTACTCCTGCAATGCCGATGAGAGCTCTCCTGCTGGCAAGTACCAGATCGGCGCGACGGTCACCGATCCGAATTTCGATGTCGAGGTCGTGCCCGGAACGCTGACGGTGAAAAAGAAGCAGGAGCCCGTCGATCCAGACCCGGTGGTTCCGGACCCGGACAATCCTGATCCGGACAACCCGGATCCCGATCAGCCTGATCCTGGTCCCAACCCCGACCCGGATCCTAACCCTGAACCTGATAATCCTGATCCGGGCCCCAAGCCGGATCCCGATAATCCCGACCCTGATAACCCCGAGCCCGATAACCCGGACAAGCCCGAGCGCTTTGAGGTGACGGCAAAGGCGGTCAACGGTTCGGTCGACAACGCTTCCGTCACCGTTGATGCGGGCGGCGACGTGGCGCTCTCGGCGACTCCTGACGAGGGCTGCTACCTCGAGCGGGTGACGGTCACGGAAGCCGGCTCGGACAAGGCCATCGATCTCGATATTTCCGGCTATGAGGGCGGAGCGTACGAGGTCACGCTGAGTGGCGTCACCGCGTCGCACGAGATTACGTTCGAGTTCGCGAAAGCGGACGCTCCGAAGGTGATTGCGCAGCCACAGGACGCGAGTGCCCACGAGGGCGATGCTGTTGTGCTCTCGGTTGCTGCCGAGGCGGGGAAGAGCGTTGCCGACCACGCATCTTCGTCCACGGGTTCCGCCGCCGATGTCGGACTTTCCTATCAGTGGTTCCACATGGTGGGCGGCGAGGCCGTGATGCTCGAGGGCGAGACAGGGGAGACGCTCCTCATCGAGGGCCTTGATGACGATTGCGCCGGCGAGTATTTCTGCCGTGTCACTCAGCGCTACCTTGGTACCGAGATGCAGGCGGACAGCGATCGCGCTGTCGTTTCCGTTGTGCCCCGGGATGCCCTCGTGTTCAACGGCGGTCTGCTACCGGTTGCACGTGCGCGTAGCACGTATCGCGCGACGATTGCGGGTGCCGCGGGTGGCGAAGCTCCGTATGAGTACACGTGGGACGAAGCTAAGCTCCCCGACGGGTTTAAGCTCACCCGCACGGCGGGCGGTCTGACGCTCTCGGGCGTCCCGTCCAAGGCCGGAGTGTCTACCTTTGACATCACGTGCAAGGACGCTCGGGGTGAGACCGGGACCGCGCACTTTGTTCTGGTCGTTCAGGCGAAGCGGGTCAAGCTTGCATTTGAGGGCGGCAACTTCGTCTATAGCGGTGACGCCCAGGCGCCCGAGGTCACGGGGGTTCCCAAGGCCTGCGAAGGTGACCTGAAGGTCAGGTATTACGGGACGGGCGGCACGCACTATTCGTCGAGTGAGGCCCCGACCGATGCCGGCACGTATCGCGCCGTTGCCACGCTGCGAAGCAACGGGTATATCGGCGCCGCCTCGCGCAAGTTCAGGATTGCGCCGGCGAAGCTTAAGGTAAAAGTCGACGATGTTGAACGCTTCGAGGGAGAGATGAATCCCGCCTTTACCTCGAGCCTAAAGAGCTCGGCCGATACCTCGGGCGTGAAGGTCGAGTACTCCTGCGTCGCCGATGAGAGTTCCCCGGCGGGCGAGTACCAGATCGAGGCGACGGTCACCGACCCGAACTTCGATGTCACGGTTGAGCCCGGTACGCTGACGGTGAAGAAGAAGCAGGAGCCTGTCAACCCGGACCCGGTGGTTCCCGATCCGGATAAACCCGATGGACCCGATCCGGACCAGCCGGATAAGCCGGAGCCCGGCAACCCGGACCCGGATAAACCCGGGACGCCCGATTCCGACCAGCCGGATTCAAAGGATCCGACAAAACCCGGTAGTTCGGATGACTCCGCAGCTGATAAGGCAAAGGCATCGGGCGCGGAAAACTCCGGCAAGAAGGAATCTTCCAAGTCGAGCGCTCAGCAGCTCGCCGACACGGGCGATCGTGCGCCATTGGCCGTCGCCGTCGCTGCAGGCGCCGTTGCGCTTGTCGCGCTGGGACTCGAACTGCTGCGTCGCCGTCGCTCGGACGCGTAACGGCTCAAAAGGGGCGGCTAGATTGAAGCTTTGCGCGATTTAGTCTGCTAAAGCGTATATACTTGCGGGACGGGTCTTTTGCCCGTCCCGTTTTTGTTTTGACTCGAAAGGTGGTCCCATGGCTTCATCCGCTCCGCGCGGTCTGCGCTCCGACCATGTCGTCACCGTCGGCATCGCTCTGTTCTCGATGCTCTTTGGCGCTGGCAACCTCATTATTCCGCCGCTGCTGGCGCTGCAGGCAGGTTCCGCCACGCCGGTCGCCATGTTCGGCTTTCTGATTGCCGCCATCGGCCTGCCCGTCATGGGCTTTATCGCCGTGGCGCTTGCCGGAACGGCGCGCGAGCTTGCTGGCCGCGTGCACCCCAAGTTTGGCGAGTTCTTTGTCGCGGCGGTGTATCTGGCCATTGGCCCGTGTCTGGCCATTCCGCGTACGAGTTCCACGGCCTTCGAGATGCTGGTGCCGCTGTTGCCCGAGGGCGTCTCGCTCGGCGCGGCGCGCCTGGTGTTTGCCGTCGGCTTCTTCGTCGTCGCGTTTGCGCTCACGCTGCGCCCGGGCGTCATCACACGCGTGCTCGGCCGCATTACGGGCCCCGCACTCATTGCCCTTATCGTGTTGGTCGTGGGTGCCGCCGTGGTCTCGCCGCTGGGTCCCGCTGCCGCGCCGCAGGCTCCCTATAATGCCGGTGCTGCCGTGCAGGGCTTTTTGACCGGCTATCAGACCATGGACCTGCTCGCGTCGCTCGCCTTTGGCATCATCATCGCCGAGACTATCCACGAGCTGGGGGTTACCGATGACAAGCGCGTTGCCTTCGAGATTTCGCGCTCCGGCGTGATCGCCGGTGTGCTCATGGCCATCATCTACTGCGGCCTAGCACTTGCCGGCGCGCAGCTCGGCACCGTGATGCCCGATGCCACCAACGGTGCCGCCATCCTCGCCCGTTCCGCCTCCATGCACTTTGGTCTTGCCGGCACGGTCGTGGTCTTTGCGATCTTTTTCCTCGCCTGCATGAACGTGTGCATCGGCCTTATCAGCTGCTGCTCGCGTTACTTCTGCGAGACATATGTGGTTAAAGGGGGAGCGGAGGCTTCCGAGGAGGCCATGCGCCGTCCCTTTGCGGTTCTCGCCTTTGTGTTCGCGACGTTTTCGTGCGTGCTCTCCAACGTGGGTCTCGACGTGATCCTCATGTTCTCGGTGCCCATGCTCAACGCCCTGTACCCCGTCGCCATCGTGCTGGTGCTTATGGGTCTGGTACACGGTTTTTGCGACGCGCATCCGCAGGTGT
The DNA here is from genome assembly GCA_958415625.1 of uncultured Collinsella sp. Lineage (GTDB taxonomy): Bacteria > Actinomycetota > Coriobacteriia > Coriobacteriales > Coriobacteriaceae > Collinsella. Next base: position 20,688 of record CATYZI010000020.1, on the reverse strand, counting down.
GGGTCTGGGTCGGCGGCGTTGTCGCTGTCCAGAGCGTGATCACCTCGGTTCGTGATGCGTTCTTTGCTGGCGCGTGGCTGCCGTTTGATGCACTGCCGCTGGCAGACATTGGAGCCGCGTGGGCGCCGGTTGCCATGGTGGCGTTTGCGATCGGCCTGCTCCACAGCCGGTTTGTCGCACATTCGAGGAGCTAGGGTATCGTCGCTTGCACAGGCGGGGAGTCTCCCCTATAATTTCCTTCGCTTTGGGACACGCAAGGTTTAGACCTTAGCTGCTCAACACCTTCGGGACGTGGCGCAGTTTGGTAGCGCGCCTGCTTTGGGAGCAGGATGTCGCAGGTTCAAATCCTGTCGTCCCGACCATATCTTGCGGGCGTAGTTCAATGGTAGAACCCCAGCCTTCCAAGCTGATGACGCGGGTTCGATTCCCGTCGCCCGCTCCATAAGAATTGTTTTAACGGCTTTGGTTTCCTTTGGGAATCAGAGCTGTTTTCGTTTACGCGCCGGGCGACGGGAATCGAACCCGTCAGGGTGCAGAGCTGAGAAAATGCGTGAGCATTTTCCAGCGCAGCACGCAAGGGCCGAAGGCCCGCAGCGAAACAAGGATTTGCGAAGCAAATCCTTGGACTTTCCGTCGCCCGCTCCAAGCTATATAATCGCAGGCCAATATGCTAATTTGGCTCGCGTTTATTTTTATACCGTCCGACCTCGCGGGGCAAATGAACCAGGAGCGTTTGTCCCAAATCGTATGAAAGTAGTGATTGCCATGGCACAGAGTAAGGCAGAATATCCCACCTCCGATTGCCTGGCGCCCGCCGCGATCGAGGCCAAGACTGAGGCCGCCGGCGTTACCAAGGCTAACCTGCCGGTCTCTAAGGCCTTTTTGCTCGCTATGTTCGCTGGTGCGTTCATCGCCTTCGGCGGCCTGTTCTTTACGGTCTTTCTGAGCGATCCCACGCTTGGCTGGGGCGCCCAGCGCTTCGTGGGCGGTCTTGCTTTTTGCCTGGGACTGGTGCTCGTGCTCATTTGCGGCGCGGAACTGTTTACCGGCAACTCGCTTATGGTCTGCGCGCTTAAGAGCAAAAAGATCACGCTCGTCCAGATGCTCAAGGCTTGGGCAATTGTGTGGATCGGCAACTTTGCCGGTGCCCTGTTGGTCGTCTTTTTGGTTTACATGGCGGCCATTTACAAGCTCAACGGCGAGGCCGTCGCCAACGCCATGGTGAGCGTCGCCGCCGGTAAGGTCACGATCGATGCCGTCACCATCTTCTTCCGTGGCATTCTGTGCAACATCTTTGTGTGCTTGGCCGTGTGGATCGGTACCGCCGGCAAGACCGTGGTCGATAAGGTCGTGGGTATTTTGCTGCCCATTGCCGCCTTTGTGGCCTGCGGTTTTGAGCACTGCGTTGCCAACATGTACTTTTTGCCCATGGGCATTTTGATGCACTCCTGCGGCTATGGAGCCGATATCGCCGGCGCCGATGCCCTTAACGCCGCCGGGCTGGCGCTCAACCTTTCCGTTGCCACGCTGGGCAATATCGTGGGTGGCGCCCTGATCGTGGCGCTGGGCTACTGGTTTATCTACGCCAACAAGCAGGCCTAACCGATCAAAAAGGGACAGGTTTATTTTGGCAGGTTTTGGACGAGGCGCTGCGCCGTCTTGTCGCGAGCTGCCATAATGGACCTGTCCCTTTTGTATGCGCGTCGCCACTTTTTGGCCGATGACGACCAAGGGGGACCTGCTTTTTATTGAATATGTCGAAAGGCTTTCCATGAGCGACTGCGAATCCATGCCTGCCGAGGTGCGCGACCGCCTGCGCTCCATTCCCGCCGTTCACGAGCTGCTGGTCGAGTGGCCGGTCATGAAGGCTGCCGGCGATGCGGGCGACACGATTGCGCGCGAGGCGATCGACGCCGAGCTCGATGCCGAGCGCGCGGCGATTCGCTCTGGCGCTCCTGCTAGGAACAAGCGCGAGCTTGCCTTGGCCATCGAGCGGCGGTGCCACCGACTGTCGCTGCCGACCCTGCGCCCTGCTGTCAACGCGACGGGCGTTGTGATTCACACCAATCTGGGTCGTGCCCCGCTCGCTCCCGCAGCGGTGCAGGCGGTGACCGATGTCGCCCGCGGCTACAGCACGCTTGAGTATGACGTCGCGACCTGTGCCCGTGGGGGTCGCAAAGAGCATGCCGCGCGTCTGCTGCGCACGCTCACGGGGGCGCAGGACGCCCTGGTTGTCAACAACAACGCCGCGGCGGTGCTGCTGGTGCTTGCCGCGCATGCGTGCGGCAAAGAGGTCATCGTGAGCCGTGGCGAGCTTGTCGAGGTGGGCGGCAGCTTCCGCATCCCCGACATCATGGCGGCTTCGGGTGCCAAACTTGTCGAGGTGGGTTCTACTAACCGCACGCATCTGGATGATTACCGAAGCGCCATTACGCCCAACACGGCGATGATCCTGAAAGTTCATCCTTCCAACTACCGTATCGAAGGCTTCCACGAGGAGGTTTCGGTGGCGGATCTTTCCGTGCTGGCGCATGAGCACGGGCTGTTGCTGTACGAGGACCAGGGCTCGGGCGCGTTGCTTGCAGACGGGGTGCTCGCCGATGCGGGGGAGCAGCCAACATCCGCTTCGCTTTGCGCCGGCGTTGACGTCGTCTCGTGCTCGGGCGACAAGCTGCTCGGCGCCTCGCAGGCGGGCATTATTCTCGGTAGCGCCCAAGTAATCGCCGTCTGCGCTTCGCATCCGCTCATGCGCGCGCTTCGTCCCGGCAAGCTCACACTCGCGGCGCTCGAGGCCACTTTGCGCTTGTATGTGACCGGTCCCGATACGGCACAGCGGGAGATCCCGGTGCTCAACATGCTTTCCGGCGCGCCGGCTCCGCTCGAGCGTCAGGCCAAGCGCCTGCATGACCGCATGCTGCGCAAGCTTCGCGAGTCTCAGTGTGAGGAGGCGGTGGAGCTGCAGGTTGTCGAGGGCGTGTCTGCTCCGGGCGGCGGTTCGCTGCCGACCGTCGAGCTCCCAACTTTTTGCGTTGCCGTCTGTCCCGTCGATGGGCGTCTATCCGCCGATGGCCTAAAGCGCGCTATGGTACAGGAGCCCGATACGCCGGTTGTGACGCGCGTGCGGCACGACCAGGTGCTTTTTGACGTTCGCACGCTTTTGCGCGACACCGACCTTGACCTGTGTGCGTCTGCGTTGGCGGATGCCGTGCGGGCAGGTTTGCGTCGATGACCGCGCGCGAGCTTGTCGAATGTCCCGTTATCGTCGGAACGGCAGGACACGTCGACCACGGAAAGTCGGCCCTTATCGAGGCGCTGACCGGCAAAAATCCCGACCGTCTGGAGGTCGAACGGCGCCGAGGCATGACCACTGAGCTCGGCTTTGGCGAGCTCGAGCTTCCCAGCGGCAAGCTTGTCGGCTTGGTCGACGTACCCGGGCATGCGCACTATCTGCGCGCCATGGTGCAGGGCGCCACCGGCGTGGACGTTGCGTTGCTGGCGGTTTCGGCCGTTGAGGGCGTGATGCCGCAGACCCGCGAGCACGTTCGGGTTCTGGAGCTGTTGGGTGTGACGCGCATGGTCGTCGCACTCACGATGCGCGATTTGGCCGACCACGAGATTGCCGCGCTGGCGGAGCTCGATGTCGAGGCGTTTCTGGACGGGACCGTGTTTGCGGGTGCCTCTATAGTGCCGGTGTCCTCCAAGACGGGCGAGGGCCTGGACGAGCTGCTTACGACGCTCGATAACACGGTTTGTTCGTGCTGGTCGGAGCATCTGGAGGCGACCGCTGGCTCGGGCGCCGCGCCCCGTCTTCCCATCGACCGTTGCTTTAGCATCCGCGGCACCGGAACCGTCGTGACGGGTACGCTGCACGACGGTCCCGTTTCGGTTGGCGATGAGCTCGTTGCGCTGCCGTCGCAATCGCGCTGTCGCGTGCGCGGGGTGCAGGTTCACGGGGATACCCAGTGCGCGGTTCCCGGCCAGCGCGTCGCCCTGAACCTGGTGGGCGATGGCGTGGCGGGCCTCAAGCGCGGCGAGATGCTCGGCGTCGAGGGTCGCGTGGGCCAGACGCTGCGCTTTTTGATGCAACTGACATATGTGGGGCGCGATGGCGTGCGAGCCGGCGTTCTTGCTTCGGGTACACGCGTGCACGTTATGGCGGGCACGGCTGAGGTGCTCGGCCGCATTATGCTTTTAGACGACGAGCCGCCTATTGCGGTCGGCGAGACGCGTGTGGTGCAGGTGCGCCTGGAACGGCCGCTGCCGTTGCGCGCCGGCGATCATGCCGTCATTCTGTCGTATTCGCCGATTTCGCTGCTTGGCGGCGGACGCGTCCTGCTATCGCGCTGTCGCCGCGCGCGGGTCCTGTCGGCGGGGGAGCGCGCGTTGTATGCGGCGCTTGAGTCCGGAGATGTCGCGGACGGCGTACACGCGTGGCTGGCGCTGCAAACGCTGCCTGTTGCTGCTGCCGGTGTTGCCGCAGCGCTCGATCTTGTTACCGGCGAGGTCGAGATCGTTTTGCGTGGGCTTGTGGACCAGGCTGCCGTGTGCGAGCTTGCTGCGGGCGGTGCGGTGCTCTACGCAGATGCCTCGGCTCTCGATGCTGCAATGGATGTGCTGGCTGCGGCCTTGTCCTCCATGCACGCGGCGGCTCCCAAGGAGATCGGCTTTACGTCCGGTGCGGTCGCGCACGCGGCTTGGCCGGGCGCCGGTAACGATGTCGCGATGGCACTTATTGCCGAGGGCTCTGCACGTGGCGTGTGCGCCGTCGACGGTGCCGAGGTGTTCGACCCGCATTCCGCCGCCGCGGCGATACGCGTGGTGCGCGAGGCTGGCCAGCGTATCGTGGCCCTGCTGGATGAGGCCGGTCTTAATGCGCCGACGCTTCCCGAGGTGAGCGAACAGTTGCAGCTCGATCGCGACACCATGACGCGTGCACTGCGCGAGCTTTCGCTCAACCACTCGATCGTTAAGGTCGAGCGCGACGTTGCCTTGTCCGCCGCTGCCGAGGCCCATGCGCGTGAGGTTGTTGCGACGGCTATCGAGGCTGCTGGCGGCGCCGCCACCACGAGTGTGCTGCGCGAAGCCCTGGGCGTGTCGCGCAAACGAACCATTAGCATCTTGGAGCACCTGGATGCCGTGCGCTTTACAGTACTCGACAAGGAGTCCGGCGGTCTGAGATCGCTGCGTTAGCGGTTTCCGCATCGCTCTTTTCGGTTGTGGTCTGTTGGGTTTGGTAAAATACCGCCACGTTTGGGAGCGGATGGGCTCCGGTGGGCCCCGCGGTCTTCAAAACCGTTGTGAGGCGTGCAAAACGTCTTGGATGTGTTCGATTCACATCCGTTCCCGCCAACGCATCTCGCCAAAACCACCACAAAGGTGCCTGTCCCCTTTGTGGTGGTTTCGAAACGTGCGGGAAACAGCTTCGAAACACGCGATTTGCTCGTCAGGCGGTCAAAAAGCTATCTACCTGCATCGTAATCAAAACGAAACATCCGCTCGTCGGCTTATGCGTAACTTTGCTGCAACAGTGCGATATTATCCATACTCGATAAAGCTCACGGCGCATGGGGCGCCGCGAACGACACCTTTCTTTTCCATCAATTGGAGGAAGCATGAGCTACACGCAGAAAGTTCTCGACGAGCTCAAGGCCCGCTATCCCGAGCAGCCTGAGTTCATCCAGGCCGCGACCGAGATCCTCGGCACTATCCAGCCGGCGCTCGACGCCCACCCCGAGTACGAGGAGGCCGCCCTGCTTGAGCGCCTCGTCGAGCCCGAGCGCATCGTTATGTTCCGTGTCCCCTGGGTCGACGACCAGGGCAAGGTCCAGGTCAACCGTGGCTACCGCGTCGAGTTCAACTCTGCCATCGGACCCTACAAGGGCGGCCTGCGCTTTAACCCGACGGTCACCCTGGGTATGCTCAAGTTCCTGGGCCTGGAGCAGATCCTCAAGAACAGCCTGACCACCCTTCCCATGGGCGGCGGCAAGGGCGGCTCCGACTTTGACCCCAAGGGCAAGTCCAACAACGAGATCATGCACTTCTGCCAGTCCTTCATGACCGAGCTCTATCGCCACATCGGCCCCAACACCGACGTTCCCGCCGGCGACCTGGGCGTTGGCGGCCGCGAGGTTGCCTACATGTTCGGTCAGTACAAGCGTCTGACCAACGAGTGGACCGGCGTCCTCACCGGCAAGGGCCTCTCCTTTGGCGGCTCGCTCGCCCGTACCGAGGCCACCGGCTACGGCCTGGTCTATTTTGTGGACGAGTACCTCAAGAGCCGCGGCGATTCCTTCGAGGGCAAGAACGTCGTCGTTCACGGCTCCGGTAACGTCGCCATCTACGCTGTCCAGAAGGTCGCCCAGCTCGGCGGCAAGGTGCTGGCCTGCTCCGACACCCACGGCTGGGTCGAGGATCCCGACGGCATTGACTACACCGTACTCGAGCACGTCTACAACCAGAAGCGCTCTGGCCACGACAAGGGCGTCACGCTCGCTATGTACGTCGACGAGAAGCCCAATGCCGTGTGGCACGAGGGCGACGGCCGCGGCGTGTGGCAGCTGCCCTGCGACATCGCGCTGCCCTGCGCTCGCGAGAACACCCTGCTGCTCGAGGACGCCCAGGCGCTCGTCGCCAACGGCTGCAAGGTGGTCGGCGAGGGCGCGAACATGCCCACGACCATCGAGGCCACGACCTACTTCCAGGAGAACGGCGTCGCCTTTATGCCCGGTAAGGCTGCCAACGCCGGTGGCGTACTCGTGTCCGGCCTCGAGATGAGCCAGAACGCCGAGCATCTGTCCTGGACCTTCGAGGAGGTCGACGGCAAGCTCGAGCAGCTCATGCGCGGCATGTTCCACAACGTGGACGACACCGCCAAGGAGTACGGCGAGGAGGGCAACTTCGTCATGGGTGCCAACATCGCCGGCTTCCTGAAGGTCGCCGACGCCATGCTCGCCCAGGGCGTCTGCTAAACCCTGCCTGACATAGCATGTAATGAGGCTCCCAACTATCTGGCTGGGAGCCTTTTTCTATGGTGGCGAGGGCCGTGCGCTCTCGTTTGGTACACTTAGAGGTACTGGACAAGTGAAGAGATGGGGGAGAACGTGCTCAAGTTCGGTACCTACGTCCGTGTTGGAAACTCGGCCGAAGCCTATGAGCTCTTACAGAAGAACCGCAACAACAAGATTGTGGGCGGCGGCATCTGGATGCGCCTGGGTTCGCGTCGCGTGGCGACGGCGATTGACCTTTCGGCCTGTGGACTCGATCAGATCGAGGAGACCGAGACCGAGTTTCGCATCGGTGCCATGTGCACCCTACGCCAGCTCGAGCGTCATGCCGGGCTCAACGCGCTTGTCAACAATGTCTTCGAGTTCGCCGTCCACGACATCGTGGGTGTGCAGCTGCGCAACACCGCCACGGTGGGCGGCAGCATCTACGGCCGCTTCGGTTTCTCGGATGTTCTCTCGGCCTTCTTGGCGCTCGATTCCTATGTTGAGCTGACGGGTGCCGGCCGCGTGCCGCTCGCTGAGTTCGTGCGTATGGGCTACGTGCGCGACGTTATCGAGCACGTGGTGGTCGTCAAGCACGACTATCGCGCGAGCTACGAGGCCGTACGCAAGGCCGCGACCGACTTCCCCTCGCTCAACGTCACCGCCGCCTGGTGGGATAACTCCTGGCACGTCACCGTGGGCGCCCGTCCGCTGCGCGCAACCCTGCTGCAGGGCGAGGCATGCGGCCTTACGAGCGAGCAGCCTTCCGAGGACGAGCTTCGCGCCCTGGCCGCATCCGTGCGCGCGCTGAGCTACGGCACCAACCTATGGGGCTCGGCTGACTACCGTCGCCGCGTCTCGGCTCCGCTTGCCGTCCAGGCCGTGCGCCGCGCCGCCGGTATCGAGCTTTCGGCCGCGCTTGCCCGCGAGCTCGAGACCGTGCAGATTCCTAAGTTTGCCACGGACGAGTATTCCTGCCGCCGCGTGCCCGGCGTCGATTCTAGCGAGGTGCGCTAATGGCTGCCAAACTCATCGATCTTTCCTTTACGCTCAACGGCCGTAAGGTCAAGGTTCAGATTGCCCCCGACACCATGCTGTTTGCGCTGCTGCGCGAGCAGGGCTGCGCGTCGGTGCGCTGCGCCTGCGAGACCACCAACTGCGGCCTGTGCACGGTATGGCTCGATGGCGACCCGGTGCTCAGCTGCTCGGTTCCCGCCGCGCGCGTCGAGGGTCACACCGTCACCACGCTCGAGGGCCTCAAGGCTGAGTCCGAGGCGCTGGCCCGCGCGATGGCTGCCGAAGGCGCCGAGCAGTGCGGTTTTTGCGCCCCCGGTCTCATCATGAACGTGCTGGCGCTTGCCCGCGCCGCCAAGGAGGACCCGAGCCTCGTCGCCACGCGCGAGGAGCTCTCGCGCCAGCTCGCCGGCAACTTGTGCCGCTGCAGCGGCTACGAGAGCCAGCTGCGCGCCATCGTCCGCTTCCTCAACGAGTCCGGCGTGCAGGTGGGCTTTGAGATGCCCGAGCTGCCGGTCAACGACACGAGCTCCGACGGCGTCTCCTACAAACAGATCACCCACAAGCAGCCCAAGAAGGACTCGAAGGCCCTGCTCGAGGGCCGTCCCGTCTACACGGGCGACCTGGTGCCCGCCGGCGCGCTCATCGTCAAGCTCAAGCGCAGCCCGTATGCCCGCGCCAAGATTCGCTCCATCGACACGTCGCGCGCCTTAAAGGTGCCGGGCGTCGTGGGCGTCTACACCTACGAGGACGTGCCCAAGCGCCGCTTTACCATTGCCGGCCAGAGCTATCCGCAGCCCTCGCCGTATGACCGCCTGATCCTTGAGAACCTGGTACGCTACCAAAACGAGGAAGTGGCGATTGTCGCTGCCGAGACCGAGGAGGCCGCCGACAAGGCGCTCAAGCTCATCAAGGTCGACTACGAGGTGCTCGAGCCGTTGCTCGACTTTACCCAGGCACTCGATAACGACATCGTGGTCCACCCCGAGGGCGACGTGACCTTTATGTTCCCGCAGGGCGGCGACGTCCCGCGTAACTTGGTCTGCAGCGGTACCAGCGATTATGGCGACCTGGACGAGGCATTCGCCCAGAGCGACATCGTCTTTGAGCGCACCTACACCAGCCAGGCCACGCAGACCGCGCCCATGGAGACCTTCCGTGCCTTTGCGACGACCGACGCGTTCGGCCGCATCTCGGTGACCACCTCCACGCAGGTGCCCTTCCATGTGCGCCGCATGGTCGCACAGTCGCTCGATATTCCGCAGTCGCAGGTGCAGGTCATTAAGCCGCGCATTGGCGGCGGCTTTGGCTCCAAGCAGACGGGCTGCTGCGAGATCTTCGTGGCGTTCGTGACCCAGCAGACCGGCCGTCCGAGCTACTGCTGCTATACCCGCGAGGAGACCATCACCGCGGGCAACTCGCGCCACCAGATGCAGATGACCGTTAAGCTGGGCGCCATGAACGACGGCACCATCACGGCCATCGACCTGCATACGCTGTCCAACGCCGGCGCGTACGGCGAGCATGCCACCACGACGATCGGCCTTTCGGGCCACAAGAGCCTGCCGATCTACAACCATGTGAAGGCGAGCCGCTTTAGGTGGGACGCCGTCTACACCAACACCAACCGCGGCGGCGCGTATCGCGGCTACGGTGCCACCCAGGGCCAGTTTGCCGTGGAGAGCGCCGTCAACGAGCTCGCCGATATGCTGCACATGGACCCCGCCGACCTGCGCCTCAAGAACATCGTGCGCGAGGGCGAGATCATGCCGCAGTATTACAACGAGAAGCTCAACGCCTGCGCGCTCGACCGCTGCCTGCTGCGCGCGATGGACATGATCGGCTGGCGCGACAAGCCGCTGGCCGTTGACCTTGGCGACCGCGTGCGCGCCCTGGGCTGCGCGCTCACCATGCAGGGTTCGGGCATCTCCAACGTGGACATCGCCGGCATCGACATGCGCCTGGAAGAGGACGGCTTCATTACGATTTCGACCGGCGCCACCGATAACGGCATGGGTGTCGATACCATCCTGGCGCAGATTGCCGCCGAGGAGCTGGGCGTGGAGAGCTCGCTGATCGTGGTGCGTGGCGTCGACACCGATGTGTCGCCGTTCGACGCCGGCTCGTACGCGAGCTCCGGTACGTACGTGACGGGCCTTGCCGCCAAGAGCGCCGCGACCGAGCTGCGCGAGAAGATTTGCGCCAAGGCCGCCCAGATGTGGGACGTGGACGCCGCCGACGTGGTCTTCGATGGCCAGTACGTGCGCCTGTCCGACGAGCGTGCTGCCCGCGAACGCGGTCGCTACCTCACGCTGCGCGACTTCGCCAACCTGTGCGTCAAGAACATCGAGGGCGGCGACGCGTTGACCTCGCATGCCTCTGCCTGCCTGCCTGTTTCGCCCCCGCCGTTTATGGCTGGCATTGCCGAGGTCGAGGTCGACAAGGCCACCGGCAAGGTGACCGTGGTGGATTACGCCGCGGCTGTGGACTGCGGCACCGTGATCAACGAGGCGCTCGCGCGCGTCCAGGCCGAGGGCGGCATTGCCCAGGGTATCGGCCATGCGCTCTACGAGATCGTCGAGCATGACGACCGCGGTCGCCTACGCACCGGCAACTTTATGAGCTACAAGCTGCCCACGCGCCTGGATATCGGCAGCATTCGCGTGGCCTTTGAGCCGAGCTATGAGCCGACGGGTCCGTTTGGCGCCAAGTCGATCGGCGAGGTCGTCATCAATACGCCGCTCGCCGCCGTGGCCTCGGCCGTCGCACACGCCACCGGCCACCAGATCCGCTCGCTGCCGATCACGCCGGAGAAAGCGCTGCTGGGGGAGTAGCGGGTCAGCGAATAAGTTGTAATTGGCGGGGCGGGGCAACTCGCCCCGCCTTTTGCACTCGTGGTGAGGTCGTGAGCCTGTAAAAGGTGTGCGTGCGCTTGCCGTTCGTATCTGCTATCATTCCTAGTCTGTGCGCTCATGCGGGCGTGGCGGAATTGGTAGACGCGCCAGATTTAGGTTCTGGTGGGATTCCCGTGAAGGTTCGAGTCCTTTCGCCCGCACCATCGCACCTGCGTCGGCCCTGGCCGTCGCGACACTTTGTTGCATAAAGGTACCAGCACCTCAGATAAGCTGGGCAGTATGAGGAGGAACGTGTTGAACATCACCGCTTCTGACGTCAAGGACGCCAAGCTCACCGCTACGGTCACCATCCCGGCCGCCGACGTCGACGCCGCGATCAAGAAGGCCTACAAGGACACCGCCAAGAAGTACCGCTTCCCGGGCTTCCGCGCCGGCAAGGCCCCCCGTCCGGTCATCGACTCTGCTCTTGGCGCCGAGGCTACCCTCGCTCAGGCCACCAACGACCTGATCGCCGACAACGAGCCCGTCGTCCTCAACGAGCTGGACATCGTCCCCACCAAGAACGGTGACTACAAGGACCTCGACCTCGCTAAGGATCACGAGGACTACACCTACACCGTCGAGTTCTCCCTGCGTCCTGCCGCTGAGCTCTCCTCCTTCGACGCCGTCGAGATCGAGATGCCTCCCGCGGAGGTCACCGAGTCCGAGATCAACAACCAGGTCGAGATGCTCCTCAACTACCGTGCTACCTTCGAGGACGTCGAGGGTCGCGCCGTCGAGGCCGACGACTATGTGACCGTCGACCTCAAGGCCGTCGAGAACGCCGACAACTTCGCTGCCGAGGGCCGCATGCTCATCGCCGGTAGCGACAGCAACCCCAAGGAGTTCAACGAGGCTCTGATCGGCGCCAACGTTGACGACGTCAAGTCCGTCACCTGGACCGATGAGGCTGAGGAGGGTGAGGAGGCCGAGACCCACACCGTCGAGGTCACCGTCAAGGGCATCAAGGTCCGCAACACCCCCGAGCTCACCGACGAGCTCGTCAAGTCCGACTTTGGCTTCGACAGCATCGACGCTATGCGCGACGCCATCAAGATCGAGATCGAGCAGGACAAGGCTTCCCGCCTCCCGGCCGAGAAGGAGAACCGTTGCGTCTCCGCTCTCGCCGAGCGCCTGCAGCTCGAGGAGATGGACGCCGACTACGAGCAGTCCGTCTTTGAGGAGCTCGGTCAGAACTTCCTGTCCAACCTCGCTGCCCGCGGCATGACCCTGGACACCTGGCTGCCCGCTTCCGGTCTGACCATGGAGCAGTTCATCGGTGATCTGCATAAGCAGGCCAACGACGTTGCCCGTGAGTCCCTGGCCCTGGATGCCCTCGCTCGTGAGCTCAAGATCGAGGTCACCGAGGACGACATCAACGCCGAGTTCGAGAAGGCTGGCGTCAAGGACGTCGAGGCTTCCAAGGCCGAGTTCATCGCCGATGGTCGTATGCCTGCCGTCCGTGAGTCCATCCGTCGCTCCAAGGCCGTCGACCACCTGGTCGAGAACGCCAAGGTGACCGAGGTCGACGAGACCGCCAAGGACGCCGAGTAATTCTCGCCACCTTTCCCGCGAGCGCATGGACGCGCCGATATGGGGTAAAGTTATAAGCCGGTTATCCGGTTGCTTCGTACGGTGCCAGCCAATGCATAGCATGCGGGCACCGTACGTTTGTCTAGAAGCACTATTGGTCCGTAAGAGAAATGGAGATGCGTATGATCGCTAAGTTCGATTCCGCCCTCGTGCCATACGTTATCGAGCAGACGCCGCGCGGCGAGCGCAGCTACGATATCTATTCGCGCCTGCTCAACGACCGCATCATCTTCTTGGGCGAGGAGATCAACTCCGTCAGCGCCAACCTGGTCGTTGCCCAGCTGCTGCATCTTGAGAGCCAGGATGCCGAGAAGGATATCTCGCTCTACATCAATTCGCCCGGTGGCGAGGTCTACTCCGGCCTGGCGATTCTGGACACCATGAACTTCATTAAGCCGCAGGTCTCCACCATTTGCGTCGGTATGGCCGCGTCTATGGCCGCCGTGCTGCTTTCGGCCGGCGCCAAGGGCAAGCGCTTCTGCCTGCCGCACTCCAAGGTCATGATTCACCAGCCCAGCGGCGGTGCCCAGGGTCAGCAGACCGAGATCGAGATCGTGGCCGAGGAGATCAAGAAGACCCGCCGCGAGCTCAACCAGATCTTGTCCGATGCCTCGGGCCAGCCCATCGAGAAGGTCCAGGCCGATACCGAGCGCGACAACTACCTGACCGCCGCCGAGGCCCTCGACTACGGCCTGATCGACCGTATCGTTACCTCGCGCGATCTCGCCGCGAAGGACGCCTAGGATGGCAGGTAACATGCAGGACAACTTTGACGAGAACGGCAACCCCATCCGCTGCTCCTTTTGCGGAAAAGAGCAGGGCCAGGTCCGTCGCCTCGTAAAGGGCCCGACCAACATCTTTATCTGTGACGAGTGCGTCGCCGCCTGTTCCGAGATCCTTGAGGAGTCGCTGGCTTCGGATTTTATGGACGCTGCTCGCAACGGCAATCTGCCGGGCTTCCTCAACGACCACGGCCAGGCTGCATCCCAGCCCGCCGTGGACCCCGAGGCCGAGGGCTTTGAGCTCGAGGACGACCGTCAGGTCATCACGCACGTGCCGACGCCGCACGAGATCTATGACGAGCTTTCGGCCTATGTTATGGGCCAGGAGGACGCCAAGCGCGCCATGTCGGTGGCCGTGTACAACCACTACCGTCGCGTGATCGAGGGCGGTGCCGCGGTGTCCGCCTTTGACGAGGCATCGGGTATGGGCGGACAGTTTGACGACGATATGGACGAGGTGGAGCTTGCCAAGTCCAATATTCTGCTGCTCGGCCCCACCGGTACCGGTAAGACGCTGCTGGCCCAGACGCTTGCGCGCATCCTCGAGGTGCCGTTTGCCATTGCCGATGCCACCGCGCTCACCGAGGCTGGCTACGTTGGCGAGGACGTGGAGAACATCCTGCTCAAGCTCATTAATGCTGCCGATGGCGACATTGAGCGCGCTCAGGTGGGCATTATCTACGTGGACGAGATTGACAAGATCGCCCGCAAGGCTGAGAACCTCTCCATTACCCGCGATGTTTCGGGCGAGGGCGTTCAGCAGGCGCTGCTTAAGATTCTTGAGGGTACGGTGGCAAGCGTTCCGCCCACTGGCGGCCGCAAGCATCCCCAGCAGGAGCTGCTGCAGATCGACACGACCAACATCCTGTTCATCTGCGGCGGTGCCTTTGTGGGCCTGGACAAGATCATCGCCGACCGCGTGGGCAACAAGGGCGTGGGCTTTAACTCCGAGATCGCCGGCCCCACCTCGGTCGACGAGAACGACCTGCTGCGCCAGGTGCTCCCGCAGGACCTCAACGCCTTTGGCATGATCCCCGAATTCGTGGGCCGTACGCCCGTCGTCACCCAGACGCAGGCGCTCGACGAGGACGACCTGGTGTCGATCCTGATCGAGCCCAAGAACGCCGTGGTGCGCCAGTACCGTAAGATGTTCCAGCTCGAGGACGTCGATCTTGAGTTTGAGGACGCGGCCCTGCACGAGATCGCCCGCATGGCGCTCGCCCGCAAGACCGGCGCCCGCGGCCTGCGCGCCATCTGCGAGGACGTGCTGCAGCAGACGATGTTCGACCTCCCCAGCGAGGAGGGCGTTTCCAAGGTCGTTGTGACCGAAGCCTCCGTAAAGGGCGAAGAGCAGCCCCAACGCATCTACGGGTAAACCTGCCAAAAACGTGCTTGCAAATAGCCTCCGACCATCCGCGGTCGGAGGCTATTTTATATATACGCAATAACCCCAACTACCTGTGTTATTCTGTGTGTTTGTTTAAGCCTCGGCAAAGTCAATTCAGACTGAAGTAATCGATACCTAAGGGGAGGAATGTAGGCCCGATTTTCGTAGATTCCGCACGAGCCGAAGACCACTTAATGTGGTCTTCGAGCGAGCCCAGGACCTGACCGAGCGAAAATCGGGCCTACATTCCTCCCCGACGGGCAAGGGAGAGATATATGGAAGAGATGCCCAAGAACTACGATCCGTCGACCAACGAGCCGGCGATCCTGCAGAAGTGGCTCGACGGCGGCTACTACAAGCGCCGTGAGGGCGTGGGCGACTGCACCGTCACCATTCCGCCTCCCAACGTGACCGGCAAGCTCCACATGGGCCACGCCACCGACGACTCCATCCAGGACGCAATCATCCGTATGGCCCGCATGCGCGGCAAGTCCACGCGCTGGGTGCTCGGCACCGATCACGCCGGTATCGCCACGCAGACCAAGGTCGACAAGAAGCTCAAAGAAGAGGGCATTAGCCGCCTGGAGATCGGTCGCGACAAGTTTGTCGACGCCTGCTGGGATTGGACCCACGAGTACGGCGGCATCATCGTCGAGCAGATCAAGCGTATGGGTTGCTCCGTCGACTTCGACAACGAGCGCTTCACCATGGACGAGGACTACGCCCAGGCCGTGCGCAAGGTGTTCTGCGACTGGTACCACGACGGCCTGATCTACCGCGGCAAGCGCATCGTCAACTGGTGCCCCAACTGCACCACCGCCATCTCGGACGACGAGGCCGAGTATAAGGACGAGAAGGGCCATCTGTGGCACCTGCGCTACCCGCTGACCGAGCCGGTCAACGGCCAGGACTACATCGTCGTCGCCACCACGCGCCCCGAGACCATGCTCGGCGACACGGGCGTTGCCGTCTCTCCGAAGGACCCCGAGAAGGCCGCCTTTGTGGGCAAGACTGTCAAGCTCCCCATTGTCGACCGCGAGATCCCCATCTTTGAGGATTGGCACGTCGATGCCAACTTTGGCTCCGGCTTCGTTAAGGTCACCCCGGCCCACGACCCCAACGATTACGCCATGGGTCAGGCCCACGACCTGCCGCAGATCAACATCTTTGATGAGCACGCGGTGGTCGTCGAGGGCTACGGCGAGTTTACCGGCATGAATCGCGACGAGTGCCGCGAGGCCGTCATCAAGTGGTTCGACGAGCACGGTCTGCTCGACCACGTCGAAGAGCTCGACCACTCCGTCATGCACTGCTACCGTTGCGACGCCGCGCTGGAGCCGTGGCTGTCCGAGCAGTGGTTCGTGGCCGTCGATAAGCTCAAGGGGCCGGCGCTCGATGCTGTCAATTCCGGCAAGGTCACCTTCCACCCCGCGCGCTGGACGCAGACCTACACCACTTGGATGGAGAATCTCAAGGACTGGTGCATCAGCCGCCAGCTGTGGTGGGGCCACCGCATCCCCGTGTTCTACTGCGAGGACTGCGGCTGGGAGGACGCCCTGACCGAGGACACCGACGTGTGCCCCAAGTGCGGCGGCCATCACGTGCATCAGGATGAGAACGTGCTGGACACCTGGTTCAGCTCGCAGCTGTGGACCTTTGCCACGCAGGGCTGGCCGCAAAAGCCGGAGCTGCTCGAGGGACATCACCCCACGACGGCGCTGGTCACCGCGCGCGACATCATCGCGCTGTGGGTCGCCCGCATGGTTATGAGCTCCCTGTACTTCTTGGACGAGGTGCCGTTTAAGGACGTCGTCATCTACCCGACGATCCTTGCCAAGGACGGTAGCCGCATGTCCAAGTCCAAGGGCAACGGCGTTGACCCCATGGACCTCATTGGCATGTACGGTGCCGACGCCATGCGTTACAACTTGCTCACGCTGTGCACCAACAACCAGGACGTCAAGTTCGACGCGAACATCGACAAGAAGACTAAGAAGCTCATCGACAGCCCGCGCACCGAGCAGGCCAAGTCGTTTGTGACCAAGATCTGGAACGCCAGCCGCTTCCTGCTCATGAACATGGAGGGCTACACGCCCGGCGAGCCCGTCGTGGAGACGCCGGCCGACGCCTGGATGTTCAGCCGCCTGGCCAAGGCCGTGAAGATGGTCACCGAGGGCATTGAGAGCTACACCTTTGGCGATATGGCCCGCGGCGTGCAGCAGTTCTTCTGGAACGAGGTCTGCGACTGGTACGTCGAGGTCACCAAGGCCCGCTTGAAGGGCGAGGACCGTCTGCAAGCTCAGCGCAACCTGATCTTTGTGCTCGACACCTCCATTCGCCTGATGCACCCGCTTATGCCGTTTGTCACCGAGGAGATCTGGGACAACATGCCGGCGAGCGTGCTCGACCTGGACGCCGAGGGCAACGTGGACCGCGCCGAGGCGCTCATGATCGCCAAGTGGCCCGAGCCCGCCGACTACGCTAAGTATGTCGATGAGCCTGCCGAGCGCGCGTTTGAGCTGTGCCGTACCGTCGTTTCCGCCGCCCGCGCCACGCGTTCGCGTTATCGCCTGAGCCCCAAGGCCGAGCTCGACGTGGTCGTGCGCGCCGGTGCCGAGGACATCGAGAAGCTCGAGAGCCTGCGCTCGACCATCTCGCCGCTGGCAAACACTGCCTCGCTGGTCATGGGTACCGACGTTGAGAAGCCGGCTGCGAGCATCGCCGTGGTCGACAGCGGCGTCGAGGTCTTTGTGGTGCTCGAGGGCAAGGTCGACCTTTCGGCCGAGAAAGCACGCCTGGAGAAGGAGATCGCCGCGGCTCAGAAGGAGCTCGCCGGTTGCGAGAAGACACTCGCCAACGAGGGCTTTGTGGCTAAGGCCGCGCCCGCGGTGGTCCAGAAGAAGAGGGACCGTGCAGCTGAGCTCAAGGAGATCCTGGCGGCGCTGACTGCTCAGGTTGCTGACTTCTCGTAGGTCTAACTTGGGTGCGCGTCCCGATGCTTTGCTCTCCGCTGCGGACAGTCCTGCGCAAGACGGACAGCACATTAAGTGCTGTCCTTTGCGTGCGGAACTTGCGGCGAGCAAAGCATCGGGACGCCCCCAGTTCGTTTACGTGGTTGTTTGCAACTGGCTAGTTAGGGCCACTGGGTTGTGGCCTTGATCTCGCTGCAAAGCGGTGTTTGGCTGATCTTTTGAATGGGAGGGGCTCGTTGTTGCTTACGGGCCTCTTTTTGTGTTGAGGGGACTTTGGGTTATGGCTAAGCGTTCGGGGTCGTATTCTGTGCCGTTCTTGTTTGATTTGCTTTCGTTTGGTGAGGCTGTGGGGCTTGCTGCTGATACCGGGCGGATTTCTGGGGATGCTGGTCCTCTGCTCGAGACGGTTGTCGATATGCTCGATGAGCTGGGGCGTCCGGACGAATATTTTGATTGCATTCAGGTCGCCGGTACCAATGGCAAGACATCGACCACGCGTTTTTCGGCTGCCATTCTTCGTGGTGAGGGGCTCAAGACCGCGTTGTATACGTCGCCGCAGCTTGTTCGCTATCCCGAGCGCATGGAGGTCGAGGGGCGCGTCGTGAGCGATGAAGCGTTTGCCCGTGGCGTTTCTGCCGCTGTTGAGGCGGGGCGTCGCGTGAATTCGCACCGTGTGGCGGCGGGGGAGCGCGCCTATACTATCACGCCATTTGACTTGCTGACGGCTGCTGCGCTTGTGGTGTTTGCCGAGGCCGCGGTGGATGTTGCCGTGCTCGAGGTTGGCATGGGCGGGCGTTGGGATGCCACCAGCGCCACCGATCCTGTCGCCGTGGCCATTACGGGCATTGGGCTTGATCACACTCGTATTTTGGGCGACACGCTTGAGGCTATTGCGGGGGAGAAGGCTGCGGTTATTAAGCCTGGGCGTTTGGTTGTTTTGGGCGAGGGTACGCATGAGGCGAGCGTTCAACGCGTGATGGATGCCCGTTGCCGCGAATGCGGTGTGGTGCCGCTTGTGGTGAGCCACGCCACGACTAAGGCGCCGGCGCATGTGGGCGATACGGTGGAGTTTAGCTGCACTACACCGCGCGCGATTTATACGTCGAGGATGGTTAAGCCGGCGTATCAGCCGCAGAACGCCGCATGCGCGATTATGCTGTGCGAGGGCTATCTGGGCCGCGAGCTCGACCACGATGCGCTCGACGCTTCGCTTATGGGCTGCCCCACGCCGGGTCGCTTTGATGTGCTGGGAACCGATCCGCTCAAGCTGATCGACGCGTGCCATAACCCCCAGAGCTGCGAGAACTTTGTGAGCGCGCTGGACGAGATCGATCCGTGCGTAGAGAATCACCCCACGCTGCTGTGCGCGGCGTTGGCTGACAAGGACGTGGCGGGCATCGTTGACGTGCTTGTTCCGGCTTTCCCCCGTGTGGTCGTGACCCAGACCGATTCCGATCGTGCCCTGCCGGCGGAGGAGCTTGCTGCCCTGGTGGACGCCGATAAGCTCGCGGGCGTGTACCCCAGCGTTTCCGAGGCCCTCGCAGCTTTCGAGGCCGCGGGCGAGCCCTTCGTAGCGGCCGGCACCATCACCCTGGCCGGCGAAGTGGCCGGCCTGCTGCGCTAGCCCTATTTGCCGGGCAGCTAATTTGGCCTGCTCGCCACGAAATGGGCCTATCTACTACGTTTAACCGGTTACCCTCGACCACGCCGAGACTTGCGAAATTAAAACCGCAGGTAGATGTCTTGCCGATTTTCAAAAAAGACCCGCATGGTCAACCCATGCGGGTTAAACGTAGTAAATAACCCGTTTTCGTGGCGGCATTAATGTAATGTGGCAAAGGGACTGCCCCTTTGCCACATTGGCTAGTCTAGGCGGACCGGATCGTGGGGGTAGGCGTTGAGGATCTCGACGCCGGATTCGGTAACCAGGGCAAGGTCTTCGATGCGGACGCCGGTGCGGCCGGGGAGGTAGATACCCGGCTCGATAGAGAACGTCATGCCCGGCTCGACAACCTGCTCGTTGACGAGCGAGACGTCGCCCGGCTCGTGGTCCTGCAGGCCGATTGAGTGACCCAGGCGATGCGTAAAGTACTGCCCATAACCCGCGTCTTCAATCACATTGCGCGCGGCGCGGTCCAGGTCGCACATGCGCACGCCCGGCGCGATGAGCGCCTCGGCGGCCTCGTTCGCGCGGCGCACGATGTCATAGATGCGCGCCGTTTCCTCGTCCGGCTCGCCCCAAAAGAGTGTGCGCGTCATGTCCGAGCAGTAGTTGCGGCGGCGTCCACCAATGTCGAACAGCACCACGTCGCCGCGCTTGAGTACGGTGTCGTCGGGCTCGTGGTGCGGGTCGCCGGCGTTGGCGCTAAAGCTCACGATGGGCGGAAAGCTAAAGCCCTCGCAGCCGTGCTTGCGATACAGACTGAGCATCTGGTCGGCAATTTCGCGCTCTGTTACGCCCTCGTGGACGAGCTTGATGGCGTCGGCCATCACGGCGTCGTTAGCGGCCGAGGACATGCGCATGAGCTCCTGCTCGGCGGCATCCTTGTGTGCGCGTGCGACGGTGACGGCAAAGTCGCCCAGGAAGAACTCGCTCGCGGCGTGACGATCCATAAGGGGCATCAAAAAGCCGGAACGCATGACGGTGTCGATGCCGAGCGGTTTGGTCGGATCGATCTCACTCGCGATGGCGTCGGCTACGACGTCGGTATCGGTGTGATAGGCAACGCGGGCATTGTCATACTCAGGCAGCTGATGCAGCACGTTGACCAAGATCACCGGCTCGGCATCGCGCGCGAGCAGCACGCCGCAAAAACGCTCGAACATATCGGCATAAAAGCCGGTCAGATAGTAGATTGACCACGGGTCGTTTACGAGCAACTGCGCGCCGGGGTGCTGAGCCTCGAGCGCATCGAGCACGCGCGCCACTCGCTGGTCATCGACATGTGCCATGAAACATCCTTTCGCTAGGGTGCCACCATGGTATCCCCAATGCCAGGGTAGTCAATTTGGGACGTGTCTCTATGGTTTTGTCAACCGCGTGCTTCGCGCCATTTCGGC
>CATYZI010000019.1 GCA_958415625.1 uncultured Collinsella sp. | reverse complement strand
GAGCGTCCGGCTGATAACCGGGAGGTCACAAGTTCGAATCTTGTCAGGTCCACCACTTTCTTTCGCAATAAACACCCCAGCGAGAGCCGAGTCGCCGCTGGGGTGTTTATTACTGTCTCCGTGGGGGTTTAGCTCAGCTGGGAGAGCGCGGGCTTTGCAAGCCTGAGGTCAGGGGTTCGATCCCCCTAACCTCCACCATGATGGACCTGTAGCTCAGTTGGTTAGAGCGTCCGGCTGATAACCGGGAGGTCACAAGTTCGAATCTTGTCAGGTCCACCATCAAAACTGTGAAGAGCCCTGGGGCGTTGCCTCGGGGCTTTTTTCTTATCTACTGAAGGTAGTCAAAAAAGCCCCGTCCCAAATTAACTACTTTGATTTTGTGTGCTGTGCGAAAGTTTGGGTAGTATAGCTATTCAATGCGGCGGGCTGCCGCGTGTTAACCGCTACGTACCGGAGGTGTTCCATGGTTCGTGTCGACATAGAGACCATCGTCATGGCCGCCGGTCCCGTGCCATCGCTTATCGTGCTTCGTGAGCGCAGCAGCAAATCGGACTCGCCCGCGCCACTGCGCTCCCTTTCCATTCAGACTGGTTCGTTTGAAGCTGCTGCCATCAGCCGCGGCATCGATAGCGGCCGCGCCGAGCGCCCGATTACCCATGACCTGCTGCTCGATACCGTTGACGCCCTGGGCGCCAAGCTCGAGCGCATCGAGATCGTTCGCGCCGAGCCGCCGGTGTTCTACGCGACGATCGTCGTACTGGCCGATGGCGCCGAGCGCAAGATCGACGCCCGCCCCAGTGACGCCATTGCCCTTGCCGTGCGCAGCAATGCCCCCATGTTTGTGGAGGACGACATCATGAATCGCCTGGGCACTGTTTCCACCCACGCCGAGGATGTCGACGACGAGCAGGAGTTCGAGAAGTTCGACGAGTTCGTCCATACGCTCTCCCCCGATGACTTCTAAATGTCTGGCACGCGAGCGGAGAGGTCGCTGATGGGTACCCGCGTATCGGCTGAAGCGGCCGCCATCGCGCGTGAAGCCCAGATGCGCTCGGAGGCTTCTGAGGCGGCTCGCATTGCCTATGTGACGCAGGCCCGCACGCTTCGCGAGCGCCGCGGCTCGTTTATCAAGATGGTTGTCGTCTCCGTCCTTGTCGCGGCAATCTGTTCGCGCCTTCGTGGTACAGTTGGTGCGCTTGGGTTTTCGATTTCAACAGGCTTGGTAATCTGGGGTGTGGTCGATGCAGTAATGCTGACCAGCCAGATCAAGGTACTCGACAAGCGCGCGATGGATATGATGCGCGCCCGCGACGCTGCCGCCAAGATCGCTGCCGAGGCACAAGAACTGTAACGACGCCAGACTCGATGGGAAGGTCTAAAGATGGCACAGGATATGCAGGACGCCGGTAACGTCTCCGCCGAGCTCGACGCCATGGTGTGTGACCTGATTGGTGCGTTCTTGGACGACCTTGCCGCCGGCGAGAATCCGGGTGTAGTTGTGGCGATCGAGGACGCTGCTTCCAACCGTTATCTGGCGGCGCTCGATGAGGATGGCGAGGAGGCGTGCCTCGAGGCGGCCACCAACTTTATCTCCGAGCACAAGATGGGTCTTAAGGACGAGGGCCTGGGCCGCATCGCCCGCTATGCCATCGGCTACACCGGTTGTGTCGAAATTGACGGCGGCTATCACGACGCCCTGCTCGTGAGCTTCTTCGAAACCACGCTCGAGAGCGGTTTTTCGGCATACGTGCTGTATGAGGGCATGGGTGCCGGCGATGGTTTTATGTGGAGCGACCCTGAACCTGCAGGTGAGGAAACCCCTCTTATCTAAAATCGCTAAAATAAACGAGTTTTCGGTAAAAGGCTCAATATTCCCGCTGAGCGTTGTATCGCTGGGCGGGCCGCATACGCGTGCCGTTTGTATATGGATAGAAGATAGGGGAACTACATGCGCGTAGACAATCTGAGGAACATCGCCATCATCGCCCACGTCGACCACGGCAAGACGACGATGGTCGACAAGCTCCTGCGTGCCACGGACGCCTTCCGTGCCAACCAGCAGGTCGAGGACCGCGTCCTGGACTCCAACGACCAGGAGCGCGAGCGCGGCATTACGATTCTCGCCAAGAACATCTCTATCGAGTACAAGGACGTCAAGATCAACGTCATCGACACCCCGGGCCACGCCGACTTTGGCGGCGAGGTCGAGCGCGTGCTGCGTATGGCCGACGGCGCCCTGCTGCTGGTTGACGCTTTTGAGGGTCCCATGCCCCAGACCCGCTTCGTGCTGCGTCACGCTATCGACACCGGCCTCAAGATCATGATCGTCATCAACAAGATCGATCGTCCGGGCGCCAACCCCGAGAAGGCCTACAACGACTGCCTGGACCTCATGGCCGACCTGGGTGCCACCGACGACCAGCTCGAGTTCGCCATGGAGCACGTGGTCTACGCCAGCGCCATGAACGGCTTTGCCCGTCTTGACCCCAACGACGGCAACATGGACATGTATCCGCTGCTTGATATGATCATCGACGACATGCCCGCCCCCGAGGTTGACGAGAACGCCCCGCTGGCCATGCAGTGCGTGACCATCGACCACTCCAACTTTGTCGGCCGCATCGGCATCGGTCGCGTGTATTCCGGCGCCATTCACCAGGGCGATCAGATCCTGGTTGTCAAGAACGACGGCTCCAGCGCAACTGCTACCGTCAAGCAGCTCTTTACCTTCGACTACCTGGGCCGCACCGAGTGCCAGGAAGTCGGCGCCGGCGACATTGCCGCCGTTGTCGGTATTGACCGCACCGATATCGGCGATGTCTACACCGACCCCGAGAACCCCGTTGAGCTCGAGCCCATCGAGATCGACCCGCCGACTCTGTCCATCGTCTTTGAGGCTTCGACCTCCCCGCTCGTCGGTCGCGACGGCGACATCGTGGGCGCCCGTCAGCTCAAGGAGCGCCTGTTCAACGAGGCCGAGAACAACGTGACCATGAAGATCGAGGAGCTCGAGGACAAGAGCGGCGTCGAGGTCTCGGGCCGCGGCATCCTGCACCTGTCCGTCCTGATGGAGTCCATGCGCCGCGAGGGCTTTGAGTTCCAGGTCGGCCGTCCCCGCGTTCTGTTTAAGAAGGACGAGAACGGCAACAAGATGGAGCCCGTCGAGCAGGCCGTCGTCGAGTGCCCGGACGAGTACTCGGGCAAGGTCGTTGAGGTCTTCGGTACCTCCGGCGGTATCATGACGAGCATGGATACCTCGGGCATCGTGACGCACCTCGAGTTCAAGATCCCAACGCGCGGCATCATGGGTCTTAAGAACCGCATCATGAACGTCACCCACGGCGAGGGTGTGTTCTACCACACCTTCCTGGAGTACGGTCCCTACGCCGGCGAGATCGGCAACCGTCAGAACGGCGCCATGATCTCCATGACCACCGAGAAGGCGGTTGCCTACGCCCTGGGCACGCTGCAGGAGCGCGGCCAGCTGTTTGTTGAGCCGGGCACCGAGTGCTACGAGGGCATGATCGTGGGCGAGCGCAGCAAGGCTGGCGACATGGTCGTCAACATCGCCCGTACCAAGAACCTGGGCAACCAGCGTTCCTCGACCTCCGACATCTCCGTGCAGCTGGTGCCGCCTCGCACCTTCTCTCTGGAGGAGGCGCTGGAGTACATCGCCGACGACGAGCTGGTGGAGATTACTCCCAAGAACATCCGCCTGCGCAAGCGTCTGCTCAACGCCACCGACCGTAAGAAGGCAGCCGTCCGCGCCGGCCAGGTCAACAAATAAGCGCTGGGGCTTATAACTGCCAATAAGAAAGGGCGTCGACCGCAATGGTCGGCGCCCTTTTTGGTGCAATGGGATCAGGTTGCTTTGCGCCACCACAAAGGTGCCTGGCCCTTTTGTGGTGGTTGGCGGCTAGGCGGTGGGGAGTCCTGGCGTGTTAGCCGGCTGCTGCGGCTTGAGGTGGGCGTTGCGCCAGATGATCTGGATGGCGTAGCCGAGCGTGAAGACGAAGGCTACACCGCTGACAAAGTTGCCCATAAGAGGAAGTGCCGTGAGTGCGCCCGCGACGATACCGCCCACGGCGGCCATGGCGTAGCGGTTTTGGTTGTGTCCGACCATGCGCGCGACCGCGGTGCCCGTAAATGCCGCCGAGACCAAAGCGATGCCGATGACGCCGCACATGAGGGCGGCGGCGAGCGACAGGCCTGCAATCGAGATGATGAGCAGCAGCACGGCGGGAGCGACGGCGACCGTGCCCAGAAGACCACTTACCCACAGCGGCATGGGACGCTGATGGAGCATGCCGGCAGCGCTGGCGGTTGCGCGTGGAAAGACAAGCTCAAGCAGGATGGCGACAAAGCAGGTGGAAAGCGCCGCGGCAACGATGCCGCCGATAATGTCGTTGGCCGTAGAGGTGTTCTCGTTCTCGGTCCGGTCGATCTTGAGAGCTCCGACCTGGGCGCCCTCGGCCCGCTCGGGGTCCTGTGAGACGTGGGCGTTCACCGTGCCGGTGATGCGGGCGTTTTTACCCAGGATGAGCTTGTCGGCCCAGACCTCAACATCGCCATCGACGGTGCCGTCGATGGTTACGGTGTCGCCGGCAAGCGCCGCCGATTTGGCGGAGCCGCGCAGGGCGACCGTTTCGCCTGCCGCGTAAAAACAGTTGGCGGTGCTGCCGGTGTCGAGCACGACGTGCTGGCCGGCCACCGTGACGCTGCCATCGATTGCGGTTTTGGCGATATCGATGGTGCGTGCCGCCAGACGAACGGCGCCGCCTACGGTGCAATCGCGAATCGACAGGTTCTCACCCGCCGCGATAATATCGCGGCCGATGGAGGCGTCGTCTAGGTTGAGACTTTGGCCGGCCCAGTACAGGTCGCCTTCGATACCGGACGGAGTTGAGTCAACTTCGGTTGCGAGCACGTTTCCCGCGGTGTCGGTGCCGGCGAACGACACCGTGGGAAGTGCGGTGAGCGCGAGCGCAATCAGCGCGAATAGGATGGTGATGCGGGCCTGCGCTTTGTGGCGCCGGATCGACGGTACTTGGTTGCAAGGCATAGTGGATCCTTCGTTAGATACTCGACAGGTATCTAACAGGGTACCCAACGCGCGGGCGCTCTAAAAGAATCTCTCGGTTGCATTTCGAGGGGTTGTGCTGTGCTACCTACTTTTTACGGTGCAAAAAGCGCGCGATGTCTTCCTCGGTAGGGCTTTTAATGTCAAAGCGCAGTGATAGCCAACGCAGCCCCATGGTCACCACAACGCATACGACCAGCGCGGCAACATTGCTCATGAGGCCGCTCATGACGAGGGCTACATAGCTTGCCGATCCGGCGATGGCCGCGATGGCATAGAAGTTGGTGCGTTGGAAAATGCCCGGGACCACGCCCATAAAGCCGTCGCGCAGCATGCCGCCGCCCACGGCGGTAAAGAAGCCCATCATGATACATACGGCGGGCGCAAATCCGTACACCAACGCCTTGTCCGCGCCGGTTGCTGCATAGATGCCGACCGAGATGATGTCGAGCAGGGGAATGAGTTTTTCGGGCTTATCGACGATTGCCGGGAAGATATAGATGATGGCGGCTGTGGCGATGGAGAGCGGTAGTGCCATGGGCTGGTTGAGGATGTAGACGTTGCCGACCTGGAGCGTCATATCGCGCAAAAGACCGCCGCCCAGACCGCAGACTACCGCGAGCGCGACCGCGCCCACCAGGTCGAGCTTGTGCTCGCGCGCGACCAGCACGCCCGAGATCGATGCCGCGACAACGGCGAACATCTCGAGCCAAAATGGGATAGCGACCATGGCATCCGTGGCGTGTGAGGTAACGGTCATAGCGGCGACGACGGGCAAGATGGAATCCTTTGAGTTGCAGGTTTGGACAATGCCCGTACATAGTACATGGTTGGCGGCGATTGCGACCCTATTGCTCGGCAAACGGTAGGGGTTGGGTGCGGTCATAGGTTCCAAACATGTATACCAGCCTCCAAAGATGTCGAAAAATGTCGTTTTTGGCGGATGATGTACATGTTTTGGCGCGCGCCGAGCGGGCGACGTTACTCGGAGGGCGTCTCTATGTCCTTCGTGCCCTTCCAGTTGCGGATAAGTGCCTTTCGCAGTTCGTTTTGCTTTCGCTGATACTCGGCATCCGTGCAGCGGGGCATACCGAGCGTTTCGCGGATATTGTTCATGGCACGGTGAAAAGCGAGTTGACTGGCAAATTGCGCTGAGGTGAGTGTGACAATGCGATAACCCATTTGGGCGAGCACAGCTTCGCGTTCCGCATCTGCTCCCTTACGGCCAGTCTCGTCGTGAAAGCCACCCTTATATTCGATGCCGAGCTCTCTGCGCTTATAGGTAATGAGGGCATCGATTTTGAGTGTTTGGGCTTTGGTGCAATGCCAAAGACGTTGAGGGATCTCGAGCGGTCGGTTGAGCTCGATGCCTCGAATGCCAACGCCGCCTTCGCTTGTCGGAAGTGAAAGGGCGATTGCCGATGCAGTCTCCATGGGCGAGGCCGAGTGGTCGTAGACATGTCTGAGCGCGAGTCGCGCGCGTGTGGCACCGGGTTTTCCGGGGTATTGATCGAGCAGCTCGACAATTTCATCCTTGGAGGTGGTTGCTGGTTGCTCGGTATAAGGGTCAGAGGGATTAAGGCCCATGCGATAGTCGCCGCAAACTTCG
Organism: uncultured Collinsella sp.; assembly: GCA_958415625.1. Taxonomy (GTDB): domain Bacteria; phylum Actinomycetota; class Coriobacteriia; order Coriobacteriales; family Coriobacteriaceae; genus Collinsella. The sequence goes on along the minus strand of CATYZI010000019.1, from coordinate 35,463 downwards.
TAGCCATACTCGAGGTATTCGATTCTATCCATCCACTCGGCGGCGAGCACGAAGGTGAAGGCTTCGTCGGTGATAAAGATGCCGGGCGTAAGCTCGTCAATATGGCCGTAGGGTAGGCTTTGGCCGAGAACATGGCAAGTGACACCGTTGGTGCGAATTCGCTCGAAGGCAAACACTACGGAGATATCGATAGTCTTGAACATATCGGGCGGAATGCCGCAGTCGGTGAGGGCCTGTCGTATGCGCGCGATGCGTTGCTGGGTGGAGAGACCTCTTGCGCCTATCTGGTAGTCGTGTTGCGCGACCGCTTGAACCAGGCCTTGTGGCGCGTGATGGACGAGCCATGCAGCTCTATGCGAAATGAGAACAGGGGTATCCATTGGGGACCTCTCGCTCTGAGTCGATACCCAACTCTTATGTCCGTTGAGGTGGGGAAATATACCGGATGCGGGTAAGTCGACTCATGCACGGCGTGTGTCATATACAAACGTGTACACCACCCTCCAAAAACGACATTTTTTGACATCTTTGGAGGGTGATGTACATGTTTGGGATGTTGGGTTGGGATTGAACGCGATGGAGGTGTGGGTTGAATAGGAGGGATGTCCAAATTTTGAGCGGAGCTCAAAATTTATTCGGTCGGCTTGCGCCGACCGCGCTGCGCTAAAAACGCGCCACTGGCGCGTTTTCTTTACGCTCCGCGTCCTGACGGGTTCGAATCCCTCCTCCTCCGCCGTATTTGCTTGTAAGGGACTCTAAACAAAAAAGCCCCCGTTTTCGGGAGCTTTCTCAACCAAAATGGCGGAGGAGGAGGGATTCGAACCCTCGTGACCTTATACAGGCCAAACGGTTTTCGAGACCGCCGCATTCAACCACTCTGCCACCCCTCCGCGTGGGGTAAAAACAAAGCAGGCTCGAAGGCCTGCTTTGGAATTAACTGGCGGAGAGTCAGGGATTTGAACCCTGGAGACGCTTTTGACGCCTACACGATTTCCAATCGTGCTCCTTCGGCCACTCGGACAACTCTCCGTTAAATGCGAAAGTTAGTATACACGAGGAATCGTAAGGTGCAAGCCGAAAACTTAGCATTTTTTGATCCATAGCGTTTCGCGCTATGCCTAAAACGCGCGGCACATGCAGTCTGACCAGCTAAATCGTGCTAAGCGAATTGTTCAAAAAAGGACTTTATAGACCAAGAGCAAACGAATTAAAAATCTTTTTGGTGATCAATTAGGCCACTGGTATGCATTTTGCGACCACAGCCTTGTGCCCGTTGACCTGCGGCTTGGCTCAGCTTGTCCCCGCGGCACCGTATCTTGTCCACAAATCCGTCAAGCTCTTGGTCGGCATTTGGTTGGAATGCGCATGAAACGTCGTGCGAATATGGGCATATGTGGAGGTCATGAGGTTGTAGCTGCATATTCTTGCGGCCTGGGAGGTTGAAAGATATTATTACCAAGTCTTTTCCTGCTTCAGGCGCACCTTCACGACCTGAAGCCACATTTGCCCAGAGGAGGTGACAATATGAAGGCTTATGAACTGCTGTTCTTTGTTGACCCGTCGCTCGACCCCGAGACTCGTCTCGCTGTTATGAAGCGTATCGATACCACGATCGCTGAGGGCGCTGGCAAGGTCGACTCCGTTGACGAGTGGGGCAAGCGCAAGCTCGCCTACGAGATCAACGACCTCACCGATGGTGACTACACCCTCATCAACTTCCACGCAGATCCTACCCAGATCGCCGAGCTTGATCGCGTCCTGCGCATCACCGACGCTGTGGTCCGCCACATGATCGTCCGTCGCGACGACCAGGAGTAAGACTGTCGTTTTGGACTGGGCTTGTGCCCCAAGAGGAAGTAGTGAGTTATGAGCATCAATCGAGTGAACATCACCGGTAACCTCACCCGCGATCCCGAGCTGCGCGCCACCGCCGGCGGAACCCAGGTTCTGTCCTTTGGCGTCGCCGTGAACGATCGTCGCCGTAACGCGCAGACTGGCGAGTGGGAGGACTATCCCAACTTTGTCGACTGCACCATGTTCGGCACCCGCGCCGAGGCCGTGAGCCGTTTCCTGGCAAAGGGAAACAAGGTCGCGATCGAGGGCAAGCTGCGCTACAGCTCTTGGGAGCGCGACGGCCAGCGCCGGAGCAAGCTTGAGGTCATCGTCGATGAGATCGAGTTTATGAGCTCCCGTGGTGGCCAGGGTGGCTACGATCAGGGCGGTTACGCCCCCGCAGCTCCCGCGCCCGCAGCACGTCCTGCCGCACCGGTGGCTACGCCGCCCGCGGTCGACGTCTACGATGAGGACATCCCGTTCTAAGGGTTGTTCACCTATTTTTGAGTGAGAGGCGGCTTCGGTTCGCCGAAGTTGCCAAATGAAAGGTATTTTGACATGGCTAATGATTTTTCTGCACGTCAGCCGCGTCGTAAGTACTGCCAGTTCTGCAAGGAGAACACTGAGTTCATCGACTATAAGGACACTCAGCTTCTCCGTAAGTACATGACCGACCGTGGCAAGATCAAGCCCCGTCGCGTCACTGGCGCTTGCACGCAGCATCAGCATGACATCGCCAACGCCATCAAGCGCGCCCGCGAGATGGCTCTCCTGCCGTACACCGTCCCCGTGGTTTCCTCTCGTGGCAACCGCGACCGCGGCTAAGAAGGGAGACGCATCATGAAGGTTATTCTTCTCGATGAGATCAAGGGCAAGGGCGGCGAGGGTGACGTCGTAGAGGTCGCTCAGGGTTACGCTGAGAACTTCCTGTTCCCCAAGAAGCTCGCTGTTGCCGCCACCAAGGGCAACCTCAAGCAGCTTGACGAGCGTCGCAACAACATCGCCAAGCGCGAGGCCGTCCGTCTGGCTACCGCCAACGAGACCAAGGCTGCCTTCGAGGGCAAGACGGTCACCGTTGACGTCAAGGTCGGCGACGAGGGCATCCTCTTTGGCTCCGTTACCGCCGCTATGATCGCTGACGCCATCAAGGCTCAGCTCGGTATGGACATCGACCGCAAGCGCGTCGAGCTCGGTAAGCCCATCAAGGTTGCCGGTGCCCACACCGTTGCCATCTCGCTGTACCGCGAGATCAAGGCCGAGGTTGTCGTTCTCGTCGGCGTTACCGCCGAGGAGCTCGCTGCCGAGGCTGAGGTCGAGGAGGCCGCTGAGGTCGCCGAGGCCGAGACCGCCGAGGTCGAGACTGAGGCTGCTGCCGAGTAGCATTTGCTGCAACGCAACAATCTTGTTCTAAGAAGGGCGCTCTGGGAAACCAGGGCGCCCTTTTGTTTTTTGCGCTGAGTGAGTGTCATGGTGAACGTTGCGTCGAAGTCCTATATACAGGACCGTTCATCCGTTTGGTTCGGTGATGATTGGCGGCGCGCGGCGCGTTTTGGGACCGTGGCTGATACTATGGATGCTCGCAAGCGATATGAATGAGGATGCTCATGGCATATGACGATAGGGAGACCGGGCTGACGGTTGAGGACCGCGGCTCCAAGTTGGGTCTTCCCCAAAACCAAGATGCAGAGGCCAATGTACTGGCCGCTATGCTGCTATCGCCCGAGGTGGTCGAAGAGGCCCAGGTCGAGCTGCAGCCCGATGACTTCTACCGGCCCATTCATAAGACCATCTATACCGCGATGGTCGATATGTACAACAGCCGCATTCCCATCGACTCCATCTCGCTGATCGATTACCTGCGAAGCATCAACAAGCTTGATGCCGTGGGCGGCGAGGCCTACATTTTGGAGTTGATGGGTCAGACCCTGTCGCTCGTCAACTGGCAGCACCATGCCGCTATCGTTCGCCGCGATTCGATGCTGCGTGAGCTGATCGGCGCCACCAACGAGATCAACGCGCTGGCCTATAACGCTCCCACCGATACCAAAGAGGTCGTGGAGCTGGCCGAGAGCAAGTTGCTCAAGGTCACGGCGCGCGAGGTCAAGTCGAGCTACAAGACGCTGACCGAGTTTATGGTCGAGGCCTATAACGAGGCCGAGGAAGTGTGCCAGGCAGGCGGCCAGGCTGCGGGCGTGCCCACGGGCTTCCCGTCGCTCGACCGCATGCTCATGGGTTTTCGCGAGGGCCAGCTCATCATCATCGGCGCCCGCCCTGCTGTGGGTAAGACGTCGTTCGCCCTGAATCTGGCGCTCAACGCTGCCGCGGCCGGTTATACCGTCGGCTTCTTCTCGCTGGAGATGTCGGGCAAGGAAATTGCCCAGCGTCTGATTTGCGCCTACGCCATGATTTCGATCAGTGACTTCCGCATGGGCCGCATTAGCCCCGAGCAGTGGGCCAATATCAACGAGGCCACGCAGACCTTGTCCAAGCTCGATATTCTGATTGACGATACGCCCGGCACCACAGTGACCGAGATTCGCGCCAAGAGCCGCCGCATGCTCCACAACAAGGAGAAGGCCATCATCATCCTGGACTACCTGCAGCTGGTGAGTCCTCCGCCGGGACGCCGCTCCGAGAGCCGTACCGTCGAGGTCTCCGAGATGTCGCGTGGTCTGAAGATCATGGCCAAGGAACTCAAGATCCCGCTCATCGCGCTGTCGCAGCTCTCGCGTCAGGTCGAATCCCGTACCGGCAAGCGCCCGCAGCTTTCCGACCTTCGTGAATCGGGCTCCATCGAGCAGGACGCCGATATCGTTATGTTCTTGGACCGCTCCGCCGACGAGGCCGAAGCCTCGCGCGACGATCGACCCGACGAGGGCGTTACGCGTATCGTCGTGGCCAAGAACCGTTCGGGCCCGATCGGCGACGTCGACCTGATGTTCCTGCCGGCATCCACCAAGTTCTATGAGCTTGATGGGGCACATGCCGAGGAGTAGGACAGGCGCCCGTTGCACGGGTATACTGGGAATGTTTTGTGCTTCTGCGTGCCGGCGTGGCGCGTAGACAGTCCATGAATGTAAGGAGTAAACATGCCGTCAACCGTTTTGGTCGGTGCCCAGTGGGGCGATGAGGGCAAGGGTAAGATCTGCGACCTGGTCGCCGGCGACTTCGATGCCGTCGTGCGCTACTCGGGCGGCAACAACGCCGGCCACACCATCGTCGTCAACGGCAAGAAGTACGGCCTGCACCAGGTGCCCTCCGGCATCATGTATTCCGACCATGTGTCGGTGATCGGTAACGGCTGCGTCGTCAACCCCAAGGTTGTCCTTGAGGAGATCGACATGTTCGAGGCCGACGGCATCACCACCAAGAACCTCAAGATTAGCGGCAACGCGCATGTCATCATGCCGTACCACATCGACCTGGATGGCGCCTTTGAGCAGAAGCTCGGCAAGAAGAACATCGGTACCACCAAGCGCGGTATCGGTCCGTGCTATCAGGACAAGATGGCCCGCATTGGCCTGCGCATGCAGGATATGCTGGACGAGGCGCTGTTCCGCGACAAGCTGGAGACCGCTCTCGCCCGCGTGAACCCCGAGCTTGAGCTCATCTACAACCTGCCCACCTACACCGTGGACCAGATTTGCGACGAGTACCTGCCCATGGCCGAGCGCCTGCGTCCCTACATCACCGAGACGAGCCTGCTGCTCAACAACATGATCGATGAGGGCAAGGACCTGCTGTTTGAGGGTGCCCAGGCGACGCTGCTCGACATCGACCACGGCACCTATCCGTACGTGACGTCTTCCAACTGCACCGCCGGCGGCGCCATTACCGGCTCCGGCGTGGGCATGAAGAACGTCGACCGCGTGCTGGGCGTCATGAAGGCCTATATCACCCGCGTCGGTTCGGGCCCCATGCCCACCGAGCTTTCCTATGAGTCCGAGGCTGGTCACACGCTGACCGAGGAGGGCTATGAGTACGGCGTGACCACCGGTCGCCGTCGTCGCTGCGGCTGGTTCGACGGCCCCATCGCCAACTACGCCTCGCGCGTCAACGGCCTCACCGATATCGCCCTGACCAAGCTCGACGTGCTTTCGGCTTTCGACACCATCAAGGTGTGCGTGGCCTACGACGTCGATGGCGAGCGCTACACCAGCGTGCCCGAGCATCAGGTGCGCTTTGAGCACGCCAAGCCCATCTACGAGGAGCTCCCCGGCTGGAAGTGCGACATCACCGGTTGCCGCAGCTTTGACGAGTTGCCGCAGGAGGCTCAGGACTACGTGGCGTTTATCGAGGATCTGGCACACACCCGCGTGACGTTCATTGGCGTTGGCGCTGGTCGCGAGCAGATCATCAACCGATTCTGGAAGTAATCGGGACTATTTGGTTATTGCGATATACCCCTTTGCAGCCCGGACGGGCGGCCGAGGGGTATATTTGCTTGCAAAGGGCTCGCGCGGAGCGGGCCATTCATCCATAGAGGAGGCACCCTTGAAGGCGGACACTCAAACCATCGACATCCTGTTGTTGGGCAGCGGCGGCCGTGAGCATGCTTTGGCAGCTAAGCTCGCAGCATCACCGCGCGCCGGCAAGCTCTACATCGCGCCGGGCAACGGCGGCACCGCGAGCTGCGGCGAGAACGTTGTTCTCGACGACTGCGATCCTGCGGCCGTGGCGGCGTTTGCGCAGAGTCACGGATGCGGACTCGTGGTAATTGGCCCCGAGGCTCCGCTCGTGGCGGGCGTGGCCGACGCCGTGCGCGCGGCAGGTATTCCCTGCTTTGGCCCGGGTGCCGAGGGCGCCCAGATGGAGGGTTCCAAGCTGTTCTCCAAGCAGCTCATGGAGCGCGCCGGTATCCCGACGGCAGCCTATGGTTCGTTTACCGACGAGGCTTCGGCTCTCGCCTACGTGCGCGAGCAGGGCGCTCCGCTGGTCGTGAAGGCCGACGGCCTTGCCGCGGGCAAGGGCGTTATCGTGGCGACCGAACTTGAGCAGGCCGAGGAGGCCGTGCGCGAGTGCTTTGGCGGCACCTTTGGCGATGCCGGCAATACCGTGGTCATCGAGGAGATGCTCGTTGGTCCCGAGTGCTCGCTTTTGGCCTTTACCGACGGCAAGACCGTGCGCCCCATGGCCACCTCGCAGGACCACAAGCGCGCGCTCGAGGGCGACAAGGGCCCCAACACCGGCGGCATGGGCGTCTACAGCCCGGTGCCCATCGTGACCGACGAGGAGCACGCCACCATGGTGGCGGTCATGGAGCAGACCGTGGCAGAGCTTGCTGCCGAGGGTATCGACTACCGCGGCTGCCTGTACGGCGGCTTTATGCTCACGCCTGCCGGCCCCAAGGTGCTGGAGTTCAATGCCCGCTTTGGCGATCCCGAGACGCAGGTCGTGCTGCCGCGCCTTAAGAACGACCTGGTCGAGGTCATGCTCGCCTGCGCCAACTGCGAGCTCGATCAGATTGAGCTCGACTGGCGTGACGAGTGGGCCGTGGCCGTTGTCCTGACGAGCGCGGGCTATCCCGGCAGCTACGAGAAGGGCAAGGTCATCACCGGTATCGCCGATGCCGAGGCCATGGAGAACGTGACCGTGTACCACGCGGGCACTGCCGTGGTGGACGGCCAGCTCGTGACCAATGGTGGCCGTGTGCTTGCCGTGACCGCTCTGGGCGATACGTTTGAGAACGCTCGCAACCTTGCCTACGAGGCCTGCGAGAAGATTGATTTTGAGGGTAAGACCCTGCGTCACGACATCGGCCTGCGCGCGCTGCGCGGCCGCGACGCCTGGGATGCCTAAAGTCCGAGAGGAATGAGACGGATGGACGAGAAGAACGAAGAGCTCGTGGATGCGCAGATCGTCGAGGAGGACAGCCGCGTGTATGGGCACGCCGAGGGCGAGCCTGGCGGCGAGGTCGCTGACGAGCCGGCGCTGGTGCTGGGCGATGACGACCCGCACGATGCCGAGCTGCACGAGAAGATTCTTTCGGAGGAGTGCGCCTGGAAGGGCAAGATCCTCGACGTCCACCGTCTTGAGGTTGAGCTGCCCAACGGTCGCCGCAGCGCCCGCGATATCGTTCGCCATCCGGGTGCGGCGGCCGTTGTGGCGCTGACCGAGAGCGGCAAGATCGTACTGGTGCGTCAGTACCGCACCGCTATCGACCGCGTGACGGTCGAGATTCCCGCCGGCAAGCTCGATCCAGGCGAGGACCCGCTCGATTGCGCCAAACGCGAGCTGCATGAGGAGACGGGCTTTAGGGCTGGTCGCATTCGCTTTTTGACGTCGATTGTCACGTCCTGCGGTTTTTGCGACGAGATCATTCACATCTACTTGGCTACCAAGCTGGAGTTTGATGCGCCCAACCCCGATGATGACGAGTTTGTCAACGTGGACCTGGTGCCGCTGCACGAGTTGATCGACGCCGTACTCGACGGCAAGATCGAAGACGCCAAGACCGTCGTAGGCGCCTTGGCCTGTGACAGCATCGCACACAGGCTGGGCGGGGCAGAGCTCTAGGTTACGCGGTTTTACCAAACCGCGTAACGAGTCGACGCTGCAAACGCCCCTAAGCGGCAATCTGCCTTTCAATCGTCGCTCGCGTACCGAAGTACGCGTCGCTCCTCTTTCAAGGCACCTTGCTCGCTTAGGGACGTTTTCGCTGACGCAGCCAGATCATTGGCGTTATATCTGTCGTGGGTTTTCTTTCGGTTCGCTTGTTCAACCGATTTTTCCGTTCTTCCTATTTCTAGAGGACCACATGCTGAAGCGTTTTCTGTCTTATTACAGGCCCCAGATGGGGCTTTTTGTTGCCGATACTGTTTGCGCTCTGGTGCTTGCCGCCATTGACCTGGCGTTTCCTATCATTCTGCGCAATTTGACCGGTGGGCTGTTTACTCAGGGTCAGGCTGCCATTATGCAGGCGCTCGGTATGATCGCGGTGGGTTTGGTGCTGATGTATGTCATCCGTTGCGCCTGCCGCTATTTTGTGAGCTACTGGGGCCACGTGATGGGCGCGCGCATGGAGTCCAAGATGCGCGAGGACCTGTTTGACCAGTACGAGCGCTTTAGCTTTGCGTACTTCGACCGCAACAGTTCGGGCGATATGATGAGCCGTGTGGTCAACGACCTGTTCGATATCTGCGAGGCGGCGCATCACGTGCCCGAGTGGATCATCATCTGCGGCATCGAGATTATCGGCTCGTTTGTGATCCTCTTTACCATCGCCCCGGTGCTGGCGCTTGCCATGGCTGCGGTGACAGCAGTGTTTGCGGTCATCATGTTTTGGCAGAACATGCGCATGCGCGAGGTCTTTAGCGACAACCGCAAAAAGATCAGCGGCATCAATGCGCAGCTGCAGGATTCGCTGGCGGGCATGCGCGTGGTCAAGAGCTTTGCCAATGAGGAGACCGAACGCTTCAAGTTCCGCGCCTCCAACAATCGCTATCTTTCGTCCAAGGAGAACATGTATCACGCCATGGGCGTCTACACTGCGACGTATGGCCTGCTCTCGGGCGTGCTATACGTAATCGTGGTGCTGCTGGGCGGCTGGCTGGTCGCCCAGGGGCAGCTGCAGGCGGTCGATATGGCGACCTTTGCACTCTATATTTCGCTGTTCTGCACGCCGCTCGAGACACTCGTCAATTCGGCCGAAACGTATCAGAAGGCTATCGCCGGCTTTAAGCGTATGGACGAGGTGCTCTCGACTGCGCCTGATATCCAGGACAAGCCGGGCGCCACGGATCTGCAGGTGACCGCCGGCGCCGTGGATTATCACGACGTGTGCTTTAACTACGAGGACGTTGAGCTGGGCGAGGGCGATGCCGACGAGCGTCCCGTTATCGACCATATGAATCTGTCCATCAAGCCCGGGCAGACCATCGCTTTGGTTGGCCCTTCGGGCGGTGGCAAGTCCACGACCTGTTCGCTGCTGCCGCGCTTTTATGACGTGGCTGCCGGATCCATTAGCATCGACGGCCAGGACGTGCGCGATGTGACGCAGCAGAGCCTGCGCCGTGCCATCGGCCTGGTGCAGCAGGATGTCTACCTGTTTGACGGAACAATCGGCGAGAACATCGCCTACGGCAAGCCGGGCGCCACGGCAGAAGAGATCGCCGAGGCCGCCCGCCGCGCCAATATCGATGCCTTTATCGAGTCGCTTCCACAGGGCTATGACACGGTCGTGGGCGAGCGCGGCAGCCGTCTTTCGGGCGGACAGAAGCAGCGCGTTGCCATCGCGCGCGTGTTTCTCAAGAACCCCAAGATCCTGATTTTGGACGAGGCGACGAGTGCTTTGGATAACGAGAGCGAGGAGGCGGTGCAGGAGTCACTCGAAGAGCTGGCACGCGGCCGCACCACGATTATCATCGCCCACCGTCTCTCGACTATTAAGCATGCCGATGAGATTGCGACCGTTGAGCATGGTCGCGTTGTGGAGCGTGGCGCGCACGAGGAGCTTCTCGCCCGTGGCGGCACCTATGCCCGTTACTATCGAATGCAGTTCGAAGGTGCGCGTGCGCACGAGCTCGACTGATTGATATGACAGGAAGTTTATGGCTGACAAGAACCCTTTGACTCCGGAAGAAGTGACGGAGTTATTCTCCGAAATCGATGCATCCGGTGTCTTGGATCCCACGCTTGCCAAAAAGCGAACCGAGCGCATGCGTGAGAAGGAGGCTGCGGCCAAGCGCGGTGACAAAGCGGCGCTAGCGCAGCTGCGTAGCGAGGACCGCGCGAGCCAGGCAAAACATATCGACCCGCTGTCCGAGGACGATCCTTCGGGCTCGCAGGTGAGCCATACCATTACGAAGACCGCGATGGCCGTGGTCATCGGTATTCTGGTGCTGATCGTGGGCATGCAGATCGGTTACGGCGTGATGCGCCGTCTGAATACCGCCAACCTGTCCGAGAGCGTTTCGGTGGATACCGTCTCGACCGCGCTCAAGGGTGGACTCGAATGGGGCAACGGCTTTACGCAGTTCCCGCTCGATTTTTCTGTCGACGAGGCCGATGAGCGCACGGGCACGGTTGAGGTGACGGTGTTGGACACGTCGTCTGCCAATGAGCTCGAGCTGCTGTCCAACGGGCAGATCCAGGCCGCGGCGCTTGCGACCAACGCCCTGCTCAACGACAAGATTGACCGCGTGGTGTATAACGTTCACGCCTATATCGACGAGGATAGCAACATTCAGCACGATTCCTTTTTTGGCATGTTCCCCGCGCGGGGTCATCAGAGCGCCATTTTGACGTTTGTGTGGACCAAGAGCTCATCCAACGCCACGAGTATCGACTGGAAGATGCGCATCGTAAGCATGGACGACACCATTGCCGAGCGCATTCAAAAACAGGTGAACTCGGTTTCGTCGCTGATCGAGGACCCGGTGGTGAGCCAGACCAAGATTGACGAGGAAAAGGCCGAACGTGACCTGGAGCATCGTCTGCATGGCCGCGAGATTTTCCGCGGCGGCAAGCCCGATCGCTTACCGTCCGATCTGCTGGAACAGGACAAGAAAAAGTAAGACGCCGTCATCCCGCGTGAGCCACAAGCCCCGTGGGATGATTTTTAATCCCCGTCCCAGAAAAATCATTATGCATAGAAAGTCATAATTATCATTTCGTAAACATTTCGATGAAATTAACGCCATGAGGCATGCTTGCGGTTACAATACCGCGAGGCCTAACTACACACCTTTAAGCCGGTCCTGTGAGACCGGGAAGGAGAATTATGGCGAACAACCATACCGCGGGCGCTGCCGCCCGCACCTTCGCGCCCAGCGAGCTTTGCCAGCGTATGCTGGCCAAAACCAGCAAGGGCACCTGCGGTCCCTGTATCCTGTATCTTGAGGATGGGACCATTTTTTATGGACGTGCATGCGGCGCCGAGGGCACCGCGACCGGCGAAGTCTGCTTCAACACCTCGCTCGAGGGCTACTTTGAGGTCATGACCGACCCGAGTTATGCCGGCCAAATCGTAACCATGACCTATCCGCAGATCGGCAACTACGGTATCGACGAGACCGACGTCCAGTCGGCCTTCCCCGGCGACGCCGTGCGTCCTGCGAGCGCTCCGGCTATGCGCGGCATGATCGTTCGCGACATGTGCGCCACGCCTTCTAACTGGCGCTCGGCCGTCAGTGTGCCGGAGTACCTGCGCGCTCACGGCATCGTCGCTATCGAGAGTGTCGACACCCGCGCTCTGGTGCGCCATCTGCGCGACAATGGTTCCAAGATGGGCATTATCTCGACCGAGATCTTCGACGTCGACGAGCTTGCCGAGCGTCTGGCCGCAGCGCCCACACTGGTGGGCGAGAATTTGGTCAAGACCGTAAGTTGCCCCGCGCCTCACGAGTTTGTGGCCGCCGACCTGCCTGCCACGCATGACTTTGCGCTTGCGGTTGCCGCTCCTGCCCGTCACAAAGTGGTCGCCTACGACTGCGGTGTGAAGCGCGGCATTCTGGAGGGGCTGGTCCGCGCCGGCTGCGACCTTACCGTCGTGCCGTGGGATACGCCCGCCCAGCAGGTGCTCGAGATGAATCCCGATGGCGTCTTTTTGTCCAACGGCCCCGGCGACCCCGACGCCGTGGTGGAGACCTACGAGCAGGTACAGCAGCTGATCGGCAAGGTGCCGGTCTTTGGCATTTGCCTTGGTCACCAGATGATCAGCTTGGCGTGCGGCGCCCAAATGGAAAAGCTTAAATTCGGTCACCGTGGCGGTAACCAGCCGGTTATGAATCTGGTGAGCCGTCGCGTGGAGATCACCGCGCAAAACCACGGCTTTGGCCTGCTGTTCCCCAGTCTGGGCAAACTGATTCCGGAGCTTTCCGGCGGCGAAACCGAGCATGCGGCTGATGGCGACCTGCGCGCCTGGGTGCGTCGCGGCATCGCGCCGGTCGTGATGAACGAGCGCTTTGGTCGCATTCGCCTGACACATGTGAACCTCAACGACGGCACCGCCGAGGGCATCCAGCTGCTCGACGCCCCGTGTTTCTCGGTCCAGTACCACCCCGAGGCTTCGCCTGGCCCCACCGATGCCCACTATCTCTTTACCGCCTTTACGCGACTCATGGACGGCGAGGAGAACTACCTGGACATCGACACCGCGAAGGACCGCCTCGCCGGCTGGAATTTCGCCGAGTCTGAGAACGCTGCGACCGAGGAGAACTAACATGCCTAAACGTACTGACATCAAGCGCATCCTCGTTATTGGTTCGGGCCCCATCGTTATTGGCCAGGCCTGCGAGTTCGACTACTCCGGCGCCCAGGCCTGCAAGGTGCTCAAGGAGGATGGCTTTGAGGTCATCCTGGTCAACTCCAATCCGGCGACCATCATGACCGACCCGGGCTTGGCCGACCGCACCTATGTTGAGCCTATCACCGCCGAGTTTATCGAGCGCGTGATCAAGAAGGAGCGCCCGGACGCGCTGCTGCCCACGCTGGGCGGCCAGACCGGTCTGAACGCCGCCGTCGAGCTGGCAAAGGACGGCACGCTCGACAAGTACGGCGTCGAGATGATCGGCTGCGACCTGGCCGCTATCGAGCGCGGCGAGGACCGCAAACTCTTTAACGAGGCCATGGCCGAGATCGGCCTAGAGGTCGCGCGCTCGGGCTATGCCTACAGCGTGGCCGACGCCGAGGCTATCGCCGAGCGCGTGGGATATCCCTGCGTACTGCGCCCGAGCTTTACCCTCGGTGGCGCCGGCGGCGGCATCGCGCATACCCACGAGGAGCTCGTCTCCATCGTGAGCCAGGGCCTTGAGCTCTCGCCTGCCCATGAGGTGCTGGTCGAGGAGTCCATCGAGGGTTGGAAAGAGTATGAGATGGAGGTCATGCGCGACCACGCCGGCAACGGCATCATCGTGTGCTCCATCGAGAATCTCGACCCCATGGGCGTGCACACCGGCGACTCCATCACCGTGGCGCCGGCGCAGACACTAAGTGACCTTGAGTACCAGCGCATGCGTGTCGCGTCGCTTGCCATTCTGGAGAAGATTGGCGTCGAGACCGGCGGCTCCAACGTGCAGTTTGCCGTGAACCCCCAGACCGGCCGCCTGATCGTCATCGAGATGAACCCGCGCGTGAGCCGTTCGTCCGCACTGGCCTCCAAGGCCACGGGCTTTCCCATCGCCAAGGCCGCCGCTCGCCTGGCCGTGGGCTACACGCTCGACGAGATCGTCAACGACATTACCAAGGCAACGCCTGCCTGCTTTGAGCCCACGATCGACTACTGCGTGGTCAAGGTGCCGCGCTTTGCCTTCGAGAAGTTCAAGGGCACCGACCCCACGCTCACCACGCGCATGAAGGCCGTGGGCGAGATCATGGCAATCGGCCGCACCTTTGAGGAGGCCTTTGGCAAGGCTATGCGCTCGCTGGAGGACGGCCACCAGGGCATTTGCGCCGGTGGCAAAGAGGGTGCCGATAAGCTGAGCGACGATGAGCTCGCCCAGGCTGTGGCCACCCCGACCGAGCATCGCATCTTCTTTGTGGTCGAGGCCCTGCGCCGCGGCTGGGACGTTGCGCGCATCCATGCTATCTGCGGCATCGATCCGTGGTACCTCAACCGTATCAACGATATGGTGCAGGTCCAGGAGAGCATCCGCGGCCTGCGTGTGGAGGATATCGACGCCGACGCGATGCGCCTGCTCAAGCAGTACGGTACGAGCGACGCCGAGATCGCCGCGCTGACCGGCTCCGACGAGCGCTTTGTGCGCGCCTATCGCAAGGGTCTGGGCGTGGTTCCCAGCATGAAGACGGTCGATACCTGCGCGGCCGAGTTCTCGAGCGCCACGGAGTACCACTACAAGACGTACGAGAACATCTACCGCACGAGCCCGGTCGCCAAAAAGTGCGTTGCCCCCGACGAGACCACGCCGGCGGACAAGCCCAAGGCGATGATCCTGGGCGCCGGCCCCAACCGCATTGGCCAGGGTATCGAGTTCGATTACTGCTGCGTGCACGCGAGCTACGCGCTGGCGGCCCGCGGCTTCGAGACCATCATGGTCAACTGCAATCCCGAGACTGTTTCGACCGACTACGACACCTCGGACCGCTTGTACTTTGAGCCGCTCACCTACGAGGACGTCATGGATGTCATCGATGTTGAGCGACCCGACGGCGTCGTGGTGACGCTCGGCGGCCAGACTCCGCTTAAGCTGGCGCGCATGCTCGAGGAGAGCGGCGTGAACATTATGGGCACCAAGCCCGATGCCATCGACTTTGCCGAGGACCGCGAGCGCTTCGCCGCTCTGCTCGACAAGCTGGGCATCATGTACCCGCCGGCGGGCCAGGCCACCTCGTTTGAGGAGGCCGAGGCCGTGGCCGCGCATATCGGCTACCCGCTGCTGGTGCGTCCGAGCTACGTGCTGGGCGGTCGCGGCATGATGATCGCCTACGATGCCGAGCATCTGCGCGATTACATGGCCGAGGCTGCGCGCATTAGCCCCGACTACCCGGTGTACCTGGACCGCTTTCTGGAGGGTGCGATCGAGTCCGACGTCGACGCCCTGTGCGACGGCGAAGAGGTCTACATCGGCGGTATCCTGGAGCATATCGAGGAGGCCGGTATTCACTCCGGCGACTCCGCGACCTGCATCCCGCCGTTTAGCTTTAGCGAGAGCCTGCAGGCGAAGCTCCGCGAGACCACGCGCCGCATCGCGATGGCGCTGGGCGTGCGTGGCCTGGTCAACGTGCAGTATGCCATCAAGGGCGAGACTGTTTACGTGATCGAGGCCAACCCGCGTGCCAGCCGTACCGTGCCGTTTATTTCCAAGGCCACCGGCGTGCCGCTGGCCAAGTGCGCGGCGCGTATCATGGCAGGCGATTCTATCGCGAGCCTGGGCCTGCCGAGCGACGAGCGTCAGCTGGACTGGTTCTGCATGAAGGAAGCCGTCATGCCCTGGGGTCGTTTCCCGGGCGCCGACGTCATCTTGGGGCCCGAGATGAAGTCGACGGGCGAGGTCATGGGTATCGCCAAGAGCTATCCCGAGGCATACGCCAAGACGCAGCTGGCGATCGACTACAAGCTGCCCGACCCGAGCGCCGGCAAGGTATTCATCAGCGTGTGCGACCGCGACAAGCGCCATATCCTTTCGGTCGCCCGCATCCTGCGTTACCTGGGCTTTGACATCTGCTCCACCGAGGGTACGGCGCGCGTGCTGCGTGGAGGCAACGTGACATGCGAGATTGTGGAGAAGATTAGCGGCCCGCACGACGGCGAGCGCCCCAACATCGGCGACCTCATCGCTGATGGCAAGATCGCGGTGATCATCAACACGCCGTACGGTCCGGGCTCGCGTGGCGACGGCTATCTGTTGCGCACCGAGGCGGTGCGCCGCGGTGTGACCTGCGTGACCGCGATGTCTGCGGCCAACACGTACGTGAGTGCCATCGAGGCAGTGCGTGAGGACCAGCAGGGTCACGGCAGCGCCAACGACATGGGCATGGACGTCATCGCCCTGCAGGACCTGCCGCAGTACACGGTGTAAGACTCATCCCGTCGCCCGGGGCGGGATCGGACGCTTTCTCTCGGAAACTGGGCTTCGCGAAGTTTTCCGAGAGAAAGGTCCGCCTCCCGCCCCGGCCTGCGGTGACTCGGTTGCACCGTGTGCTGCCGAAGGGGCCTTGCGCGATGACTAGGGCTGAAAAAGAAAGTGAGTGTGGACGCCGTCGTTCGTTTGAACGACGGCGTCCACGTTTTGGATTTATTGGGCTGTGACGGTGAAGGTTGTTTTGTCGGCGGCGATGTGCACGTGCAGCTTTGCCTGACCGTCGCAGCTGATGAGCACGCCTACCTCGAACGGGGTTCCCATCTTGTCGTAGGTCGAACGCACGATGCGCATCGCCGCCTTACCGGTGTTCTGTCCCAAAAGGCGCGCCTCATGCTTGTCGAGGTTGACCGCCTCGTAGACGGCATCGACGCTTGCGGGCAGGATGCCGGTCTTTTCCGCGATGTAGGCGTAGAGCGAGCCATCCGCGTCTTTGCGTGTGAGCTCGGGGCAAAGTGACACAGGGATATAGACGTAGTTGAGCTCCATGGGTTTGTCGTTGGCGAGACGCAGGCGGCGAATCTCCCAGACGGGTGTCCCTTCGGGCACTTTGAGCCCAGAGGCGATGCCGCGGACGGCCGGTATGCTTGAAAAGGCGAGAATCTGTGAGCTCGGAACCCGTCCCGCTTCGCGCATCCGCGCGCTGAAATTCAAGGCCAGGTCGATGCCGGGCGCCGCGATCTGGGGCTTGATGAACGTGCCCTGTCCGCGCTTGCGCACCACGCGCCCCTCGGTGACCAGATCTTGAAAGCAACGGCGCACAGTCGCCCGCGACAGGCCCAGCCGTTCGCAGATCTCGAGCTCGCGGGGGAGCGGTGTCTTCGTATCGAACGTCTGACTCGCGATAAGCAGGATGATGCGCTGCTTGAGCTGAGTGTAAAGCGGTGTGTCGCCCGTGCGGTCGAAGGGCTCGATGGCGAGAAATGAGATCATGTCCATGGGCTACCTCCATGTCATGGGTTTGCAAAACGTAGCATAAAGCGCGGTCACAACCGGTGTCATTTGGCGTAATTCTTACGTACTATGTATGGTACATGAGGAACATAAAATATTTACCAGTCAATCTACCTGCTGTTTTAGAAAATCTTGAAAAGAAAAATAATTTAATTTCAAGAATAGTTGCTACCGTTAACCGATGAATAGTTGCCGTTCGCAATTATTTTCTTGTTCCGAACATACCCCGGAACAATAATGGTCTCGAAACGAAGCAATGCCGTGCGGTGCACGGATGGTCGAGAGGAGACCGCATGCGGTATCTGGTAATGGTCAGCCACGGAACGCTCGCTCCTGGTCTGCACAGCGTCCTCAAGATGCTCGGCAGCGATGCCCCCAATATCCTATCGACGAGCCTCGTCGACGGTATGGGTGCCGACGAGTACGTCGAGAACGTCAAGGCCCTGCTGGCTCCCGTCACGGCCGATGACGAGGTCGTCCTGCTCGGCGACATCCTCGGCGGATCGCCGCTCACCAACGCTATGAACACGCTGGCCGAGAAGGGCCTGCTCGGCCACACCATCGCCTTCGGCGGCATGAACCTCCCCATGGCGATGACCGCCATGATGGGTCTCGCCACCATGGATCTCAACGCCCTCAAACAGATGATGCTCGAGGAGGGCAGGAACGGTATGTCCGAGCTCGTGATCCCCGCCGATGAGGCCGATGACGAGGATGACGACATCTAGTCCGAGCGAAAATCGCCCGATCGCACGCAGAGGCAAGAAGGGGAGGCTGCAAAAGCAGACCTCGTGAAAGAAAGGGGAGAACGCATGATTTCGTTCATCCGCATCGACGACCGTATGATCCATGGCCAGACCGTCACCCGCTGGTCGCTCGAGTATCCCTGCGACGGACTCATCGCCGTCAATGACGCCGCCGCTTCCAACCCGGTGCTCAAGGAAGCCTACAAGAGCGCTTCGCAGAAGAAGACCTTCGTCTGGACCAAGGCGCACTTCAAGGAGGTCTCCGAGAAGGTCATCAAGTCCGACACCAAATACTTCCTGATCACCAAGAACCCGCAGGACATGAAGGAGCTGCTCGTCGACTTCGGGTTCGACCCGGTCATGAAGCATATCGTCGTCGGCCCCTGCAACGACCGTCCCGGAGCCACCAAGCTGGGCAACAACCAGTCGATCACGCAGGAGGAGGCCCAGGCGCTCGAGGATCTCACCAACGCCGGTTACACCGTCGAGTTCGCCCTCATCAAGGAGAAGTCCATCGGTGAGTGGCCCAAGTTCCGCGGTCAGTTCGGCTTTTAATCGAGCGCTCGCCGCAAAGTTGGTCCCAACGGCCCCGCGAGGAGGGGCCGAGGAATAAGGAAAGGGGAAAGCATGACTATTAATGCATTCCAAGCCGCGCTGTTCGGCCTGTTCGCCTGCCTGGCTTCGATGCCCGGCATGGGCGGCACGACGTTCGGCAACTACACCCTGGGCCGTCCGTTGGTCGCAGGTCTCGTCGTCGGCATCATCATGGGCGACATCCAGTCCGGCATCTTGGTCGGCGCCGCCATCCAGGTTGTCTACATCGCCCTCGTGACCCCGGGCGGAACCGTCTCCGCCGACGTCCGCGCCGTTTCCTACATCGGTATCCCTCTGGCGATCCTGGCCATCAAGGCGCAGGGCATCGACCCGGGTTCGACCGAGGCCGCCGGCATGGCTGCTTCCCTCGGCGCCGCCGTGGGTACGCTCGGCACCGTCCTGTTCTATGGCACCTCGACCATCAACCTTGTGTGGCAGGGCATGGGCTGGAAGTGGCTCGAGAAGGGTGACCTGCACAAGCTCTACCTCGTCGACATGGTCCTGCCTTGGATCGGTCACATCCTGTGCTCCTTTATCCCGACGTTCATCATCACCATGGGCGGCGCCAACATGGTCGACCTTATGAAGATCTACATGCCCATGGACGGCATCGCCATGAAGACGCTGTTCACCGTCGGCTCGCTGCTGCCCACCGTCGGTGTCGCCATCCTGCTCAAGCAGGTTATCTCCAAGCCCACGGACTTCCTGACCTTCTTCTTCGGTTTCACCCTGTCCGCCGTCATGGGCTGCAATCTGATCGCCGCCGCCGGCATCGGCTGCTTCTTCGCCCTGGTCCACTATGAGATCGCTTCTCTCAGGATCGACATGGAGAACGCCCCCAAGGCCGCTATCGCCTCGGGTTCTGATGAGGAAGAGGAGGACATCTAATGGCAGAGAAGAAACTCTCCAAGAAGACCCTGAGCAAATCGTTCCGCAACTGGGCCTATGGCAACCTGACCTGCTTCTCGCAGGAGCACATGCAGACGTTCGGCTATCTGTGCGCCATGCTCCCGATCGTCGAGGAGCTGTACGAGGACAAGGAGCAGCAGAAAGAGGCTCTCCAGACCTACAGCGCCTTCTTCAACACCGAGCCGCAGATCGGCACCATGGTCGTCGGCATCACCGCTGGTCTCGAGGAGGCCCGCGCCAACGGCGAGCCCGTCGATGATGACGCCATCAACGGCATCCGCGCCGGTCTGATGGGCCCGCTTGCCGGTCTCGGCGACTCCCTGATCGTCGGCACGCTGATCCCGATCCTGCTCGGTATCGCCCTCGGTCTTTCGACCGGCGGCTCTCCGCTCGGCGCGATCTTCTACATCGTGGTGTGGAACGCGCTCATGTACTTTGGCATGAAGTTCGCCTACAACTCCGGCTACGAGCTGGGTGGCAAGGCGGTCGAGGCCCTCGTCGGCCCCAAGGCCAAGGCCCTGCGCGAGTCCATCGTCATGGTCGGCACCATGGTTATCGGCGCCGTTGCCGCAACCTGGGTTTCCATCACCTGCAGCCCCAACCTCACCCTGCCCGGTGGTGGCGCGTTCCAGGATACGCTTGACGGCGTGTACCCCAAGCTCCTGCCGCTGCTGTTCACCGTCTTCTGCTGGTACATGATGACCAAGAAGAAGGTCAACCCCATCGTCATGATGCTGATCCTGGTCGTCATCGCCTTCGTGGGCGTCCTCGTCGGCTTCTTCGACCCGGCGCTGAGCTACTAATCGCCAGCTCACAGCACCTAAAAGGCCATGCGACCGTGTGCCGCATGGCCTTTTCGTTCACGCCGTCCTTCAAGGGCAATATGACCCGCGACCTCCATCGCCTACACGACACCCGTTATATTGCTCTTGAAAGACGACGATCACCGCGCCCCGAGCGCGCTTTGCCAGAGGAGGACCTATGCATGAGAAACACGGACACGACCTTTCGCGCGAGCAGCTCGTCAAGGAGGCTAAGCTCCAGACCGATGCCATCCAGCGTCTCAACGTGTGGTTGAGGCTGGGTTACTCGCTGGTTGCCGTGGGCTTTCTGGTTGGGATGTGGGGTGTGCAAGGCGGTCCCGATTGGGGCGTTCCGCTTGGCATCGCATGTTTGGTGATCGGTGTTCCCATGTCGATCATCCTCAAGGCAGGCACGAGCAACGCCAAAAAGAACGTCGAGCGTATGCTCGCGGCTGCAGGCGTGGATGTTGATGAGCTTATGGGGCGTAAGAGGGAATCGTAGCCATCGGTCCGAGACGCTGTGGTATCATTAATTTTTGTTGCGAGTGGCAACTAAAGACGATATAAGCGCTAGAGGTTAGACCGGCTGTGGATTACGACGAGGTAGCAAGAAAACTGATTGTATATTCGCGGTCCCTGGCAAAGGGGTCTTTGAGCGCGGCGGGCGGCGCCAATGTGGGCGAGACGCCGGTTCTTCAGTATCTTTCTGCTGCCGATGGAGACGTGATTCCGTCCGAGATCGCAAAGAAGCTCGGGCTCAGCCGTGCGCGCATGTCGCATATCCTCGATGCGCTCGAGACCAAGGGCTATGTCACGCGTCGCACCGACCCTTCCGACCGTCGTCGCGTGTTGGTGAACATCACCGAGTCCGGGCGCGATTATGCAGCTAAGAAGAACGCCGAGAGTGTGGCGCTGCTTTCCAACCAGCTTTCCTCGCTCGGCGAGCACGACGCACAGGAGCTCGTGCGAATCCTCAACAAGGCCTATAGCCTCACCTACGATGTCGACGACTATCTCGATAATCTGTGAGACTGGTCTGGTGGTTGAAACAACGAATCCAGTTTGGCTTCCTGTGTTTTCGCTGTCCAAATTTTAGATGCTAGATGCTATGTGCTTTATTGAATTGAGCAACGAGCCCACTCTTCGAAATATCGATACAACAATGTGCTGGTATTGCCAAAGTAATACCAGATAAAGCTCGAGGATGCTCGGGCCGCTCTCGAGAAGACCCCGGTGACGCCGGTTGAGAGCTCGGCCCGCAAGGACCTCAAGGCGCTCGTCAAGCAGGCAAAGGGAGTCGATACCAAGGGCAAGACGGCCGAGTCTGTCAAGGCCCTGACGGATGCCATCGCTTACGCCGAGGACGTGTTGGCGGACGAGAACTCCTCCGATGCGCAGGTGCAGACGGCCTATGGCCAGCTCAAGCTTGCGATCGAGGGTCTCAAGGATGCCGAGCAAGGCGGAAACCTGTCACCCCGGGCTTCCGCACAGAGTCGATTAGGGGGAGGGACAACCTCGCCCGCGTCGTGCTTGAGATAGCTTGACAGGAATTATTACGCAAAATCTAAGATGTTTCAAAGACGCGAAGTAGATGATATATTTTACTTCGCGTTTCCTAATGGTTTTGAATTTTGCGAAGTAGGTTGCCATGAAACTTATCGATCGCCCGTTCTACATGAGCAAGCTTTCCAAGGTGGCAGGTACGCCTGATATCAAGGTGATCACCGGAATCAGGCGATGCGGAAAATCGAAATTGCTTGAGGCGTTTGCCAGCCAACTTCGTTCAAACGACCCCTCGGCCAACGTCATACACGTCAACTTCAATCTACTTGAGTTCGAGCCGTTGGCGGAATACCATGCGCTGCATACATATGTTGAAAAGCACTATATTGAGGGTTGCCGGAATATCGTCATGATCGACGAGGTCCAGATGTGTGAAGGGTTCGAGCGGGCTATCAACAGTCTTCATGCGTCAGAGAAATATGACATTTACATCACGGGGTCGAACGCCTTTCTTCTCTCAAGCGACCTCTCGACGTTGTTCACGGGAAGAACGGTGGAGATCGAGGTCTTTCCGTTTTCACTTGCGGAGTTCTCGGCGTATCACGAGATCACTTCTCCAGCCGAGGCCCTTGCTCGCTATGTCCGCGAGGGAGGAATGCCGGGTTCCTATATCTACCAGGACGAAAGGATGCGTTTCTCATACATCTCGGATGTGCTTGAGACTCTTATCCTGCGCGACATCAGACAAAAATATCGTATACGTAATGCGGAGCAGCTTAAACGTTCCTGCGAGTTCCTGATGGATAACGTCGGAAACATCTCTTCTCTCAAGGGGATGGCGGCCGAGCTGTCACGAGCGAACCTTAAGATAAGCGACAAGACGTTGGCTGTGTATATCGACTACCTGTGTAATGCGTTTGCGTTCTACCGGTTTCGTCGCTTTGACGTCTCAGGAAAGAAATACCTGTCGACGGGAGATAAATACTACCTGGCCGACCATTCGTTTCGCTACGCCGCGCTTGGCACGAAAAAGCTCGATTTTGGCCATGTTTACGAGAATATGGTGGCAATCGAGCTTATGCGCCGCGGATGGGAGGTCTACGTGGGCGTTCTCTACCAAAAGGAAATAGACTTTGTCGCCATCAGGCGTGACCGCCGTGTCTATATCCAGGTGAGTGACGACATTTCCCAAGAAGCGACGCTTGAGCGTGAGCTTGATCCGCTGCGACGGATTCGAGACGCCTATCCCAAGTGCGTCATCGCCCGAACAGGGCACGAAACGACTGACTGGGATGGCATCAAGGTCGTCGACCTGGCACGATGGCTTATGGGTGAATCAGGCGAGCTGGCCGTCTAGCACGCGATGACGCGGGCTGAAACGAACGAGCGAAGATTTCTAAACCCAGTAACGAAACAGCCCATCACCCTCCGCAAACCTCTCATTCCAAAGCCAAATCAGCCAACGTACGTCATGGCAATATCCGGTAGGTCGCAGGGTGCTCTGCTGCGGTCCGGTATTTTCATCTGAACGACTTTGCGCAGCAACCGGAGTGAAGATGAAAACACCGGGCCGCCGCAGAGCACCCACAGACTGCAGGGACGGGAGCAGCTATACTACTCTCAGTAGTTAAGGGTCGCGGATTCGCTGCGTCACCGCTCTCAACAGGAGGTCTTTGTTTATGGCAGATCAGAAGCCGGTTGTCGGGATCATCATGGGCTCCAAGTCCGATCTGGGCGTTATGGAAGGTTGCACCGCCGAGCTCGAGGCGCTGGGCGTGCCCTATGAGCTCGTGATCGCGAGTGCGCACCGCACGCCGGCGAAGGCCCACGAGTGGGCCTCGACTGCTGCCGACCGCGGCATCAAGGTGATCATTGCCGCCGCCGGCAAGGCTGCTCACCTGGGCGGTGTCGTGGCTGCGTTTACCCCGTTGCCGGTTATCGGCGTGCCTATGAAGACGAGCGACCTGGGCGGCATGGACTCGCTGCTGTCGATGGTGCAGATGCCTTCGGGCGTGCCCGTGGCCTGCGTCGCCATCAACGGTGCCAAGAACGCCGCCATCTATGCCACGCAGATTCTGGGTGCTTGCGACCCCGAGTACCGCAAGGTTATCGAGAAGATGAAGCAGGAGATGGCTGACGCCTAGGCGTTCCGCCGTTTCACCGCAGTAATAAGGAGAGCCATGTCCGATTATCAGGGAAAACGATTCAAGGCTTCTCAGATTCCCGATCCGTCGAAGCCGGGTGCTGCCCATGCGGCGCAGCAGGGTCGGACATCCTCTCCTCAGCAGCCGCGCGCGCCGCGCCCCGTGACACCGGCGACGCATCGTCGACAGGACGCGCCGGCCGCATATCGTCCTTCGTCTTATAGCTCCGCTAAGAAGCCGCCCCGGTCTTCATCGCATGCCGCGCCGTCGGATTACACCGAGCCGCCGCGCAAAAAGCGCCGCTCCATTATTCCCATTCTGCTCATCATCATCGGTATCGGCCTGATCGTCGCCGCCGCCGCTATCTTTATTAATGCCCAGATTGGCTATAAGCAGGCGAGCGATTCGTATCAGAAAATCGAGAAGCAATATGTAAGCGATAAGGACGCCAGCGGCGTGCCGATTATCGACTTTGATGCGCTTGCTCAGACGAACCCCGAGATTGTGGGTTGGATTTACGTGCCGGGAACCAACATCAACTATCCCGTGGTGCAGACCAACAACAACTCCAAATACCTCAACACGCTGTTCGACGGAACGGCTAACGCGTCCGGTGCCATTTTCCTGGATAGCGATGACACCGCGCCGGGAATGGTCGACCAGCAGACCACGATCTACGGCCACCATATGAACGATGGGTCGATGTTCAACGTGATTTCGGATACGACTGACCAGGCAACGTTCGATAGCATTGAATATGTGTACTACATCACGCGCGATGCGACGTATAAGCTGCGTCCGCTGGCGACCAAGGTGGTCGAGGACACGTATGCCAAGGCGCGCACGACCAATTTTGAGGGTGACGATGGGCTCAAGAACTACCTGTCCGAGATGCTCGACGGTGCCTCTGCCGTGGCGAGCGACGCGAGCGATCGTGCAGCTTCGGCAACCAAGGTCGTGACGCTTGTGACCTGCCGCTCGCTTTCACTGAGCAACACGCGCGCCGTCATGGTGCTCACGCCGGTCGAGGAATAAGTTGTTCGAGAGTAGCTAAAAAGGCCCCGTCCCAAATTGGCTACTCGACGACGGTAAGGGAGAAATAATGCTAGAGAGTGGCAAATCGATGCCTTCGGTCGACGCTTGGCTTCGCGAGGCGAAGGTCGACGCTTCGGCGGCTGGCTGCGGTATGTACCTGACGCATAACGGCGTGGTGCGCGCGACGCCTAAGTCCGAGGTGCGCGGGGTCGAGACCGACGGCGTGGCGCCTGGGCACAAGGTGGGCGGCATGGTGTTTGGCTTCGATGCCAAAAAGGTGCAGACTGCTATCGAGGCAACGCGCGCGATGCCGGGTATCGGCTATGTGCGCGTGTGGCTGGCGAGCGGCGAGCTTGCCGTGGGCGACGACATCATGCTTGTGCTCATCGGCGGGGACATTCGCCCGCACGTGGTCGATGCGCTGCAGGCGCTTGTCGGCACCATCAAGAACGAATGCGTGAGTGAGGTCGAGCGCGAGGCATAGGCTTCTCGCCGATAGAAGGCTCGTTTACAAAAAATGCCCGCCGGTACGTGTGATACCGGCGGGCATGTTGCGTTTTGGGTGCGCTGGGCGCTACACGCGCGTCGCATCCTTGGGGCTCATGGTCATGCTCTGGAAGCGGTTTTCCATGTAGTCGTTATCGAAGTACTTGCCATAGAACTGCGCGACGGGAATATCGGGCTCCGTGCCGTTGACGCGCTGGTACCAATAGTCAAGCGACTGCAGCGTCATAACACCGTCGACCAGCATGATGATGGTGAAGATGACGGTTGCCGAGTAGCGGCTCTTCCACGGAATCATGTTGATGAGCTTGAGCAGCCTCGGCAGCAGCAGCTTGATCCAGATGAGTCCACCTAGGCCCCACAGGCAGGCAAAGCCCGTGCAGGTGCGGCCGCCCGTAAGCACGGCGATGGGGTCGGGCATGCCAAAGAGCTTCATGTGCGAGTAGCTCCACGAGACCACGCCGAACGAGGTTTGCATAAACCAGCCCACGAACACCTCAAAGCTTGCGCCGAGCAAGGCGCTCACCAGGAAAATGATGATGGGGTTCTTTTTATAGAAGCGGTTGAGCACCATGGTCATGAGCACGGCGCCAAAGCCATAGATGGGGCTGAAGGGGCCAAACAGCATGCCGGCACGATCCTGGTAGACGCCGGGGTCGTCGACCGTCATGTGCCAGATGTCCTCGGCGATCAGGCCGAGTATGCAGCAGACGAAGAACACCCAGAACAGGTTGAAGTAGTTGAGCTTGATATAGCCCTCGCCGGTTTCGTCGCGACCGAGCATGCCCTCGGCTGCGGCGTCGCGGTCGAGCATCTCCTGCAGGCGGCGCTGCAGCTCGCGCTCCTGGCGCAGCGTGGGATCGACGGTGGCCGAAAGCGCAACGAGGATGACGAGCTGGATGGCGGGACGCAGCAAGAAGGGCCCGATGCCCTGGAGCATCACGTCAACCAAAAGCTCGATGACGGTGAACGCGATGAGGATATAGGAGAGGCGGGCGGCATTGCGGCGCTGGTTCTTGATGAGGTCCAGGCCAAAGATGATCAAGATGACGGCACTGGCAGCCGAGAGCATGATGCCGGCGACAATCAGTCCGATCGCGACCAGCATGTTGTCGCCGAGCTTTTCGGCGGCGTTGCCGTTAACAAGCGAGGTGATGACCTGCCACATAAAGGCGGCGACCGACGGGAGCGTACTCACGCCAGTTAGGATGCACAGGATTGCGTATACCTTGATGACAAGCGGGATCTTCTTGACCTCCGTGGCGCTGGGGACGCTGGGGTCGAGTTGGTTTTGATCCATAGAAAAGTAACCTTTCTCGTTATGTTGTGGCTTATAAGGATACGCCGCCGACCAGCCGAAAGACAGGACGAACGTCCCAATTGCAACAATGTAATCTCCAACGGTGGACGAGAGGTGCCGTGGCGTGGATTGGAGCGGAGCTGCCGTCCACGTCATGTAGCCAAATAAATGTTTGGTCACAAAACGGATTATTAGCTCGGTGGGCTTTTAAAAAGCGCTGCTCATGCACTGGGGAGCGCGTCATGCCGTGCGTATAATAAGGCGGGTAACGCCAAAATACGAGGCTCTGAGGGGATGCCATGTCTCAAGAAACCATCCGCGCGGCCGAGCGTGCCGCGGGACAGGTGAACACCATGTCGACGTATGATCCGGACTCCGACCAGCTGCATGAGGAATGCGGCGTCTTCGGCGTATGGGCGCCCGATCGCGACGTGGCTCGACTGACGTACTTTGGCCTGCGTGCGCTGCAGCACCGCGGCCAGGAATCGGCGGGAATTGCCGTGGGTGACGGCGGCACGGTTATGGTCCGCAAGGACCTGGGCCTGCTCGACCGCGTGTTCTCCAACGCCGACCTGTCGACGCTTTCCGGCCAGCTGGCCGTGGGCCACGTGCGCTACGGCACCGCCGGCGCCAAGAGCTGGGAAGCCTCTCAGCCGCACCTCTCTACCATCAATAGCGTCATCATCGCGCTTGCGCACAACGGCACCCTCGTCAACACCGACGAGCTGCGCCGCCAGCTGATCGAGCTCGGCGTGCCGTTCCTCTCCAACTCGGATTCCGAGGTCGCGACCAAGCTCATCGGCTACTTTACCCAGCGCACGGGCCATCTGCGCGAGGGCATTCGCAAGACCATGGAACTCGTGCGCGGCGGCTACGCCATGACGCTCATCAACGAGCAGGCGCTCTACGCGTTCCGCGATCCACACGGCATTCGCCCGCTCGTGCTGGGCAAGCTGGTGGACGAGGGCCTGGACCAGGCCGATGCCGCATCCGTTTCGCAGCTGCCGTCGCAGGACGACGCGGCGACGGTCGATGCCGCCACCCATGTCACCCGCGCCGGCGGTTGGGTCGTTGCCTCCGAGACTTGTGCGCTCGACATCGTGGGCGCCGAGTACGTCCGCGACGTCCGCCCCGGCGAGATTTTGCGCATCAGCGCCGAGGGCCTTGTGTCCGAGCAGGGCGTGCCTGCCGCCGAAGTGCCCGCCAACTGCATCTTTGAGCAGGTTTACTTTGCCCGCCCCGACTCCATCATGAACGGCAAGAGCGTCTACGCCTGCCGTTACGACATGGGTCGCCAGCTGGCGCACGAGGAGCCCGTCGAGGCCGACCTGGTCATTGGCGTGCCCGACTCCGGCCTGCCGCCCGCAGAGGGCTATTCGCACGAGAGCGGCATTCCCTTTGGCGAGGGCCTTATCAAGAACCGCTACGTGGGCCGTACGTTTATCGAGCCTACGCAGGAGTTGCGCGCCATGGGCGTGCGCATGAAGCTTAACCCGCTGCGCGACAACATCGAGGGCAAGCGCCTGGTCGTCATCGACGACTCCATCGTGCGCGGCACCACCATGGTGCAGCTCGTCAAGATGCTGCGTAACGCCGGTGCCAAGGAGATTCACATTCGCATCAACTCGCCCGAGGTCATCTGGCCGTGCTTCTACGGTATCGATACCGACGTGCAGTCGCAGCTCATCAGCGCCAACAAGACGGTCGACGAGATTTGCGAGTATATCGGCGCCGATTCGCTGGCCTTCCTTTCGGTCGAGGGCCTGCTTAAGGTCATGCCCAAGGGCGGTTACTGCGATGCGTGCTTTACCGGCCGCTACCCCGTGGCGATTCCCGAGAGCTTTGGCCGCGACAAGTTTATGGAGGGCTTTAAGCCCCGCAACCTGGACAAGCCGCTGCACTTTGACGACGACGCCGTGGTCGAGAAATACGACGACCGCAGCTGGGAAGAGGAGCACGGCGAGGCCTAAAACCTGCCATTTAGGGACAGGTTTATTTTGGCAGGTTTTATCTGCTGTTTTGTTGATATGACGGCGCGTGTTGTTATGACGCGCGCCGAGATGGACGCAACTATGAGCACCGTTTGGCGCCTGGGCGGCGGACGGTAATGGGAGAGGAAGGCTCAGATGAGCGACAGCAAGCATGTGACGTACGAGGACGCCGGCGTCGATACCGCCGAGGGTGGCCGCGCCGTCGACGCTATTAAGCAGATGGTCAAGGACACCAACCGCCCCGAGGTTATCGGCGGCATCGGTGGCTTTGGTGGCCTGTTCTCGGCCGCCGCGCTTAAGGATATGGAAGACCCGATCCTGATCAGCGGCACCGACGGCGTGGGCACCAAGCTCGTGCTCGCCCAGATCATGGACCGTCATGAGACGGTAGGCCAGGACCTGGTCGCTATGTGCGTCAATGACATTTTGGCTTCGGGCGCCGAGCCGCTGTTCTTCCTGGACTACGTTGCCATCGGTCACATTGAGGCCGAGCACATGGCAAAGATCATCAAGGGTGTGGCCGACGGCTGCAAGCTCGCGGGCTGCGCGCTCGTGGGCGGCGAGATGGCCGAGCACCCGGGCGTTATGGCCCCGGCCGACTACGACCTCGCCGGCTTTACCGTGGGTGTTGTCGATCGTCCCAAGATGCTCGACCCCGCGAACGTTCGCCCCGGCGACGTGATCCTGGGCCTGCCCTCCACCGGTGTGCACTCCAACGGCTACTCGCTCGTGCGTAAGGTCATCGGTGTCGACGGCATCAAGCCGGGTACGCCCGAGGCCGCCGCTAAGGCCGAGGAGCTGAGCCGTCCGCTCGAGGAGCTCGGCGGTGCTTCGCTGGCCGACGCTCTGCTGGCCCCCACGCGCATCTACGTCAAGCCGATTCTGGAGCTGCTGCGCGGCGGCGCCAACGTGCACGCCATCGCCCACATCACCGGCGGCGGTATTACCGAGAACCTTAACCGCGCGCTCGCCGACGACGTCGACGCTGTGGTCACCCGCAACGGCGCCGAGATGGGCTGGGATGTTCCGCCCGTCATCACCTACGTGTCGCGCCAGGCCGAGCTTGCGCCCAACGAGGCATGCAAGACCTTCAACATGGGCGTCGGCCTGTGCCTGATCGTCGCCCCCGAGGACGAGGCCGCGGTGACCGAGGCTCTGGTTGCGCTGGGCGAGAAGCCGTTCCGCGTGGGCGAGTGCGTCGAGGGCTCCGGTAAGGTCGTGTACTCCGATGAGCGCTAACGAGCAGATGGCTGCTGCCGAGGTCCTGGCCTGGGACCCGTATACCCGACCGACCGACACTGATACGGCCGAGCCGCTCAAGATCGGCGTGCTCATCAGCGGTTCGGGTACCAACCTGCAGGCGCTGATCGACCTGATCGCCGCTGGCAAGCTCAACGCCTCGATTGAGCTTGTGGTGTCGAGCCGTCCTTCGGCCAAGGGCCTGCAGCGTGCAGAGCGCGCAGGCATCCAGACGCTCACGCTGTCCAAGGATGTCTATGCCGACCCCATCGCCGCCGACGAGATCATCGCGCACGAGCTGCTCGAGCGCGGCTGCGAGTATGTGGTCATGGCCGGCTACATGCGCATGGTGCACACGCCGCTGCTGGCGGCGTTCCCCAATCGCGTGGTCAACCTGCATCCGGCGCTGCTACCGAGCTTTACCGGTGCCCACGCGATTGACGATGCGTTTGCTCGCGGCGTCAAGGTGACCGGCGTGACCGTGCACTTTGCCAACGAGATCTACGACAACGGCCCCATCATCGCCCAGCGCGCGCTGGCCGTTGAGGAGGGCTGGGATGTCGATACGCTCGAGGAGCACATCCACGCGATCGAGCACGTGCTGTATCCCGAGGTCGTGCAGATGCTCGCCGATGGTCGCGTTCACGTGTTGGAGAGCGGCAAGGTCGCAATTGATGCGGCGCGCTAGCGCGTGTAAATAGGTCGCCTAGGTTTCGTTGAGGTGTAAACAATCAGAATAGCCGATTGGGGCATATGGAATCACGTGTGACCCAATCGGCTTTTACTATCTCTTTGATTTCGGGCTCCTGATAACGTGACGGGTGGTCTCGAAAAATGAGGGCGGTTGGCTGCGCGCATGATATGGATATCAGCGGCGATATCTCCATCTCGATAAATAAAGATGGCTTCAAGTTGAGCATCGGTTCGGACTTCGAGGTGCGGCCCTGTTCAGCGAAAATTCTTACACTAACACTCATGCCGTGAGCTAGGATAACTAGCCGGTATAGGGTCACTTGAGCGGGTATGCGTCTGTTCAAGCGGCCTATTGGCTTGCTTAAGAAATAGTTAAACTACGTAGCGTACAGCGCGTGAGTGACTTACGACTCAGCGAAACTAAAGGGAATCGGAGAAGAAGGCCCATGTTTTGCCCCAAATGCGGTAGCAAAATAAGCGACGATGCGCGATTCTGTACCGAATGCGGTCTGCCCTTGGGCGGGCTCTCGGGCAAGACTGCGGCCGAGGAGGGGCCCAAGGCCGAGCCGTCGGAGCGAGAATCATCGTCCGCTGAAGTCATAATGGAACCCACAGATACCGAAACGGACTCTGCGATAGGATCCGCGAATGCCGAGTCCACAGCAGAACCGAGCCCCGAGCCGGTCTCGAAGACCGCGAATAGCGGTCACTCCCAGATGTACAACTTCTTTATGCAACGCTGTCAGGTCGGTAACCGCCTAGTGCCGCAGTTTGCTATCATGATCGCCGCATTTATCGCCGCTGCAGGCATCGCTTACGCTGCTTTCATGCTCTACAAGAACGTCATCGAGCCCAATCTCCAGCAGCAATCCGTGCAACAGGAGCAAGCGACCGAAAGGCCCAAGAAGGACGAGAGAGCGGTCGAAGAAGTTGTCTATACGTTGGAGGCAAAGTCATTGACGGTGTCTGCTCCGGTCGACCCTATGCTCGAACAGGGCGAGCGGAGGGACATGGAATGGTCCTATCCGCAACTTAAGAGCTCCACCAAAGACGACGTTGCAGACAAAATTAACAAGGCGATTCTCGAGCCCCTTCAAATTGATGCGGAGCGAACGAATCGAGCATCAGATAATGAGCAATCAGATGCTGAGTTGTACCCCGACGGCGAATTTCCCTGCATATCGAGAAACGTGACGGTTACGTACGTGGATGAGAACTTTTTCTGTATCCGTGACGAGCGCTATTCGACGGGATGGGGTCCGCATGGCGGCACGGTTGTGGCTGGTGTTATTTTTGATTTGCATACGGGTGATACTGTTAGTCCTCAGGACATGTTTGGCATTGATACCGAGGATCTTGCCAGTTCCATGAGTTCGGCAGTTTGGCCGTATCTTACGGAAATGGGCAGAGAACATCCGTCTGATTACAATTCGATGCTCATGCGGAGCAATTCTTCGGACTATTCAATCAAGGGCTCAACGTGCTTGTGTGTGACATCCAAGGGACTGGTGTATCACACCGAAGACTATGAGCTCGGTACTTTTGCGGACGGCAATTGCGAGATTTTGGTTGCGTCCTGGGATGATGAGTCTCAAGTTGGGTCCGAAGTAACCCCTGATGAGGTCAAGGACGGTACAACGGTGAAAGTCGATAAGGAGGACTAACATGTTCTGTCCCAACTGTGGATTTGAGCTTGATGGCGATTTACGATACTGCACCGAGTGTGGCTATGCACTCGAAGATGCAAAGGCGGTGCTGAACTCTGTCAGCAACGAAGTGGCAGAAGAGCCTTCCGTTATCAATGAGGCTGCGGAAGAGATTTTCGCTAGTGACGAAACGGAGAAGGAGCCTTCCGCCGGTGCCGAGGCGGGGGAGGAAAAGTCGCCCGTGGAGAGCGAGCCCGTAGCGGACGAAGAAGACGACCAGCCCAAAGACGACGTGTCGTCCGGTGCAACGCCTTCGATTCCTGCCGTGCGCGCCGACCGGCCAAAACCGAGCAATCCGGTCGCCAAGCCCGTCGCGGCGCCAGCCCCTGTTCCTGCGGTGAATGCATCCGCACGGAAAAAGGAGCCCAAGGCACTCTATATCGTTGGTATCGTCGTTGGTCTGGCGGTCGTTGCCATCTTTAGCTACCTGCTGTTCTTCGGCAAGTCCGGCGGTGACGTTGCCCATTACGGCCAGGACAAGGCCATCGTGGTGGTCCAAGAATCCAAGATCACCCCGACCGACGCAAAGGGCGAGAAGCTCAAGAGGTACTCGGTGACCCTGAACGGCGATAACGGCTACAGCACCAACGCTGAGGTTAAGAGTGACGAGGGCTTCACGGTAAGCCAGTTTCCCGATGTCAAACCGGGAAAATACACCCTTACCGTTAAGGACTCCAAGACCAAGGTTGAGTGGAGCGTTCCTGTCGAGGTGGTCGACAATTCCAAGTCCGATGAGGCCGTGAAGGATGTTTCGCTCGAGGTGCCTAAGGCTGACAGCGCAGACGCAAAGGCGGACGAGGGCGACAAAAAGGACGGAAACGCCGCTGCGGACAATGCTGCTGCATCCGCTGCCTATAAGCAAAAATGCCAGGAATATCTTGCGCGTTATGGTGAACCTCAAATGGTTGAGATTGAGGACTATATGTCAGCCCTTAGAGGTTTTTGCTTGGCTGATTTGGTTGATTTCGACAACGACGGCGTTTCTGAGCTCGTGACGGTTGTTAACGATATGAGCGCGGACGATATGAAAAGCGCCTGGGACGGAAATATTG
This sequence comes from uncultured Collinsella sp., assembly GCA_958415625.1. Classification (GTDB taxonomy): domain Bacteria; phylum Actinomycetota; class Coriobacteriia; order Coriobacteriales; family Coriobacteriaceae; genus Collinsella. The sequence continues at coordinate 1,920 of CATYZI010000019.1, read as the reverse complement.
AAGAGCTTCAGAAGTCCTACACCGTAGAGGTTTGGTCGGCGGAAGACGGCGGTATCAAAAGGATATATAGCCAAAAATGGCTCGACAACTCTAACGGAGGATCGATGTATCTGCCTCTTGTTAAGGATGATGAGCAAAACGTCTTACTTGGCAAGCGTACGTACGAAATGTGCGATGCGCTCAAAGCAAAGCTCTCAGGTAAACAGATAACCTATGGCGATAACTGGTCTTTATTCGGCAAAAAGGATGATTCGCTTTCGTTGGTGTTAAATCGCGAAGCTTGGTCCGTCTCTGTTTCTGGCGGTAATCTTGGAGACTATTACGCATCTAACGGCAAGGAGATATCCGAGAAGGATTTCAACGCGTTAAATTCCTACACAGATTTCAATCATCAATACTGCACGTATTATTTTGTTGACTTTTCAAGCTCAAGTCAGGGGTCATTTTCAGATGTGCCCGTTGTTGGTTGCAGCCAAATGTCCGACCGCACCAATAGCACACTAAAAAAGTTGGGGATTGAATAAAAGTTGAAAAAGGGGCCTGGAAATTGCATCCAGGCCCCTTTTCTTAGAGCAGCTGCTCAAGGTCAATAAGCCTTGTGTCGTTCACTTGGGCGGCTTGCTCTCGACATGCCTCCGTAAATCCACCCTTGCTAAACAGGTAATATCGTTGGATCGGCCTGCCCAACAATGTTCCGCGACGCATGAGCGTCTCAAGCACATCGACGTCAGCGGGCTCGTTTCTCCATTTGCACTCGCCAACGATGAGCTCCCCATCGGCGTCCTCTAACACAACGTCAATCTCTTCTTGCCGGCGCGTGTTCGGGTTCGTGCCCCACCAAGAGCCGATTGCCTTGGGCAGCACATCCAGCTCGCTCTCAACAACCTGCCGCATCAACCACTGGCGGCACACTTCTTCAAATGAGGGACCCACAAAGGTGGACAAATCATGCTTGGCGATACGCGCGGCCACAGCGGCTCCGAGCCCCTCCTCAATTGTTCCCGCGTACTGTGGAACAAACCGATACCAAAACCTAAACAAGTTGTCGCAGATCCGATAGATTACTTGACGTTTTGTTGCATTTACAACAGGCGTGACGCGCTCAACGATTCGCAGCTCGATCAATGCGTCGAGCAGTCGCGCGACCTGTGGCGTTGCGAGGTGGGTAACATCGGCAATCTCTTTGGAGCGTACATAGCCGTTGGCAATGGCGGTTATGACGGCATTGTAGATAGCTGGGCTGCGGACTTCTTGCAGCAGATAGTTCTGGGGTTCGGCATACAAAAACGCATCTTGACGCAATAGCGCATGTTCAAGGTTCCATTGAGTGGAACGCGTGCCATCGAGCTGCGATAGATAGAGCGGCATCCCGCCAACAACGGAATACAGCTCGATGACCCGTTCGATGGGTGCATCGGGAAGCATGAGCGCCACGTCAAAGATGGTGAAGGGGTCAATGCGCAGCTGCATGGTGCGGCGCCCATAAAGAGGGCTTTGGTGTCCTAGTACCTGGTGTTCCATAAAGCTCATGGACGATCCTCAGAGTACGAGGAACAGCTTGCTCGTGTCTTTATGTCGATCGATAAGTGTTTGCAGGCACGACGAGACGCCCGGGTCGCTCTCGGCGAGGTAGGGATACTCGTCAATAATCAGAACGATTCGCTCTGTCTTGGCGTGTTCGAAGACGGATTCGAGTGCAACCTGGATAGAGGGGAACGCTGCTCTTGCGGCGCTATTGCCAAGTATCTCGCGGCTGAGCAGCGCGAGGTTTTCGCTTGCAACGGTTTGCTGCCCGGTAAAGAAGATCACATGGGGTTTGCCCTGTGTAAAGACGCGAAGCAGGCTGGTTTTACCCACGCGACGCCTTCCATAGACTACGGCAAACTGAAAGGAACCCTTTTGATAGGCGGTTTCCAGGGA
>CATYZI010000018.1 GCA_958415625.1 uncultured Collinsella sp. | reverse complement strand
ATAACCGTGCAACGGAAAAGAGCCGCCCTTTCGGACGACTCAAACTGTAATGGGGATTAAAAAATCATTCGGTACACAATGTTTTTTTAATCCCCGTCCCAGAAAAATCATCGAGAGGATCGCCTGCTCGAAAAGTTGTCAAAATAGCCGCGCCCCAAAAAGACTGATTATTGGGCGTTGACAGTTGGCGAGCCGTAGGTAAAATATCGACTTGTCCTGGGGACGTAGCTCAGTTGGGAGAGCGCTGCCGTCGCATGGCAGAGGCCGAGGGTTCGACTCCCTTCGTCTCCACCCTTGGATTTGATAAGCCGCTGACATTGTGTCGGCGGCTTTTTTTAAAAGAAAGGGCTGTACCATGGCCGAGCTTGAGTCCCAACCACTGTCTGCCGAGGAACGCGCCGAGTTGGAAGAGCTCCGCGCCGAGAAAGCTCGTCGCGAGGCCCAGGAAGAGGCACGCCGCGAGCGTGAGGAGTTGGCCGCCCTGCGTGCCGAGCGCGAGAAGGCCGAGGAGGCCGCTGCGAAGGTTGCATCCGAGCCCAAGCCCGCGCCCGCACCCAAGCCCGCTGCTGCGAAGCCTGCACCTGCCGCGCCCAAACCTCAGCCTAAAAAGGCCGCTCGTCCCAAGTCCGTCGATCCCAAGCCGAGCCGTGACGAGATGAGCTTTGCCCAGCGCATGGTTACCTCCAAGGAGCCTGCGGGTGAGAACGAGATCCCCGGTATGGCGCCGGCTCAAAAAATCATCATTGTCCTTGCCCTCATCGCGTTTGTCATCTTTATGGGCTACACGATCCTGACCAGCATGGGCCTGCTTTAGCCTGTTCGCGCTGGGCCCCATGCCCGCACGCCCGCCTCGCCAACCCTCAACCTCTGCACAACGCATCCGAAAGGTCGCCCCATGGCTTTGACCGACATCTCGCATCCCACCGACATTGCAATGCTCACTGATCTGTACGAACTCACTATGGCCCAGGGCCTGTGGGAGAGCGGCAAGGCCAATGAGCAGGGTTGCTTTACGGCGTTTTACCGCGACCATCCCTTCGGCAGCGCGTATGCCGTCATGTGCGGCACCGCCGAGCTGCCCGAGCTTGTCGAGAACCTGCGCTTTACGCCCGAGGACATCGACTATCTAGCTTCGCTCCAGGCTCCGGCCGGCGGCTCGATGTTTAAGCCCGCATTCCTCGACTACCTGCGCAACTTCCGCGCGCATGTGAACATTGACGCCGTGCCCGAGGGCGAGCTCGTCTTTCCGCGCGAGCCCATGGTGCGCGTCACCGGCCCCGCGCTGGAGTGCCAGCTGCTCGAAACGGCGTTGCTCAACATTGTCGGCTTCCAGACGCTTGTCGCTACCAAGACGGCGCGCGTGGTGCTGGCGGCGGACGGCCGTCCCGTTGCCGAGTTTGGCCTGCGCCGCGCCCAGGGTCCCGATGGCGGGCTGGCCGTCGCGCGCGCGAGCTACGTTGCCGGCTGCTCCTCTACATCCAATGTGCTCGCCGGCCGCCGCTACGGTATTCCCGTCTTTGGCACTCATGCGCACAGCTGGGTGATGAGCTTCGATTCCGAGCTCGAGGCATTCCGGGCTTTTGCTAAGTCGAGTCCCAAGAACTGCACGCTGCTCATCGACACCTACGACGTACGTGAGGGCTGCGAGCATGCCATTACGGTTGCCAAGGAGATGGAGGCGGTGGGCGAGCGTCTGTCGGCTATTCGCATCGACTCCGGCGACCTCGCCAAGCTCTCCAAGTATGTTCGTGGCCGTTTTGATGCCGAGGGCCTGCCCTATGTGGGGATCTCGGTTTCTAACGATCTGGATGAGTACACGATTCAGTCGCTGCTCGACCAGGGCGCGCCCATCGACAGCTTTGGCGTGGGTACCAAGCTTGCGACCTGCTATGACCAGCCGGCGCTGGGCGGCGTGTACAAGCTTTCCGCCCGCCGTGCGAGCGAGGCAGATCCATGGACGCCGGTGGTCAAGCTCTCCGAGCAGCCCTACAAGCGCACGATCCCGGGTGTGCAACGCGTGCGCCGTTATTATGACGGCTTTGGCGGCCCGGTCTGCGACATGATCTACGACGAGGACCATCTGGCGGGGGAGGGCACCGCGCGCGGCAATACCCTCGTGGCCGTGAATGATGCCGCCCTGGTGACCGACGTGTCCGAACTTGAGTATCGCGAGCTGCTGGTGCCGATCGTGCGCGATGGCAGTGCGGTGGCTCCGCGTGAGAGCATCCAGGACGCGCGCGAGCGCTGTGCTTGGGCGCTCGACCATCTGGACGCAGCTTTCAAGCGCTTCCTGTACCCGCAGACCTATGTGGTGGGTATGGAGCAGGGCCTGGCTCAGGTGCGCGACGAGCTCGTGCGCAAGAACATGGCCGCGGCCTCTGCCTTTCCCTGGGCTCACTAATTCCTTGGCGGTAGGGGCGAGTCACGCTTCCCTGGCCGCCGGCTCGGCCGTTCGCTGAACAGTTGATTGGTTTGACGTATGACGACTTCTTATAAAACGATGGTGGTAAAGATCGGTTCGTCCACGGTGGTGGGTGCCGATGGCAAGGTCAACCGCGCCTTTATCGGCGGACTTGCCGATCAGGCCGCAGCGCTGCGCAAGCTCGGCTGGCGCCTGGTTGTGGTGAGCTCGGGCGCTATCGCCTGTGGCTATCCCGTGTTGGGCTTCGACCGCAAGCCGGTCGGTGACCTGCCGAGCCTGCAGGCCTGCGCCTCGGCCGGTCAGTGCATCATCTCGTCGGCCTACGACGAGGAGTTCCATGCGCGCGACCTGCTCACCTCGCTCGTGCTGCTCACGCGTCACGACACGGCGCGCCGCACGTCCTACCTGCACGCGCGCGACGCCCTGCTTCGCCTTGTGGAGCTGGGTGTGGTGCCGGTCGTCAACGAGAACGATACCGTCACCGTCGATGAGATCAAGTTTGGCGACAACGACACGCTGGCGGCGCTTGTGAGCTGCCTGGTTTCTGCCGATCTGTGCGTGACGCTCTCGGACATCGATGGTCTCTATACTGCCAATCCGCATGAAGACCCCACGGCCGAGTTTGTTCCTGTCGTGCATAAGATCGATGCCAAGATTATTGCCTCGGCGGGCGATTCTTCCACATCGGTGGGCACGGGCGGCATGATTACCAAGATCCGCGCGAGCCGCATCCTGATGACGGCGGGCATTCAGAGCGTGATTTGCTCGGGCGAGGAGCCCGATGCGCTCGTGCGTCTCGCCCGCGGCGAGAGCGTGGGCACGCTGTTCGATCCGCCGGCGGAGCGTCTGGACATCGCACCCCGCAAGCTGTGGATCGCGCTGGGCGACAAGGCACATGGCTCGGTGACGGTCGATGATGGTGCTGCGAAGGCGCTGGTCAGCCGTGGCTCTTCCCTGCTTGCGGTGGGTATTCGCGAGGTCGATGGCCAGTTTGCCGAGGGCGATGTGCTCGATGTGTGCGATCCGAGCGGTATGGTCGTCGCCCGCGGTATCGCCGAGGCCGATTCGGACGTGCTGGAGCTTGCTGCCGGTCGCCGCCAGGACCAGATCGCCAGCAACCGCCTGCTCGCAGACCTGGCCGAGAAGCCCGCGATCCATCGAGATAATCTGATCGTCTTTGCCTAACCAATTGACGCTGCAAACGCCCCTAAGCGGCAATCTGACGTTCAATCGTCGGGCATGACCAAAAGGTCAATGCCCTCCTCTTTCACGTCACCTTGCTTGCTTAGGGGCGTTTTCGCTTTCCGTCCTCTTCCTGCGGCATTGTCGTTGCCGGCACTTGGGGACGTTCCTTTTGTGCCGGCAGGTGGGGACACTCCTTTGCTAGAAGATCCGGCGCAGGTCTCCTCGGTTGAGGGCTTCGTTGAAGAGGTGCTTGAACACCACGCTACCGTGTAGACCGTCGTGCTCGAACTCGTTGGTCACCCAGGCATGCGAGTTACCCACGCGGCTGAGCGTATCGAGCTGCATGCCCGAATCGACGTACATGTCGTCGAAATACACCGCGGCCTGCAGGGGCACCTCGTTGCACGCCAGTCGCTGCGGGTCGTAGATCTTGTCCCAGCTGGTGTCTTCCATCAGCAGGTCCATGGCGGGCTTGAAGGGCTTGAGCTCGGGCATCTGCTCGAACATCCACGGGAACATGGCCTCGCCGGTAAACATGAGCGGGCGCGCGAGGGTGTCAAACTCGGCGCGGTGTGCCTTCTCTTCAGCCGCGGTCCAGCCAATGGGCATGGTGTCACCGTCGGCGTATATGAACTCCTGCAGCGTCCAGTACAGCGGATTCGTGCGCGTGTTGGTGCGCTCGAAGGCGCGCATCAAAAAGCTGTCGGATACTGAGGAGCCGCAGCTCAGCGTACCGTCGCCGTCAACAAAAGCGTGATCGATAATCCAATGCATGCGCTCAAAGCTCGGCTTCATGCCAAAGTCGCTGCCCATGAGCTGTAGGCGCTCGACCGTCATCGGCGAGCCGTCGGGCAGCACGGGCTTCTGAGCCTCGAGCGCATCGGCCAGGGCTGCCACGCGCTCGACGTCGGCAGGGTAGCGGTCGTAATACTGCTGCGTTTTGGCGACCATGCGCGGGAAGGTGTGCGCGTAGACTTCGCTTGCGCTCGCCGGCACGTGGGGGATGCCGCCGCAGGTAAAGCTTGCCGCCACGCCCTCGGGGAAGAGCGACAGATAGCTCAGCGTCAAAAAGCCGCCGTAGCTCTGCCCGAGTGTGACCCAGGGCCTGCCGCCAAAGCCTACCAGGCGCAGGTACTCAAAATCGCGCACGATAGAGCTGGCGAGGTGACGCTTGAGGAAGTCCGCCTGCGAGCGGGCCGCATCGGCGCCGGCTGCCTCGGCGCGCTCGCCCAAGGCCGCGATCGTGCGTCCGTCCACGCAGCTACTGCGTCCGGTGCCGCGCTGGTCGGGCAGGACCACGCGGAAGTGCTTGACGGCCTCCTCGATCCAGCCATCGCTTGTGGGTGACAGCGGACGCGGGCTCTCGCCGCCGGGGCCGCCCTGCAAAAACAGAAGCAGCGGCAGATCGTCGTTGATGCGGTCGGGCGCGCAAACCACGCGGTAGAAGAGCTTGATGCTCTCGGGCGCGCCGGCGATTGGTGCCGGCATAGCGCCGCGGCGCATGGTGCTGCCGACGGCCGGGAGCATTGGCTCCAGGCCGCGCCAGTCGAGGGGGACGTCGATGCTGTGGTCCTCGACATACAGGCCGGGGACGTGGTACGAAGTAATGAGGGCCATGTGAGTCTTCCGTTCGTTGCGGTGTTTCGGGTTGACCAATTCTACCGCCGCGGGCGAGGCCATGCGCAAATCGGCTACCATGGTTGCAAACTTCTAGGAGAAAGGGCCGTCCATGTCGGTCGATATAGCCACGTATGTCCACGATCTTGCCGTTGCCGCTAAGGCAGCGTCGGCCTCGCTTGCCACGGCGAGCGACGAGCAGCGCCAGGAGGCCGTGCGCGCCATGGCCGCAGCACTGCGCAACGGTATCGACTCCATCGTCGCCGCCAACGAGCTCGATATGTTCGCTGCGCGTGATGCGGGCACCTCGGTCGGATTGCTCGATCGTCTGCTGCTGACGCCCGAGCGCGTCGAGGGCATGGCCGCCGGCCTGGAGAAGCTCGCCGAGCTGCCCGATCCCGTGGGCCGCGTGCTCGATCACCGTGTGCTTGCGAGTGGCGTGGACCTTACGCGCGTGAGTGTGCCGCTGGGCCTGGTTGCCATGGTCTACGAGGCGCGCCCCAACGTGACGGCCGATGCCGCGGGCATCTGCATCCGCACCGGCAACGCCTGCATCCTGCGCGGCGGTTCGCTGGCCTATCACTCGTGCGCCATGATTGCCGAACTGCTGGCCGATGCGCTTGAGGCCCAGGGCTTTCCACGCGAAGCTATCTCGATGATCGAGTCCACCGACCGCGAGGCCACCGGCGAGCTCATGAAGCTCCGCGGTATTGTCGATGTGCTCATTCCGCGTGGCGGTGCGGGCCTGATCCAGCGCTGCGTGCGCGAGTCGCTTGTGCCGGTGATCGAGACGGGCACAGGCAACTGCCACATCTACGTGCATGAATCCGCCGATTTTGACAAGGCGCTCAACATTATCGTCAACGCTAAGACGCAGCGCGTGGGCGTGTGCAATGCCGCCGAGTCGCTGCTGGTCGACCGTGCCGTGGCGGATTCGTTTTTGCCGGCGGTCGTTGCCGTGCTGCACGACCATAGCGTGCTCATTCACGGCGACGAGGCCACGTGCGCCGCATGCGCTGCCGCCGGGCTTGCCGAGGGCGACGACTATGTTGCCGCGACTGAGGAGGACTGGGGCCGCGAGTATCTGGCGCTCGAGATGAGCGTGAAGGTCGTGGCAAACGAGGACGAAGCCATCGCGCACATCAACCGCTACGGCACCATGCACTCCGAGGCCATCGTTGCCGAGGACGAGGATGCCTGCGAGCGCTTCCTGGACGCGGTCGATGCCTCGGCTGTGTATGCCAACGCCAGCACGCGCTTCACCGACGGCGGCGAGTTTGGCCTGGGCGCCGAGATCGGCATCTCGACCCAAAAGCTCCACGCCCGCGGCCCCTTTGCCGCCGAGGCCCTCACTACCTACAAATACAAGCTCCGCGGCACCGGCCAGGTCCGTCCCTAAACCTGTTGCAAACGAAAAACCACCACAAAGGCGCCTGTCCCCTTTGCGGTGGTTATAGGTGGCGTGGGCGGTTAGGCCTGGAAGGTGTCGCGATCGGGAGCGAAGGATTGCATGGCCGCGATGGTACGGTCGAAGAGCTCGGGAAGCTCCCAGCCCAGCATCTCGGCGCCCTGCGAAATCACGTCACGCGAGCAGCCGGCGGCAAAGCGCTTGTCCTTGAACTTCTTCTTGAGCGACTTGGTCGTAAAGTCCATGACGCTCTTGCTCGGGCGCATGACGACGGCGGCTCCGATCAGGCCGGTGAGCTCGTCGCAGGCGAACAGTATCTTTTCCATCTGCAGTTCGGGCTTGGGCAGCGAGGTGTTGAAATCGGACGTGTGCGTCTGGATGGCGCGAATGAGCTCGGGAGAGGCGCCCTCGCCCTCGAGGATCTCGGCCGCATAGATGGTGTGGTTCATGGGGTCATCCTCATGCTCCTCCCAATCCAGGTCGTGCAGCAGGCCGACGATGCCCCAAAACTCCTCGTTCTCGGGGTCGAACTCGCGCGCAAAGTAGCGCATGGTGCCCTCGACCGTTTCGCCATGGGTGATGTGGAACGGGTCCTTGTTGTGCTCGTTGAGCAGTTCGAACGCACGGTCGCGGGTGATTCCGGCGGTAAGTGGCTCTGCCATAAGAGGCTCCTTGTGCTCGTAGGTATCGCTAAGAATGAATACTACTAGAACGACTAGAACGAAAAAACCACCACAAAGGTGCCTGTCCCCTTTGTGGTGGTTTTTGGCGCGGATGGGTTAGTTGAGGGCGGCTTGGGCTAGGCGGGCTTCGGCGTCCTCTTCGGTGACGCCCAGGGCCACGGCGAACTCCTCAATGGAGCGGCGCTTGGCCTCCTTGAGTACGCGCATGTAGTAAGAGCTGGGCTTTTTATCAGCTTCCTCGGCCTGGCGAATGCGGTGTATCATGGTCTTTGCCACGCGGACCGTCTCGGGCGCGCCCAGCTTGAGCTGCTGCTTAAAGTGCGTCTCCTCAAGCGAGCTGTTACGCTCGGTAAAGGTGTCGCACTCCAGCTCGTCATAGTGGCTCAGCAGGTGCTCGGCATCTTGCTGGGAGATGGCGGCATGCAAACGATCGGCCTGCGCCACGGGGTACATGAGGATCGTCTGCGCATGTCCCTGCTTGGTCTCGAGCAACAGCATGGGCTGCGGCGTGTCGTCCCTAAAACCGACGACGGTGCAGACTCCCTGACCCGGATGAATGACGTGTTGACCGATTGAGAACATGCTACCTCCAACTTATACGAATTTACGTATGTCTAGAATAACACGCTGACGTGCGCAAACCCTTACTTTATGCAGGAAAAGCACACAATTCTGATAGGTAAGAGTATTCGATAACAGACGCAGCTCATTCACACCTTTATGCATTTTCAACGCCTGCATAATCTGCAGGCAGACCGGCATCTTTGAGTGACTCCATGCAAGCTGTAGTCATTTTTGTGCATATGCAATATCTATTAGCTTTACCCTGCGACAGTGCCCGTCGCTTGTGATAGAGTGCTACAAACTCTGGCTTTTGCCCTACGAGTGACCAAGAGCTCGGGGGCTTTAACACAAGGAGGATCTATGCCCGAGAAGATTGAAGAGCTGGTACGCGCTGCGCTTGCTGCGGCCCAGGAGGCCGGCGACCTTTCCGCATTTGAACTTGACGATTGCGCTATCGAGCGACCGGCTGACACTTCTCATGGCGAGTGGACCTCTACCATGGCCCTGAAGTCCGCCAAGCTGGCCCACTGCGCCCCGCGCAAGATCGCCGAGGCCATCGTTGCCCATATGCCCGAGGACCCCGCGATCGAGAAGGTCGAGATCGCAGGCCCCGGCTTCATCAACTTCTACCTCTCCGTTGCCGTCAAGAATGCCATCTTTGGCGAGGCTCGCGAGAAGGGCATGGACTTCGCTAAGTCCAACGTCGGTGGTGGCCTGAAGACCCAGGTCGAGTTCGTTTCCGCCAACCCCGTCGGCCCCATGCACATCGGCCACGGCCGCTGGGCCGCTCTGGGCGATTCGCTCTGCCGCGTTATGGACCACGCCGGCTATGAGATCCAGCGTGAGTTCTACATCAATGACCACGGCTCTCAGATGAACACCTTCGGCAACTCCATCAGCACGCGCTATATGCAGCTTGCCGACATCATCGCCAAGCAGGGCGTTGATATCGACGAGGCTCACAAGCTGCTGATCGCCGACCGTGACGCCTTTGTTGCCGACGAGAACGACGAGCATCCCGAGACCCATCCGTATCAGGACAACTTTGCCGAGACTCTGGGCAAGGACTCCTACGGCGGCGACTACATCATCGACGAGGCCGCCGAGTTCTGGCGCACCGACGGCGATAAGTGGGTCAACGCCGATCCTCAGGAGCGCATGGAGAGCTTCCGCGAGCGCGGCTATGTAAAGATGGTCGATAACATGCGCGACCTCTGCCACGCCGTCAACTGCGACTTCGATCGTTGGTACTCCGAGCGCTCGCTGTATGTGAAGGACACCGAGGGCGAGACCGCCGGCACCTCCGCCGTCGACCGCGCTTTTGAGAAGCTCGACAAGATGGGCTACCTCTACACCAAGGACGGCGCCCTGTGGTTCCGCTCCACCGATCTGGGCGACGACAAGGACCGCGTCCTGATCAAGTCCGACGGCGAGTACACCTACTTCGCCTCCGACGTCGCCTATCACTGGGATAAGTTCCAGCGCGTCGACCACGTCATCGACATCTGGGGCGCCGACCACCACGGTTACATCGAGCGCGTCCGCTGCGTCTGCGACGCTCTGGGTTACCCCGGCAAGTTCGAGGTTCTACTGGGCCAGCTCGTCAACCTGCTGCGTAACGGCAAGCCCGTCCGTATGTCCAAGCGCAAGGGCACCATGGTGACCCTTCAGGAGCTCGTCGACGAGGTTGGCTCCGATGCCGCTCGCTACACGCTCATCTCCAAGAGCTCCAACCAGATGGTCGACTTCGACATCGAGGCCGTTAAGAAGCGCGACAACTCCAACCCGGTCTATTACGTGCAGTATGCTCACGCCCGCGTGTGCTCCATCCTGCGCCGTGCCGCCGACGTTACCGCCGAGCAGGCCGACGAGATGGGCATGAAGGCCGTTGCCGCCAAGGCCATCGGTGAGAACGTCGATTACTCGCTGCTGACCGACCCGACCGAGCTCGCCCTTTCGCGCAAGCTCAACGAGCTCACCGACCTGATCGCCAGCTGTGCTCGCGATCGCGCCCCGTTCCGTCTGACCCACTTTGCCGAGGAACTCGCCGGTGACTTCCACAGCTTCTACGCTGCCTGCCAGGTGCTGCCGAGCGAGGGCCGTCCCGTCGACCCCGAGCTTTCGCGTGCCCGTCTGGCCGCTTGCGATGCCGTCCGCGTGACGCTCGCCCTGGTGCTCACCCTCGTTGGCGTTTCCGCGCCCGAGCAGATGTAACCTGCGGGTCATTTGACCGTGTAGGTTTGGTTTAACTGAGCCCTATAAGCCCGATTTCCCACGGAGGTCGGGCTTTTTTCGCAAATGCCGACGTATTGACGAATTTGGAACTGCTGGAAATACGAAACTATGCCAGTTTACTACGATAAATTGAGGAATTCTAACCACGCCGGCTTTTCGCAAAAAAGCGCAAGGCATCTACCTGCGGTTTTAGTTCAACATGTTTCGGAGTGGTCGCGGTTGAGCGATTCGTCGTAGTAAACCGCCATAGTTTTGGCGGAGGCAGTCTGATTTGTGGGTGGTAAACCAAAGAGTGTCCCTTTTGACTAGTCGTTTAAGAACGTCCCCAATGACTAAGTTGCAGGTGGCGGCGGTTGTGTTACACTAACGCTGCGTAGTTGACGCAATCATCTCGATACAGATCAATGATGTCCGTCGTTTCGAACGGAACTAGACTGTTTAGCCGCCCTGAAGGTTTATGCAGGGAGCATGTGATCACAGGGCTTGAAAAGAAAGTTGAGCAAACACTGTGTCTGATCAACAGCAAGAAAACGAAATAACGACGACGCAAGCCGCTCCCGCTGCACCGGTTGCGTCGGACCAGGTCGCGGCGCCCGCGCAAGCCTCGGCTCCCGAGACGCCTAAGGCTGCTTCGACGCCTGCGCCTGCAACTGGTGAGGAGGCTGCTCCGGCAAAGCCCAAGCTCGCGCGCCGCACGGCCAAGCCTGCCGCTGACGGCGAGGAGGTCACCAAGCCCAAGCGCCGTACCACGCGCACGACGCGCGCCAAGCACACCGTTGCAGCTGACTCCTCGGCGCCGATTTCCGATGAGGTCGCGCAGGCACGTGCGTTGGCGCAGATTAGCGAGGCTCAGGTGGTGCGCGCCCGCCGTCGTGCTGCCGAGCGCGAGGCCGCGGCTCTGACCGAGCTTGCAGCTCCGTCTGTGCCCGAGACCCCTGCCGCCGACCTGCCGACCGAGAAGCCGGCACCGCGCACACGCCGCCGCACGGCTGCTAAGGCCGAGCAGGTTGCGGAACAGGTAGCCCCCGAGCTCACTGAGGCTTCGGTCCGTTCCGCGGCAGGGGAGGGCGCATTGCCTGCTGAGCCCGCTGTGCCTGTCGAGGCCAGCGAAGTTCCCGTTGTCGATCCGGCTTTGCGCCCGCACCGTCGCGGTCGCAAGCCCAAGGCCTTCGTCGAGGCAGAGAAGGCCGCAGCCGCAGCCGCCGCCGCTCGGGATGCTGCGGCGACCGCCGAGTCTGCAACCGCTGCCGATGCACCCGTCCAGGATGCTACGACTTCCGAGGCCGCTCTCGCCGATGCCGAGCCCGCCGACGTCCGTCCCGGTCGCAGCCGTCGCACCGCTGCTAAGCGCACGTCCAAGGCTAAGGCCTCCAAGAAGGGCGCGTCCGAGGATTCCGCCGAGACGACCGCCGATGCATCGGCTGATGCCGCCGAGCCCCAGGACGTCGAACAGCCTGCGTCCGAGAAACCCAAGCGCGGCCGTAAGAAGTCCGCTAAGGCCAAGGCCGCCGAGCAGCAGGCTGGCGTCGAAGCGCAGGTCGATACCGGCGCCGAGGCCAATGACGCCGCTGCGGCCAATGTTGACGCCGTCGCAACCGATGGCGCCGCGCCCGCCGAGGGCGAAGACGGCACTCGTCCCAACCGTCGCCAGCACAAGCGCAACGACGAGCGCAACGAGCGCAAGGACGATCGCAACAACGACCGCCGCAACCGCCAGCGCGACCGCAAGCAGCGCAACAAGGAGCGTAACGCCGCCCCCACCGAGCCCACGCTTTCGCGCGAGGAGCTTGCGGCCATGAAGGTCGCCGAGCTGCGCGAGAAGGCAAAAGAGTTCGAGATCGAGACGACCGGCAAAAAGAAGGCTGAGCTCGTCGAGGAGATCTACACCACCGCCGCGAAGGCCGAGGGCTTCCGCGACATTAAGGGTATCCTGCAGATTCGTCCGGACAGCTCCGGCATCATCCATGCCCATGGCTATATGAAGTCCAACGACGACGCCTTCGTTCCGGCTTACCTCATCCGCTCCGCGCGCCTGCGCACGGGCGATGTCATTGAGGGCTCCCTGCGCCCCTCGCGCGGCGGCGACAAGCGCGCCGGCCTCGCCAAGATCACGACCGTCAACGGGCTGGATCCCGAGCAGATCCGCAACCGCCCCAAGTTCGGCGATCTGACCCCGGTCTATCCCAGCGAGCCGCTGCGTATGGAGCACGGCAAGGACTCCATCACCGGTCGCGCCATCGATATCGTGTCGCCGATCGGCAAGGGCCAGCGCGGCCTGATCGTGTCGCCGCCCAAGGCCGGCAAGACCACGATCCTCAAGAAGATCTGCCAGTCCATCTCGATCAATAACCCCGAGGTGCACCTCATCTGCCTGCTCGTCGACGAGCGCCCCGAAGAGGTCACCGATATGCAGCGCTCCATCAAGGGCGAGGTCGTGGCCTCGACCTTCGATATGCCCGCCGACAACCACACCCGCGTGGCCGAGCTCGTCATCGAGCGCGCCAAGCGCATCGTGGAGCTGGGCGGCGATGTCGTGGTGGTGCTCGACTCCATCACGCGTCTTGCCCGCGCCTACAACCTGGCGGCGCCCGCTTCGGGCCGTATCCTTTCGGGCGGTGTCGATTCGGCGGCCTTGTATCCGCCCAAGCGCTTCCTGGGTGCAGCCCGCAACATCGAGAACGGCGGCTCGCTTACCATTCTTGCCTCCGCCCTCATCGACACCGGCTCAAAGATGGACGAGGTCATCTTTGAGGAGTTCAAGGGCACCGGCAACATGGAGCTTAAGCTCGACCGCGACCTGGCCGACCGCCGCATCTTCCCGGCTATCGACCCCGTTGCCTCCGGTACGCGTAACGAGGACCTGTTGGTCGACGAGCAGATGCGTCCGTTTGTCTTTGGCCTGCGTCGCATTCTTGCCGGCATGAACAACACCGAGCGCGCAGCCGCATCGTTTATCAAGGGTCTTAAGGGCACCAACACCAACCAGGAGTTCCTGGTGCGTTCGGCCAAAAAACACAGCGACTACGAGCAGACGTTTTAGACCATAACTGCGCGCAAAGCTGCCATAAGAATGGGCAATAGGGCCGGGGTTTTATATCCCGGCCCTTTCTTTATGGTGCCACTCGGCAACATTTTTTGACCTTATGACCGACAAGCAGCGGTTTTCGAGCCACAATCCGGCATCGCCGCTTGCAATCGGCAGGGCGGTTTCGCATAATAGCTTTTAAGCTTCGCGACGGAAAACGCAGATGAAACGAACCATATACCGTTGCTTTGGGGCATAGCCCCGCTTCATCTTCTCTCGCGCAGCCAACTGAATGATGCGATTTGGGTGCTGGAAGATGGGGAGAGCTCATGGCTTCTTCTGATGCAACACAACGAGCAGTCCTTGCCGGACTTTCGTGCGGGATCGGCCTTGCCGCTCCCGTGGTTATGTATGCCGCGACGCTGCCGTTTTCGTCGGTGAACGAGACGGTCGTGGCGGGTGCAGTTCCCTTCGCCGTGGGCGCGGTGGCGGGCGTGGGTATCTATGCCGCCTCGCTGGGTATCTCCGAGTATCGTGCGCAGCGTGAAGAGCGTCTGTTCCAGCCCGATGCCATGGGCGGTGCCGCCAATCTCAATCAGCATCAAAGCGAGTTCAAGACCGCCTCGATTCCAGCTCAGCAGCAGGATGCGATTCCGTACGCTGCGGCTTCTGCTTCTCAGGCTCAGTTGGAGCAGTCTACCTCGGCATTCCTTTCCGGCCTGACTGGTGCGTTCCAGCGCCGTCATGCCGATGATGGTGTCCCTACCATCGCTCGAGCCGCAGATGCTATGGACGAGGCCGAGGCTTGGTCCATGATCGACAGCATGCTCGACGACGATTCGCCGGTTAGCTGCGACCCTGCACGCTCGCGCGACGTCTATCAAGTCGCCATCGACGAGCTCACCAACGGCGGGCAGACCGGCTCCTTCAATCGCGATGATATCGCCGCCGCGGCACGCGCCGTGTCGGGCTCCCAGGCCGCCCCTGCGGGCAGCACGGCGGCTTTCGTGGCACTCGTTGCCAACGCGGCAGTCAATAACGCCTACAGCGCTACCTCGGCGGACGCGAACGCTTCTGCCGATAATTCGTACGTTGATGAAGCCATGACCGCGGACGAGGAGGCCGTTGCCGCCCGTCGCGCCGCCGAAAGCTCGCTTTGGGGCGCTCCTGCCCAGCAGCAGGCGGCTGAGGCTGCGCCGTACAACGCAAACCTCGCCAGCATGCCTATCATCTCCGGTGTCGCGGACATCGATCTCGATGACCTCGATGAGCCTGCAGCCATCACCGCATCGATTGATGCCCAAGATCGCATCGACACCGGCGACCTTCCGGATGCCTCGCTCGAGGTTGATGTCCCCATGGCTGATTACTCGGGCCACGAGGACATGTGGGCCGCCGCCACCGCGATTCTGGACGAGATCGACGAGCCTGCTCCTGTTGCAGCCCCCGCTCCCGTCGCTGCCCCTCAACCTGCTGCCCCCGCCTATGTCGGCCGTCACAGTGTTGTGTTCCCCGAGGATACCGCCCGTATCTCGCGCGAGGGCATCGAGCGGGCCGAGGCTATTGCCGCCGGCATTATGGAAAATCGTCGTCACGAGCGCGTCAATCAGATCCTCGAGGAAGAGATCGAGCGCCTGCAGTCCTCTACCGCCAAGCGTACGGGCCGTGCCTATCTGAGCGTTATCGAGGGCGGTACCGCCAGCTTCGCGCCGCTCCGCGCGGAGGCATAACTTCTGCATGGTTAAGATCAATCGAAAATGGGCGGTCGTGACCTGCCTGATGGCGCTCTTGATCTGGGGCAATTCGCTGGTTCCCGGCTCGGGGTCGGGCTCGCTGAGCCTAACGGTCATGGAAGCTATCCGCGGTTTCCTGCACGGCGTGGGACTTCCATATGCATGGGTGACCAACTTTGTTGTTCGCAAGTGCGCGCATTTTACCGAGTATACGGTGCTCGGCATCCTGGCAACGCATGTCTTTGATTATGAGGGGCGGCGCACCTTTGACGTGCTGCTGCCCACGGCGGTGTTCCTGCTGCTGATTCCCTCGATCGACGAGACGATTCAGCTCTTTGTGCCGGGACGTGCCGGCATGATCACCGATGTGATGATCGACTGCTGTGGAGCGGCAACGGGTGTTGTGCTCCGATATCTCTTACGGTCGCTGATGTGCGCCAAAAAAGCCGCCTAGGACGTATTGTTTGGTCCTAGGCGGCCTATTTTATTTGAGAGCTTATATGAGGCGTGGTGGCGTCGTTCCGTAGGTCGGATTTGCCGGGCGCGCCACGTCCTGTGGGTGCGTCTGCTACTGGAGCGCCTGGGCGCCAAGGGCCAGACAACCCATGATGCCCTGCTTGCCCTCAAGGCTGTTATTGACAATGTAGGTTTCGATGTCGTTGACCTCGGGCGTGACGATATAGCCGTTGAGCATCTCGGCGCACTTTTTGCGTGCGAGCGGCACGATGGGGGTGTGGTCGGCCACGCCGCCGCCGATGATGATCTTTTGCGGCGCGTAGCACAGCGTGTAGGTCATGAGCGCCTGTGCCAGGTAGCCTGCGAGCAGGTCCATGGCCTCCGGATCTTCGGCCATGTCTCCGGCGCTCTTGCCATTCCAGCGCTTTTTAACGCCGGGGCCGGCGATGAGGCCCTCGAGGCAGTTGTCGTGGAAGGGGCAGGCGCTATGCTCGCCGATGGTGTCGCGCGGATCGCGCGTGACCAGGATATGGCCGGCTTCGGGATGCATCATACCGTGCACGAGCTGGCCGCCCGAGAGCACGCCGGCGCCCACGCCGGTGCCGATGGTCAGGTAGACCACGTCGGTGAGGCCCTGGGCGCAACCGAAGGTGACCTCGCCCAAGCAGGCGACGTTGACGTCGGTGTCGTAGCCACAGGGAATATTGAGCTCGTTTTGAATGGTGCCCAGCAGATCAAAGTAGCGCCATGCCGTTTTGGGCGTCTCCAGGATCTTGCCGTATTGGGGCGAGGCAGGGTTGACTGCCGTGGGGCCAAAGGCGCCAATGCCCAGCGCGGCGATGCCCTTGTCGGCAAACCATGCGTTGACGGCCTCAACGGTCTCCTGCGGGGTCGTGGTCGCAATCTGCTCGCGCTCCAGGACCGTACCGTCTGCATAGCCCGTGGCGCAGACCATCTTGGTGCCGCCGGCCTCGAGCGCTCCGATAAGCTGCTGCTCTGCCATAGCGTCCCTCTCTATTGGGCGAGTTACTTCACCTCTAAAGTATAGCGCCCTAAAAAACTAAGAAAGCGCTATAAAAAGAAACCTTGCAGCCTAACGGACGATGCGAGGTTTCTTTGGTGCTTTTAGTTGTTGGGCCGTCTCTACCCGCGCGGCTTGATTTTATCTCGCAGGGACTTGAGGTTCTCGAGTGCTGCGTTGAGCGTTTCGTCTCGCTTGGCAAAGTGGAAACGGACCAGATGGTTGACAGGCTCGCGGAAGAAGCTCGAGCCGGGCACGGCGCCCACGCCCACCTTTGAGGCTAGGTCCTCGCAGAAGTCGAGGTCGCTGTCATAGCAAAACTCAGAGATGTCCATCATCACGTAGTAGGCGCCCTGCGGCACGTTGTGCGTGAGGCCGATGCTGTCGAGTCCCTGACAGAATAGGTCGCGCTTGGCGGTGTAGAGGTCGAGGACCTCCTGGTAATAACTGTCGTCGAAGTTGAGGGCGGTGACGACGGCCTCTTGCAGGGGAGCGGCGGCGCCTACGGTGAGGAAGTCGTGGACCTTTTTGATGCGCTCGGTGATTTCGGCGGGAGCGATGGTGTAGCCTAGGCGCCAGCCGGTGATGGAGTAGGTCTTGGACAGCGAGCTGCAGCTGATGGTTCGATCGAACATGCCGGGCAGCGTGGCCATATAGACGTGCTCGTGGGGCGCGTAGACGATGTGCTCGTATACCTCGTCGGTAATGCAGTAGGCGTCGTACTTTTTGCAGAGGTCGGCGATAAAGGTGAGCTCCTCGCGCGTAAAGACCTTGCCGCAGGGGTTGGAAGGGTTGCACAGGACGATGGCCTTGGGATCGTTGTCGCGGAAGGCCGCCTCGAGTGTCTCGCGGTCAAAGTCGAACGCAGGTGGGTTAAGCGGCACGTAGATGGGCTCGGCACCCGAGAGGATCGTGTCGGCGCCGTAGTTCTCGTAGAATGGCGAGAAGATGACGACCTTGTCGCCGGGGTTTGTGACCGTCATCATGGCGGCCATCATGGCCTCGGTGGAGCCGCAGGTGACCACGATGTTCTCGTTGGGGTTGATCGGCATGCCCATAAAGTGCTCCTCCTTGGCGGCAAGCGCCTCACGCATGGCCTGGGAGCCCCAGGTGATGGAGTACTGGTGATAGAGCGGCTTGGGGTCGCTGGCGATGGCGCTCAGGCTGTTGAGCAGCTGCGCCGGGGGATCGAAGTCGGGGAAGCCCTGCGACAGGTTGACGGCGCCATACTTATTGGAGATGCGCGTCATGCGGCGGATGACCGAATCGGTAAACGTTGCCGTACGGTTGGAGAGTTCTTTCATGCTTGTCCTTTCGAGCATTTGCAGTGGGGCAAGTTTACTCCTATGAAACCGGTGGGAATTGCTCGAAATGGTCTCGAAAAACTCTTTTCAAAATTCTTGAAAATTGGGGCTTGCATCGCGTGGCGTTCCTTGCAATAATAGTCGAGCGCGAAGCGCACAGGACACGGTGGGTGTAGCTCAGTTGGCTAGAGCGACGGGTTGTGGTCCCGTAGGTCGAGGGTTCGAGTCCCTTTACCCACCCCAGTTCTTGCTTCGTGTTGATATCGGGTCGTTAGCTCAGTTGGTAGAGCAGGGGACTCTTAATCCCAAGGTCCAGGGTTCGACCCCCTGACGGCCCACCACACGATATCTCCTCTAAAGTCCGCCACAACGGACTTTAGCTTTGGGTCGTTAGCTCAGTTGGTAGAG
Organism: uncultured Collinsella sp.; assembly: GCA_958415625.1. Taxonomy (GTDB): domain Bacteria; phylum Actinomycetota; class Coriobacteriia; order Coriobacteriales; family Coriobacteriaceae; genus Collinsella. Next base: position 24,517 of record CATYZI010000018.1, on the reverse strand, counting down.
CAGGGGACTCTTAATCCCAAGGTCCAGGGTTCGACCCCCTGACGGCCCACCAAAGATTGTTAAGACGGTCAACTTCGGTTGGCCGTCTTTTTTATTAACCTCGCATGGGGCCGAACCCGTAAGGGCACAGACGCTTTACAAGTCGAGCCTGCCCTGGGGGTCGGTGAATCCGTCTGTACCCTCCTTGAGCTTTTTCTCGTCTGCTTTCACGCGACGTTCGAGCTTCTTTGTATCTTCGGCAGGCGGTAGGTTCTCGGGTACAATTCCGCGGTCGATGAGGCTGCCACGCACGCTTGTGTTGTTCTCGACGTGCTCTTGCTTGATCTGGTCCAGACCGTACAGGTCGTGTTCCTCGGCGTTGAAGGCCGTCATCGAGTTCGTAAGGTCCTTTGCTTTGATGAGAACATCGGCTAGCCTGTCCGCCAATGCCGAGCTCTTGGATACGCCGAGCTGTTGTTTCATTTCCGCCGTGCTTCTGCCGCCGAATAACGCTTCGTCGCCCTTCGACTTGATGATCGCGAATCCTTTGGAGTCCACGCCGCGTTTGAACGCAATACCCGAGAGCTGTTTCTCTGAATCGGATAGCGAGTGGCGCGCCTGTAAGCGCTGAATCTCTGCGAAGCGCTGCTCTATGAGCTCTTGGCGGCGCGTCTGCACGGCAAAGTATGCCTGGGCGAGCGCGATCTCTGGCTTGTTTGAATCTCCGTTTTGGGCGATTAATAGCATGCATAGCGCGTAAGCTTGTAGTCTTTAACCGCGCGAGCGGCGACACCGGCAGTTATCATTTTCGTGGTGTCACGAAAATGGGAATCAACTGGAGTTTTGTTTGTTTCGCACGAGACTTTTGCCCTCTTAACAACTTCGGCGAAGTTCTCCCATCGAGTGTATCCCATGGGTTCCATTAAATCGCGTGCGAGTCAATACTCAACGCCGTCTTCCACATTGGCGTAGCTATCAAGTTCGACACGCTACTTCTCGATATCACTACTGTCCATATCTCCTCCTCGCTGATCTATTGTCTATGCGCGCTTTGCCCGCTCTGTACTCAGAATAAGGATACGCTGCCGTGCGGACACGAATGGGCCCCGTGCCACTTCGAGGTCACGGGGCCCATAGATATCGATTAGTTGTGCTCTGCTCTAGATAGGTGTCCAGTTTAATTCGATCGATAGTGCGAACCCAGGCTTTCGGTCCGCTTGCGCATGGCTTTGACCATCTCCGTTGCCAGCTGATTCTGCGATTGCAGGCGGGCGAGGGCTGCGATCTCGCTGTCTTTGGCATGCGGCTTGCTCAGCGCCGTTGCCTCGTCTTTCAGGCTTTCAAGCTGTTGCAGGGCCTTGGATAGACCTGCTTCGGTCCTGTTGATCATGCAATAGGTACTCATCGTGTGCTTAAGGCTGTGTGTCAGGCGTTCGGCATCTGTTGTGGCAATGCCATACTGAGGGAGGGCGATATCCATCGGAGCGGCCGCCTCGGGAGCGTCCAGCGCTGCTTGGGCTGCCGATGCGCCCGCGATGCGCCCAAACACGATGCCGTTGGCGCTTGACAAGCCGCCGATGCGGTCGGCGCCGTGCATGCCGCCTGTTGCCTCACCGCAGGCGAAGAGGCCCTCAATGCCCGTGTACGCGGTCATGTCGATCTTGATGCCGCCGTTAGCGGCGTGGGCATACATCGCAACGCGCATCTCGTCAGTCGGGGCGATGCCGTGCTCGTCTTGCAGCCAGGTGGCAAAGGTCTGCACAAACTCTGGGACATCCTCGCGAGGGAAGTCGTAGTGGAGTGCCAGGCCTTCGACACTTGTCTGATCGATGACGAGATCGATAGCGCGGGAGGCCAAGCGTGACGTGAAGGGACCATATCCAGAGCGCTGCTCGAGCAGGTCGTCCAGCTTGTCGTCGGCAATATCTACCGGCTGGTCTACATGTACGTAGCGCCAGGTTTTCTCGTTGAAGACCAGGTTGCGCTTGGGCTCGATGAAGCCGGGCATCATCTGCATGAACTCTATATTAGTAAGTGCTGCGCCGTGCGCCAGCGCGATGGCCTGCGAGGAGCTGAGCACATCAGCCGACGTAAGGCTGCGCTCGAACAGGCCGCTTGTGCCACCGGCTGCGATGATCGTGGCCTTGGCGGCAAAGGGCACGATTCGATTTTCGGTGAGGTCGTAGAGCACGGTTCCGGTTATTCTGCCGTTCGTGTCCTCAACAAGGTCGATAAGCTCATGGCGGGGGAGCAGGCGAATGCCGAGCGACTCGATCCGGGCTGTCAGAGCGTCCTCAAGGGGTTTGCGGGTGAGGCCGCGCCACATGCGCGTCTTGTGGTCAAAGCAGGGGATAAACTGCTTTTGCTGGGCGCTCTCGGCGCTTTGCGGACGCTGGAGCTCAACGCCCAGGTCTTGCTCGAGCCATTCAATTGCCTGGGGAATGCCGTGGACAAACGTCTGGACAAGCTCGGGGTCGGCGACGCCGCCACCAACGGTCTGGATGGTATCGATGAGGTCTTGTTCGTCGTCTTCGTTAACGGGTCCGATAAGCCCCAGGCCCCAGGTTCCGGGGAAGAAGCTCGATCCACTCATAGTCTTGCCGGCGCTTGCCACAGCGACGGTTGCGCCCGTGCGTGCCGCTTCGATGGCGGCGCAAAGGCCCGCAATGCCAGATCCAATTACCAGTACATCAGTCGATTCCATCGGATTCCTTTCTCGTCCGGCGCATTGTCGCATGGGTGATCGGCAATGGGGCCGCAAAGACTCGGCAAATCGGTAAAGGGCAAATATGGCAGGTGGGCGTCATGGACGTTCTGACGCTCCGTCTCATCACATCTCGTATTTCGCCCCAACTGATATATCGGCATTAGCTGCCCTGCGACAGCGTAAACAAAAAGAGCCGCTACCCCGAAAGGTAGCGGCTCCAAAGCTCAACTATGTGAGCATCGCGCGGGCGCGACTAGGCCTTGAGGGCCTCCTCGACGGCGACAGCGCAGGCGACGGTGGCACCGACCATGGGGTTATTGCCCATGCCGATGAGACCCATCATGTCGACGTGCGCAGGCACGGAGGAAGAACCGGCGAACTGGGCGTCGGAGTGCATGCGGCCCATGGTGTCGGTCATGCCGTAAGAGGCAGGGCCGGCGCCCATGTTGTCCGGGTGCAGGGTACGGCCAGTGCCGCCACCAGAAGCGACGGAGAAGTACTTCTTGCCAGCCTCGAGGCGCTCCTTCTTGTAGGTGCCAGCGACGGGGTGCTGGAAGCGCGTGGGGTTGGTGGAGTTACCGGTGATCGAGATGTCGACGTTCTCGTGCCACATGATGGCAACGCCCTCGCGGACGTCGTCGGAGCCGTAGCAGTTAACGGCAGCGCGGGGACCATCGGAGTAGGGGATGGTCTCGACGACCTTGAGCTCGCCCGTGTAGTAGTCGAACTGGGTCTTCACGTAGGTGAAGCCGTTGATGCGGGCGATAATCTGAGCGGCGTCCTTGCCCAGACCGTTGAGGATAACGCGCAGCGGCTTCTTGCGAGCCTTGTTGGCGTTCAGAGCCAGGCCGATAGCGCCCTCAGCGGCAGCGAAGGACTCGTGGCCAGCCAGGAAGGCGAAGCACTCGGTGTCGTCGGAGAGCAGCATAGCGCCCAGGTTGCCGTGGCCCAGACCGACCTTGCGGTCCTCGGCGACGGAGCCGGGAACGGTGAAGGCCTGGATGCCCTCGCCGATGATGGCGGCAGCCTCAGAAGCGGTCTTGGCGCCACGCTTGACAGCGAGAGCGCAACCGAGGGTGTAGGCCCACTCGGCGTTCTGGAAGGCGATGGACTGGGTGTTGTTGACGATCTCACGCGGGTTGAAGCCCTTGTCGGTGCAGATCTGCAGAGCTTCCTCGAGGGAGGCGATGCCGTTGTCGGCGAGGCACTTGTTGATCTTGTCAGCGCGGCGCTCGTAACCTTCGAACGTAACAGTCATAGTTATTTCCCTCCCTTTCTACTCGTGAACCGGGAACACGCTGGCGACGGAGTGAGTCTCCTCGTCGGTGCGCGGGTCGATGTACTTGGCAGCGTTCTCCCACTGACCATAGTGGCCCATAGCGCCAGCGATGGCCTCCTCGGGGGTCTTGCCGGCCTTGACGGCGTCGGTGAACTTGCCGAGGTTCAGGAACTCGAATGCGATGATCTCGTTCTTGTCGTTGAGAGCCATGCGGGTGACGTAGCCCTGAGCGAGCTCGAGGTAACGAGCGCCCTTGGCCTTGGTGCCGAACATGGTGCCGACCTGAGAGCGAAGGCCCTTGCCGAGGTCGTCGAGGGAGGCGCCCACGGGCAGGCCGCCCTCGGAGAACGCGGTCTGGCTGCGGCCGTAAACGATCTGCAGGAAGATCTCGCGCATAGCAACGTTGATGGCGTCGCAGACGAGGTCGGTGTTGAGGGCCTCGAGGATGGTCTTACCGGGAAGGATCTCGGAAGCCATGGCGGCAGAGTGGGTCATGCCCGAGCAGCCGATGGTCTCAACGAGGGCCTCCTCGATGATGCCGTCCTTGACGTTCAGCGTGAGCTTGCAGGCGCCCTGCTGAGGTGCGCACCAACCCACACCGTGCGTAAGACCGGAGATGTCGGAAATCTCCTTAGCCTGGACCCACTTGCCCTCCTCGGGGATGGGTGCGGGGCCGTGGTATGCACCCTTGGCAACGGGGCACATGTTCTCCACTTCCTGTGAGTACTGCATGCCTCTCCTCTCTATCGTGTTGGCGTCCCGTCTGGGGGTCGTGGCTGGCGATTGCCGGGCGACCCTTCGAAAGGGACATGACATGCAGCCCCTATAATACCGCGAAATGCACGGAATATTCGGCGAACGGCTCAGTTTTCGTAGCGAGAAGTCCGGAAGTTTAAATTGAAACGGTTTAACTCTATGTTCTGTGGTCGCGAACTTCCGTAGAGGGGGTTCGTCTTGGGCAAGCTTTTGGTCAGCTCTTGTAAGCGTTGCAGGGGCTGACCTGTTGCAACGGTGCCGTTCGCCGCCTATTTACTGCCTTTGGCCGCGCGAGTCTATTGTTTTGCGTGGATGTTTTGATGGCACGCTTCAATCGTGCTGTATTGGATGGCAAGCAGATCCCGGCGAAGGGAGCGCCATGCAGCGCGTTTGGAGAACGGTTACCGGCTTTTACCATGTCTGTGCCCGCGGTACGGGCAAGCAGCTCATCTTTGAGGGCGATGAAGACCGGTGGGAGTTTTTGGAGTTGATGCGCGACTGCTGCCGGGAGGCAGGCGTCACGGTTATCGCTTGGTGTCTTATGGGCAATCACGTGCATCTGGTGCTGGCAGATTACGAGGACGCGATGAGCGCGGCGATGCACCGGCTGCTTTTGACGTACGCGCGGCGGTTCAATAAACGCACGGGGCGCACAGGTCATCTGTTCCAGAACCGTTTTGACCGGCGCTCGCTCGATACCGACTGGCAGGTGATGGAGGCTATTCGCTCCGTACACGCCGATCCACAGGAGGCGGGCGTTGGCCTAATCGAGCGTTATCCCTGGAGCAGCTTTGCGGAGCATTTGCGCGCTTACGACGGTGACGCGGCTGATGTCGCGAGGGGATTTTCTGATCCTTCTTGCGTGCTTGAGCTCTTTGGTTCTGCCGAGGGCTTTATTGCCTATTCACTTTCGACGCCCGACGGCGGCGAGCCAGCGCTGGGCGATATGAAAGAGACGGAGTGGGAACGCCACGCCTTTGCCGGCAAGATGGCTAAGGAACTCGGGGTTCCGCTTCGCGGGGTTAAAGCCGCACCGCCGGCGCAGCGCGATACCGTTATTTTTGGATTGCACGATGCCGGTTTCACGGTGCGCCAGATTGAGCGCTATACCGGGATTGGCAAAAGTACCGTCTCTCGTATTGTGCGTGCCCGCGCGCGGACGGCGATGCGGACTGGCGGAAACGTGATGTAGGGTCGCCTGTGCGCCGCAGATGGGGTCGTCCATACGCCGCAACAAGCGTTCAAAAGCTTGGTGCGGCAACTGCACTTCTTAATATGCATAGAACAATCGCCATCTTGCATAAAATAAGGGCTCAGTCCGGGTTTGCCCGTGCCTACCCCCATCTGCGCCGTGCAAAAAATGGAGTTTTCAGCATCGCGGTACTGCCACTACCGTCGCAATTTTGCAACATACGGGCCCCGAAGCTATTTATGCCTGCCGATGCGCTCCCGAAGCTCATGTTTGCGCCCCTGAGACCACGATGCTTGTTCTAAAACGCACTATATATGCGCCTGGAGACGTTGATTAATGCTTTCGATGCGTATACACACAGCTTGGCGTGCTGAATATTCGCAAAAATGCACGCCGCTCCCTATGGGACCCGTCTGCAGCAGGCGCGAAGCGAATCGGAGCCCAGCTGGATGGGGCATGGGACGATGCTAGGCGTGCTCGTGGCCCTGCCGCAGGCCTTTGGTGCTGTGGAAAACGCCCGTGTTCGCGTCTGGCTGTGTGGTAAATGACAGACGGGGTGCCGGACGCGCGGACTTTGTGCGTTCGCGCTCATTAGAAAAAACAGAGCCGCCCGTATCGGGCGGCTCGGCAATCAAAAACCTTGGATTCGGGGCATACGCTACTGGTTTGCTTGCCCCTCGAGCATGCCGTCGAGGGTGCGCCAGGCGAGCTCGGCGCATTTGACGCGGGCGGGCATGTGCGAGATGTCCTGGAGCTGGGCGGCCTCGTCCAGATCTTCCAGGTCCTCCTCGGAGAGCTGTTCGCCGCGGATCATGGCGAGGAAGAGCCCTGCCAAGCGACGCGCTTCCTCGACCGTCTCGCCGGTGATGAGGTCGGCCATGATGTCGGCGCTGGCCTGACTGATGGCGCAGCCGTGGCCGGTAAAGGAGGCCTCCTCGATCACGCCGTTCTCGACACGCAGCTGCAAGGTGAGCTCGTCTCCGCAGCTGGGGTTGATGCCGTCGTGCTCGTGCGTGGGAGCATCCATCTCGTACTTATAGTCGGGGTGCGAGTTGTGCTCCATAAATGTGGTGGAGGTGTACAGATTACCCATTGAATGTGCTCCAAACGTGATGCAGGCCGGCGATGAACTTGTCGATGTCGGCCTTGTCGTTGTAGAAGGCCACGCTGGCGCGGCAGCAGGCAAGGTTCTCGACGCCCAGCCAGGTGAGCAGCGGCTGCGCGCAGTGGTGACCGGCGCGGATGCAGACGCCGTCCATGTCCATGATGCTCGCGACATCGTGCGGGTGGATGCCCTTGACATTAAAGCTCACGACACCGTGGTGGTTATCCCAATAGATTGAGCCGATGATCTGGACAAAGTCGAGCTGCATGAGCTCGCCCATCAGGTAGTGGACGAGTGCCTGCTCGCGTGCCTGGATGTTTTCGTAGCCCACCGTGTTGACGAGGTAGTCGAGGGCGGCGCCTGTGGCGAAGATGCCGGCGGCGTCCTGCGTGCCGGCCTCGAACTTCTCGGGGACGGGAGCCCAGACGGCGTCCTGCTCAGTAACCGAGTCGATCATCTCACCGCCGGTAAGCATGGGCGGCATGGCGTTGAGCAGGTCCATCTTGCCCCACAGCACGCCGATGCCCATGGGGCCCATGGCCTTGTGCGCACTAAAGGCAAAGAAGTCGGCGCCCAGGTCGGCCACATCGACCGGCATGTGCGGCAGCGACTGCGCGCCGTCGACGACCAGGTAGCCGCCGTACTTGTGCACGAGTTTGCCGAGGTTCTTGACCGGGTTCTCGACGCCCAGCACGTTGGAGACCTGTCCCACGGCTAGGATCTTGGTCTTGGGACCCACCTTGGCAAGAACCTCCTCGGTGGTGAGCTGGCCGGTCTTGGTGGGGTAGAGGTAGACGAGCTTGGCGCCGGTTTCGCGGCAGACCTGCTGCCACGGAATCAGGTTGGAGTGGTGCTCCATAATGGTGATGACGACCTCGTCGCCCGGTTCGAGCACTGTGGGCGCAAAGCTCTTAGCGACCAGGTTGAGCGACTCGCTCGTGTTGCGGGTGAAGACGACCTCGTTGGCCTGTGAGGCGCCGATGAGGTCAGCGATCTGCTGGCGGACCTTCGCGATGGCGTCGGTGGCCTCGACGGACAGCGAGTACAGGCCGCGCAGGGGGTTGGCGTTCATGCGCTGGTAGAAGTCGCGTTCGGCGTCGAGCACACAGGCAGGGCGCTGCGCGGTGGCGGCGCTATCGAGGAAGGCGATCTCGGGGTGCTGCTGGAACAGCGGGAACTGGCCCTTGTAGGGGTTGGTCTCGATGTCCACGGTGGGCCAGCAGCGCGAAGCCTCGTCGCTGGCGTCGAGCTCCATGGGCTCGGGGGCAGTACAGGTATCGCATTTAACGTGCTCGGTGTCGATCATGCGAGCTCCTCTTCAAAGTTGTCGATCAGGTTGTTGCCTAGGCGGACGACGGCGGCGCGGGTGCGCTCGTCGGTGGCGGAAAGCGCGGCGTCCTCCAGCTTGGCGCGGATGAACAGGTCCTCGGCGGCGTTTTGGTCAAGGCCACGGCAGGCGAGGTAGAACAGCTGTTCGTCGCGGACGTGACCGATGGTGGCGCCGTGGTTGCCGGCGACGTCGTCCTCGTCACAGAGAATGACGGGAACGGTCTTGTTGTCGACGCCCTTGTTGGCCAAAAGCACCGTCTCGCGTTCGGTGCCGGTTGCACCCTTGCAGCCGTGCACGAGGTCGATGGTGCCACGGTAGACCTTCTTGGACGTGCCGGTCAGCACGCCGTTGGCGTCGATCTCGCACTCGGTCTTGCGACCGCGGTGGCGCAGCTCGTAGTTAAAGTCGCGCACCTGCTCGCGGGCGCCCAGGTAATCGGTATCGATGGTCACCTTGGCGGTGTCGCCCAGCAGGTCGCCGGCAAGGCCGGTGGCGCTGGCGCCGGCACCCAGGACGGTGTGCTGCACGTTGACGCGCGCGCCCTCGTCCAGGAACAGGCCGGTGTCGTCGAGTGCGATCCAGCTGTCGTCGAGTGTCTGCGTGCAGGTCACGTTGACGGTGGCGTACTCGTGGGCGCACACGCGTAGCACGGAGCCCACGACACCCTCGCCGGTAACAGGAGAGTCTAGGGCAATATGCAGGTCGAGCGTTGCCTGCGGGCGAGCGACGACGTCGATGGCGGCGATGGCCGCGGCGGCATCGACACCGCTCACACGCACGGTAACCGTGGCGTGCTGGTATGCGGGCACATCGATGACGATGCGCTTGGTAGCGTGCTCGGCCAAGTAGGCGTAGGCAGCCTCGCCCATGCCGGTTTCGAAGGCTTCAGCAGGGGAGAGCTCCTCCTCGAGCTTGATGGCGCCGGCCTGGTAGACGGAGGTGGCGGGCACGTCGAGCTCGGTCTCGGGCGTGATGCGGGCGCGGTCGGCGGCATCACCGGGGGCGGAGGAGCGGCGCTCGGGGAAGCGCTCGGCCATGGCGTCCATGGCGGCGTCGAACGCGTCTGTCACGCCAATAAACTGCTCGCCCAAGCCTTCGACCTCAACGGCCTCCGCGGGAGCGGCGGCAAGCTCGTCAGAGAGCTCGAGCTTGGTCTGATTCATCTTCAGCCAGCCCCAAGTGGCAGCCGGCATCGCGTTGACCTGCTCAAGGGTGGTAGCAGCGGTGTTGGTTTCCTGTTTCATTATCCGATCGCTCCTTCCATCTCGAGCTTGATCAGGTTGTTCATCTCGACGGCGTACTCCAGCGGCAGCTCCTTGGAGACCGGGTTGGCAAAGCCGTTGACGATCATGGTGCGGGCCTCTTCCTCCGAGATGCCGCGGCTCATCAGGTAGAACACCTTGTCGTCGCCGATGCGGCCGATGGTGGCCTCGTGGCCGATGTCGACGTTCTTGGCGCGGATGCCCATGGCGGGGATGGTGTCGGAGCGGCTCTGGTCGTCGAGCATGAGCGACTGGCAGCTCACGGTTGCCTTGGAACCCTCGGCCTTGGGCGTGGCCACGATGGAGCTGCGGAAGGTCTGAATGCCGCCGCTCTTGGAGATGCCCTTGGTCTCGACGGTTGCCGAGGTCTCGGGGGCGTTGAGCACGACCTTACAGCCGGTATCGAGGTTCTGCCCGGCGCCGGCAAAGGTGATGCCGGTAAAGCTCGACCGGGCGCGGCGGCCGTTGAGCACACTCATGGGGTAGAGGTAGCCCACGTGGCTGCCGAAGGAGCCACTGATCCACTCTATGTCGCCATCCTCGTCCACGCGCGCACGCTTGGTGTTGAGGTTGTACATGTTTTTGGACCAGTTCTCGATGGTCGAGTAGCGCAGGTGCGCACGCTTGCCCACAAAGAGCTCGACGGCGCCGGCGTGGAGGTTGGCAACGTTGTACTTGGGCGCGGAGCAACCCTCGATGAAGTGCAGGTCGGCGTCGTCCTCGACGATGATGAGCGTGTGCTCAAACTGGCCGGCGCCCTTGGCGTTAAGGCGGAAGTAGCTCTGCAGCGGGAAGTCCAACTTGGTGCCCTTGGGCACGTAGACAAACGAGCCGCCCGACCATACGGCGCCGTGCAGGGCCGCAAACTTGTGGTCGGTGGGCGGGATGAGCGTCATAAACTTCTCGTGGATGAGCGGCTCCCACTGCGGGTCGTGCAGGGCCTCCTCGATGCCGGAATAGACGATACCCATCTTGGACGCGGTGTCCTGCATGTTGTGGTAGACCAGCTCGGAGTCGTACTGCGCGCCGACGCCCGCCAGGTAGCTGCGCTCGGCCTCGGGGATGCCCAGGCGCTCAAAGGTGTTCTTGATGTCGTCGGGCACCGACTCCCAGTCGTGCTTTTGGTCGGTGTTGGGCTTGACGTAGGTGACGATGTTGTCCATGTCCAGGCCCTCGATGGAGGGGCCCCACGTCGGGTCGGGAAAACGATTGAAGATCTCGAGGGACTTTAAGCGCAGATCGAGCATCCACTGTGGCTCGTCCTTCTTGGCGCTGATCTCGCGCACGATGTCGGGCGTGATGCCGGCGTCGAGGCGCTCGAATCCCTCCTCGCCGTAGGTGAAGTCGTAGAGGCTGCGGTCGATGTCCGCGACCTCGGTGCGGTTCTTGGTCATTGCGTCGCCCCTTTACGCCTGCTGCTCGGCAGCGGCGGCCTCGGCCTGGGCGCGCTGCTCGGCGGCCTCGCGCTCGAAGGTCTCAAAGCCGTTCTTGTCGATCCAGGGGATCAGCGAGGCATCGTCCTCGCGCACGATGTGGCCCTTGACCATAACGTGGACGCGGTCGACATCCAGGTGCTCCAGGATGCGCGTGTTGTGCGTGATGATGAGCATGGAGCCGTCGCAGCTCTTGCGGTAGGCGTCCATACCGTGGCTGACGGTGGACAGGGCGTCGACGTCCAGGCCGGAGTCGGTCTCGTCCAAGATGGCGAGCTTGGGCTGCAGCAGCAGAAGCTGGAGCATCTCGACCTTCTTTTTCTCGCCGCCCGAGAAGCCCACGCCCAGCTCACGGTTGAGGTAGGCGGTATCCATGTTAAGCTCGGCCGCGAGCTCCTTGACGCGACGACGGAATTCCTTGCCCTTCATCTCCAGGCCGGGGCGGCCGGCGATACTGGCGCGCAAAAAGCTCGACAGTGGCACGCCGGGGATCTCGACAGGGGCCTGGAAGCTCAGGAACAGGCCGGCGCGCGAGCGCTTGTCGGTGGTGAGCTCGGTGATGTCCTGGCCGTCAAAGACGATGCGGCCGTCGTTGACCGTGTAGACGGGGTCGCCCATGACCAGGTGGCCGAGGGTAGACTTGCCGGCGCCGTTGGGGCCCATCAGCACGTGGGTCTCGCCGGCGGCGACGTTGAGGTTGACATTGTGGAGGATGGTCTTCTCGTCCACGGAGGCGGTGAGACCTTCGATGGAAAGCAGCGGATTTGCGCTCATGCTGTCCCTCTCTGTATATGGTGTACTCATAGGTGTACTAAACCCTAGGAATCTTCTCGGAATAAAGTTACTATGGGTTCGGCGTTAGTCAAGGGAAAACCCGACTAATCCACTCGACTTTTCAAATTCTGGGACAAAATAACCTGTTGTGTTTGTCCCACTTACTTAAGATTTGGGACAAACAAACCTGGTTATGTTGTTCCAGATGCGATGGGAGGGTAGGTATGCTCATTTCTTCTAAGGGCCGCTATGCCCTCCGGTTAATGATCTATATCGCGGCGCTGGGTGACGCCGAGGGCAAGATTGCTTTGCGCGAGGTTGCCGACCGTGAACATATCTCGCAAAAGTATTTGGAGCAGCTGGTTCGTCCGCTCATGAAGGCGGGCCTGCTTAAGAGCGTGCGCGGCAAAGGCGGTGGCTACATGATGGCCAAGGACCCCGCCGAGGTGCGTGCTGGCGACATCCTGCGCGCTGTCGAGGGCAGCACGGCGCCCGTGGCGTGCGACGGCATCGACAACAGCTGCACCCGCAGCGATTTGTGCTCAACCGTCAAGTTCTGGCGCGGCCTGGACGACGTGATCGAAAAGTACGTCGACGGCGTGACGTTGGCCGACCTGGCCGCCGTCCCCGAAGTCAACTTCAACATCAAGCTGTAGGTTTAGCGCAATTCCTTAAGATTTCGCGGAGGGTTGTTGCCGTTTACCGAGGGGTTGTTGTGCAACAACGGGTGAGCTGCAATACTTAATTCTATCTTTGCAAACTGCACTTTAACTACACCAATGCAGGGAGGATCTTATGCAGCGCAAGCATTCTGCTATTGTCGCGGGCCTGACGCTGGCGCTTTCGTTTGGCGCCGTTTCCGTGCCGGCACCCGCCGCTGCCGAGGAGCCCACGCCGGGCGTTGCCTCGGATGCGACCGATATCGATAAGGGTCTCTATACCCAGCAGTCCTTCTCGGGCGTGCTGAGGTCGGTCCAGGGCGTTTCGTTTGTTAACGTGACCCCCGAGATGAAGTACTTTACCAAGTACGAGAGCCATGGCAACTATAACCAGGGCTTTTCGTATGGCGACGGCTATAACGCGCTGGGTTATTACCAGTTCGACCGTCGATGGCCGCTCATTCCGTTTATGAAGCAGGCCTACAACTACAACCCCGAAAAATACAGCATGCTCAAGGATGCGATTGATCGCGGCAGCGAGATTTCCAACACGAGCAATGCCATGTACGAGAACGGCCAGCTCACCGAGTTGGGCCGTATTGCGCAGGAGGCTTTCCAAGGTGCTTATAACACCGACCCTGTTGAGTTCTCGGCTCTGCAGGATGCGTATGCGTACAACTCGTACTATGCGGTGACCGAGGCGTGGCTCAAGAGCGGCCTGGGCATTGATATTTCGGGCCGTGCCGATTGCGTTAAGGGCATGGTGTGGAGCATCACCAACATGTGCGGCACCGGTGGTTGCAGGGACTTCTTCCGTTGGGCAAACCTTTCTAACAGTATGACTGATCGCGAGTTTGTGACGGCGCTTTCCAACAGTGTGGTCAATAACGTGGCGACCAAGTATTCGAGCCAGCCCCAGTATCATGAGGGCTGGAAGAACCGCTACCGCAACGAGCTGAAGGACTGTTTGGTTTATATCGCCGAGGACGAGGCCGCTGCCGCTGCGACGCCCGTGCAGCCCGAACCTACGCCGGCGCCCTCGCCGACGCCTGATTCGAATGACGACTCGAGCGACGATGCCAACGATGACAGGATGGATGCGCCCTCGACCGGTGCTGACGGTGATGGCTCTGCTGATGGCACTACCAACAACGGCTCCACCTCGAACGGCTCCGATTCAAACGGCTCTGCTGCGGGCGATTCGTCTTCAAGCTCTGCCGGCAATACGGACAGCGACGCTTCTGGTTCGACCGGCGCTGGCACCTCTAACCCATCCACCGGCTCGATCGATTCGTCCGTTGGCACCGGCTCTAACAACGGCTCCGGCTCTGACGCAAACCCTGGTTCCGATGCTTCCAAGGATGACTCGAATAAGGCGCCGGACGTTCCCGTTGCTTCGCCGGACAAGAAGCCTTCTTTCTCCGAGCAGCTTGGTTCTACGCTGGGCTCTTCGCTGATGGCTGGCGTCAATAACGGCTCGACCCAGAACAAGGGCAACTCTGATCAGGTTTCCACGGAAAAGATCGAAGCCGCAAAGGGCGACTCCAAGGACAAGGCTTCCGAGAAGACCGAATCCGATAAGGGTTCTAGCTCTGAGGAGAAGAGCGACAAGTCCGAACAGAAGAAGGACGAGGATAAGAAGTCTGAATCTGAGGAGAAGGACAAGAGCAAGGCCGAGGGCGAAAAGAAACAGTCCGAAGACGACGACAAGAGCGGTGCTGACAACCAGGTCCAAGAGCAAAATGACTCCAAAACGGTGACCACCACGACCACGACGACTACAACTACCAAGTCCTCGGGCGGCAACATGCCCAAGACGGGCGATCTGATTGTGATGGCGAGCCTTGCCAGTGCAAGCTTGGCCACACTGGGCGCTACGTCTATCGTAAGTGGTAAGCATAAGCTCGATCAGCAGAAGAAGGCTTCTGGGGAGGACGGCTTGGAGGAGTAATCTTCCAGATCGTTTTCTATAAGAGTTTGGGACGGGGTCCGGTGCGGCGGCATCGGCCCCCCTTTTTTTGTTGTGCAACGATTTGTTATGCCCCCTCGGGGGGCTGTTGCTACCGCTGCCCGAAACGTTTGCATGTCGATATTGTTGCGCTCTACCCGCTCGCTACAATGGGCATCGTGCTGCGTTAGAAGGAGAGTTTACGGTGTCTGAACAGGTGAATTGTGGTTTTACTCATGCGTTTGGTGCACGGTTGCTCAATCATGCGGATAGCGCAGCTCTACCGGTTGATGCACACGACTTTTCCGATGCAATCAATCGGTGTTTACTCGTCGATAAGACTATGTTTATTGCCGATATATTGGACAGTGAAGCACCTGTTGCGCTTTGCTGTCGGCCCAAGGGTTTTGGCAAGAGCATGAATTTATCGATGCTCAAGTGCTATTTGGAACGACCTGATCGCCGGCTGCCGGATCGAAGCCTGTTCGCTGGTACCCAGATTTGGCAGGCGGGCGGCGGTCGCTATCGTGATGAGTACGCGAGTTATCCGGTCATCATGCTCGACTTTACAGCTGCCGCTTCGAGGCATGGCGCTGGTGCTGCGGCAGCAATTCGCGGGGCTGTCGTGCGCGAGTGCGCCCGATTACTGCCGCTGCTTGCCGCGCCTGATCTGTCAAGACGTGAGGTTCGTCTTATCGAGAGGGCGGCGCGTGGGGTGGCCAGCGATAAGGAGATCGATGCGGCGCTTGGCGTGCTTATTAAACTGCTCCAGGCAGCTTTCGATGAGCAGGTTGTTCTTCTGATAGACGACTACGACGCGGTATGTCCAAAGCGTTTGGACGCTAAGGACGACGGTAGCGTGGATTCCCTAGAGTCGCTCAGCCGAATGTTGTTCGACACCATTGCCGATGCCGGCGACTCGTTGCGATTGACGTGTCTGATGTGCGAACGCCCCGGTCATGCCGAGTTTGCGTTGTCCCAACGTGGGGTTTCCTATCGGTCGGCGACAGCGTTGTCGAGTTGGTGTGATCGATGGTTCGGTTTTTCGGACGACGAAGTCCAAGTGCTGTTGGATTGCATCGGTCGCAACGGCTGTCTGGATGACGCGCGTGAGTGGCTCGAGGGCTATCTGCTTGGTGGTTTTTATTGCTCGAGCCCGGAGCGCGTGGTGGACTACGCACATCGCGGTTGCGTCGCGCCCGTTCGGGCAGATCTGTATGGTTACGCCGACCGTCTGAGCGCATGCGTCGGCGACTGGAATCTCATGCGCCTGTCCGCATTGTTCGATTTACTTGAGGCGCATGGGTTTATTGAGGTGCCAGTGCATGTGCATGCCGAGGAGGCCGATGCCGCCAAGCCCGAAGATATCTGGACAGCGCTGTATCTGTCTGGATTTCTTACGACGGACATGACGGGGCATTCGGAAAACGGCGCGTGCCTTCGTTCCCTGCGTCTGCCTAATAACGAAGTGCGTCAGGCGCTCCGTCTTGTAATTCTGGAATGGTTTGAGTACGCCGTTGAGGACGTTGGAGTTATCGACTCGTTCCATGACGGGCTGTGTCGAGGAGACGAGGACACTGTAAAGCAAGCTTTGAGCTGTGCTATCAGCGATCTGGGCATCGATGTGGGCCAATCAGATATGCCGACAGCCTATCATCTGGCGCTTCAGGGGCTCTGCTTTGGACTGCCCGGCTATTGCAATCCCAGCTCCAAGCGAAGTGGCGTCTCGGATCGCTGGGATATCCAGGTGATTCCCACCGGTCGGGTGTTTGACGTGGCCGACACGCTCGGCATGCTCGATGAGCGACCGCTCATTACGGTCAACATGTTGTACGACCCTGGCGTCGATGCCCTGGGCCTGGAACTGTTGGCGGTTCAGGCGCTGCTCGACATAGAGCGCGACGGCATCGATGATATCCGCGTGCCGCGCCCCGCCGTCGGGCGCATGCGTTGGGGCTTTGGCTTTGACGGTCAGCGTGTGTCCGTGGTGTGTCAACGACTGTAGCGGCGGGCGAAAGCCCTTTACTACTCGGCGTCCTTCAGGGGCGGCATGGGCTTCCAGTTGGGATCCTTAACGATCTTGCGGGCGTCCTTCATGCCGCGGCGCAGCGCCGGAATGCCGGTCTTAAAGCATTTGTCGACTGCTGCCAGACGAATGAACTCCTTGCAGAAGGTCGCGGCATTGCCCAGACGGAACAGCATGGGGTGGTAGTCACCGTAGATCTGCATATAGCGAGCGAGGAAGCCTCGGTTGCGCATGATGTAGTAGCGGTTGGTGTCGCTCGTGGAGTTGAGCTGGCGCTTACCGGCGATGTCCCAGTTAGAGACGGCGCGGGCGCGCTTGAGCACCACGTCGGCGACCACGGCGGCGGGGAAGTGCTGGCTGGCTACGTAACCGTAGCAGGCATCGTCGCCGTAGATAAAGAAGCGCGCATCGGGCAGGCCAATCTTGTCGACCACGCGTCGCGAGAACATGCCGCCCTCAAAGCACAGCTGGTTCATGGAACGGTAGCCCTCGGGACCCAGATCCCACTTGGCGATGGGGTTGGGAATGCCGAGCGAAAGGATGAGCTGGTACTGCCAAAAGAAGGCGCCGCCGTCAAAGTCCAAGCGCGAACCCTGGATAACATCGTAGCGGTCGGTCCACTTGGCCAAGCGCTCGATGCCTTCGGGGATGACGAGCACGTCGTCATCCATCACCCAGAACCACTGGGCGCCTAGGTCGTAGGCGCATTTAGTGCCGGCCGAGAAGCCGCCCGCACCGCCGCCGTTTTCGAGCTGCGGGGCGTAGATGACACGGTCGGTGCCGCCCTGCGCGTCGGGCTGCTCGGTGTCGATGCCCCACAGGTTGGCCAGGCGCTCGTTGAATGCGGTGCACATGGCCTCGGTCTCGCGCGAATTCTCGTTATCGACAATCACGATGCGCCAGGGCGTTGCCGTGAGCTCGGTCATAGATTCGAACAAGTTGGCCAGGAGTTCCTGGCGCTTGTACGTAACGACGACGATGGCGAGCTTATCGATGGGAGCGGGAAGGGTTGAAGGCATGGGGCAATATATCCTTTCACGCGCGGCGCGCATGCGCTGCACGGAAGCTATCGAATACGTCCTTGGGACTGTCCTATTGTAAAGGCTCGGCGCACCTTGGCGGCAAGCTTTGAATAAAACGCAGGAACCTGCCACGGGCCCGCCGCATGACGTGCGGCTACTTTGCCCGCAAGAGGCTCCATAGATTATATAAACGCCCGCTGGCGCGCTGACCCTTTGATACCATGAAACGACAGGTATTTCCTAAGGAGCACATTTGTCTACTAACGCCTCTGGCAGCCCTGTTCTGTCGCTGCTTATTCCCATTTACAATGTTCAGCGCTACCTGCGCGAGTGTCTCGATTCCGCCCTGGCGCAGACGCTCAAGGATATTGAGATCATCTGCATTAACGACGGGTCGACCGACAACTCGCCGGCGATTATCCGCGAGTATATGGAGCGCGATGGGCGCGTCAAGATGATCGACAAGGCCAACAGCGGCTACGGCGACTCGATGAACCACGGTCTGGAGATGGCGCGTGGCAAGTACGTTGGCATCTTGGAGTCCGATGACTTTATGGCGCCCGACGCACTCGAAAAGCTTGTCTCGGCCGCCGATAGCAATAATGCCGACTTTGCGAAGGCGAACTTTGATTTCTACTGGTCTAAGCCCGAGGAGCGCCGTTCGCTGCACGAGATGTTTAAGGCAAGGGATTGTGGCAAACCGGTGCATCCCAGCAATACGACGCAGTTCTTTAAGCAAAAACCGTCGATTTGGTCGGCCGTGTACCGTCGTGATTTTCTTGAGCGCAACGGTATCAAGTTCCTGCCGACTCCGGGGGCATCCTTTCAGGACACGTCATTTGCCTTTAAGGTGATCGCGTGTGCCGAAAAGGCTATTTACCTGCATGATGCCGTGTTGTCGTATCGCCAGGACAACGAGAATTCCTCGGTCAATTCTTCGGCTAAGGTCTTTTGCGTCAATACCGAGTATGCCGAGATTGAGCGTTGGATTCGAGAGGATTATGCCCGCGACCACGCAAGTGATGACGTCGCGCGCATGCTCAAGTTCAATCAGCTCATTAAGTACGATTCGTATATGTGGAACTACGTGCGCCTGGCGCCTAAGTTCTATAAGGAGTTCCTGGTTCAGATGGCTAAGGAATTTCAGGCGGCCTTGGACGCGGGGGAGTTTTCGCTTGACGACCTCAAGCCGTGGAAGCGCGCGAATCTCGCTGCCATCCTCAAAGATCCTGAGGGTTGGGTTGACGAGCATCCGAGTTTTGCGACGGATGGTGCCTTGGGGCGTGCTAAGTATTACGCCTCGGTTGGAGGCCCAGGCGTGGTCGCCGCCTTCCTCATCGAATCGCTAAGGGGGTAGGTCGGCATGGGAGAGGCCTCGTGCCCTAAAGCTACCATTGTCGTCCCCGTTTACAACTCTGCGCGCTCCATTCAGCGATGCCTCGATTCGCTGCTGGCCCAGTCCGAGCGCTCGATTCAGGTTGTGTGTGTCAACGACGGTTCGACTGATGATTCGTTGAACGTGTTGCGTCAGATCGCGCAGGCCGACGATCGCGTACTGGTGATTGACCAGGAAAACGCTGGCGTCTCGTGTGCTCGAAATGCCGGTATCGATGCCGCCGAGGGCGAGACCGTCTTTTTTGTGGATGCCGACGATTACATCGATGCCCAGACGGTCGAGCGCGTGCTGCATGCCATGGAGTCTGCAGATGCCGAGGCCGCCGTTTTTGGCGGCGTCTGTGAACCTGCCGATGCTGCCCCCAAACGCGTCCAGCAACTCATGAGCCCCAAAGCCGGTACCTTCGGCGCCCGTGATCCCCAACTGCTGTTCCATTCGAATGCGCAGCCCTATGCCTGTCGTGCGGCTTTTTCGCGCGAGCTGCTCAATCGCGAAGGCATTCGCTTTGCTCCCGGCTTGGCCTTGGGCGAGGATGTCGTATTTCAATTTGCGGCCTATGCGCTTGCCCGCAAGACCGTTGTCATGCCGGACAAGTTCTACCACTACGTGATGGAGAGCGAATCGGCGACGCACGAGTTCAACAGTGCCGAGGCTCGCGCCAAAAAGCTTTACTCCCACATGAGGATGCTCGAGGAGGTCTTGGAGGACTGGGTGGCCTACGGTCTTTTGGACCTGTGCCCCGGCGAGCTGATCACCTGGTTCTTGGACCTTATCGTGTTTGATTTGGCACGCTTGGACGCTAATGACTACCGCCGTGTAGCCGTTCGCGTCAATATGGATCTCACGACGTTTTTGGGAAGGGAGTGGACGGATATGCCTGCTAAGGGCGCCGTTCGCCGTGTTGCCCACAAGCTCGTTGTGGCGACCTCGGGCGTTTCGATGGCAGACGCCACGCTGTTCTATCTTTCGACTCGCGGTCTCAAAGCCTGCCTGGAGCGCTTTATCTAATTCCAAGCGCTGCCGCCCGCCGCAACTCGGCTGCTAAAATAACCCTGTTACACGCTATTCAACAGGAGGTTCTCTTGCAGAACTCTGATACCCCTAAAGTTTCGCTGCTTGTCCCCATCTGCAATGTCGAACGCTACCTGCGCGAGTGCCTTGATTCCGCCGTGGCGCAGACGCTCAAAGACATCGAGATCATCTGTATCAACGACGGTTCTACCGATAGCTCGCCAGATATCATCCGCGAGTACATGGAGCGCGACCCCCGTGTAAAGATGATCGACAAGGCCAACAGCGGCTACGGCGACTCGATGAACCGCGGCCTGGAGATGGCGCGCGGCGAGTACGTGGGCATCCTTGAGTCCGACGACTTTATGTTTGAGGATTCGCTCCAAAAGTTGGTCGCCAAGGCCGATGCTGAGCATGCCGATGTGGTAAAGGGCGACTTTTACCTGTATTGGTCCACGCCCAGCGAGCGCCGTGAACTGTTTGGGATTATCGACGAGCATATGACGGGCGCCGCGTATCGCCCCGTCGACCGCCCGGGCATCTTCTACCGCAAACCTTCCATTTGGTCGGCTATCTATCGGCGCGAGTTCCTCAACGACAATCAGATTCGGTTCCTTCCCACGCCGGGTGCCTCGTATCAGGACGCAGGCTTTAACTTTAAGGTTTGGGCTTGTGCCGAACGTGCCGCGTTTATTGCGGACCCCATTTTGTGCTATCGTCAGGATAACGAGAAGAGCTCCGTTAATTCGCCCAACAAGGTGTTTTTCGTTTGCGACGAATATGCCGAGATGCAGCGCTTTTTGGAAGAGCGCCCCGAGCTCAAGGCTCAGCTCCAGGGGATTTTAATGCGCATGAAGGTCGATACGTACCGTTGGAATGATGAACGTCTGGTCGATGAACTGCGTGAGCAGTTTTGGAAGAAGGCATCTCCCGAGCTCAAGGCCGATTGGGATGCCGGTCGCTTTGACCTGTCGCTGTTCGATCCGCGTGGCGAGACCGACTTGCGCCTGATGGTCAAGTCTCCCCGCGCCTATATCGATTCGCGCTTTGACTTTAAGAAGCCGGGCAAGATCAATACGTTTAAGCATTATTTTAAGATCGGCGGCCTGCCGCTGGTCTGGCGCGTGCTGACGTATCAGCGCACCCACGGCGACAACCCGCACCCCGATGACGTTCCGGCCGCACAGTAGGAGCGAGTGACTATGGCTACCCCCAAGATTTCCGTTGTCGTTCCCATCTATAACGTGGAGGAGTGCCTGGCCTGGTGCCTGGACTCCCTGCTTGCGCAGGACATGCCCGATTGGGAAGGCGTGCTGGTCAACGATGGCTCGCCGGACGGCTCGCGCGATATTGCGGCTGCGTATTGCGAAAAGGACGCGCGCTTTACGCTGGTCGATAAGCCAAACGGGGGCCTGTCGAGTGCGCGTAATGCCGGCATCGCTGCGTCCACGGCGCCTATCGTCGCGTTTTTGGATTCCGACGACCGGTTTACGCCCGATGCATGCCGTGTAATCGTCGATGCCTTTGAGCGCGAGCGCTGTGATGTTTTGACCTTTGGCGCGAATCCGTATCCGCTGGAGGCGGGGTATCCGTGGCTTAACTATGTACTGAGCCCGCGCGATGTGTCGTTTGAAGGCTATGGCTCCGACCTGCTGTTTAAGGAAGCGTCTCGCCCCTTTGCATGGCGCACCGCTTGCAAGCGTGAGTTTTTGCTGGGCAACGGGATCGTGTTCGACGAAACCGTTAAGTATGGCGAGGACCAGGTCTTCGATTTTGCCGTGTACGGTCGCTCGCGCAAGACCGCGCTTATTTCGAACAAGCTGTATGACTACCGCGTGGCGCGCAAGGGCTCGCTCATGGACACCATGCGCTATGACGACGAGACGCGTCTGCTGGAGCATGTGAAGATTTACTCCGCTGTGCTGGCTGACTGGCAGCGCGACGGTCTCGATGTCCAGTATGCCGATGACCTGGCGTACTTCCTATGCGATCTGGTGCTGTACGATGCGCTCAGGTTGCTGGGTTCGGACTGCGGCAAGGTGTTTGCTGCCGTTGCCACGGCGCTTGCCGGTTCTGCCGTGGGCAGCGATGCTGCGCTCGCACAATGCGCTCCTTCTGTTGCTGCTATGGTGCGTGCGGCGCTTACCAGCAAGGCCCCCAATGCCCGTGCATGTAAAAAGCTCATGTTCGATTACGACGTCTTGAGGTTTGGGCGCCTGGGTGCCTGCAAACGCATGGCAGCGAACGCCCTGGGAAAGCGAGAAGTGTAGATGAGTATCAAGCGTTTGGCGCTTTGCCGCAGTCAGGGCCGTCTGTTTGTGCTGCTTCGTTTTGCCGGTCAGGATGTCACCGCGCTTATTGAGCGGGAGGGTTCTCAAGCGTTTGCCCATGCGACGACGAGCGGCTCTTGTGTGCCGTCGCTGGTACTCCCGGTCGATCATGGCCGTGTGCTGGCGCTTTGCCCTTCCGTTTCCGATTACGAACGCGAGCTCGCCGTCTTGGTACTTCCGTTTTTGGATGGCTCGTCGATGGATGCCGTTTTTGCATTCGGTGGCCAAAGGTTGGGCTCTATTCGCCTCGATAGCCGCGTGGCCAAGCTGGAATCCAAGATTAACTACAAAGCAAAGCCTGCGCTGTGTGCGCTTATCCGCGATGCGCAGCGTGGCGAATGCTGCGGTCGCTACGAGATCGATGCCATTCGCTATTTGCCGGCAGACGCCGGCGCGGTGTGGCGCTATGAGGTTACGTGGGTGGGAGACTCCAAGTGCACCCCTGAGCTCCAGATTTTCGATGCGCATATGAATGCCATCGATGTCACCGTGCATGTGTTTGAATCGCAGATCGATGTGCCGCAGCGCAACGGTTGCCGCGTCAATAAAACGTATTTGAGCGTTGAGATGCCCCAGGATATACGTGATTTTGTCGCGATTGCGGCTGATCCCACGGGCCTAATCCAGAGCGGTTTTTGCGCCATGGATGGTCGCCTGTACAACGGCATTGTCGACGACAGCTGGAACCGCATGAAGGACGCGCGTGCAGACGACGCAGCTTATCGACGTTGGTTTGAGCAACATCGCGCAAAGCCGGGCGATTTAGCGTGCCAGCGTGTCGCTTCGGTGGCTTTTGCCTATAGACCACTCGTGAGTATTGTGGTGCCGTGCTACAAGACTGATCGGGAATACCTGCGCGAGCTGCTGGACTCGGTGCTAGTCCAGAGTTATGACAACTGGGAACTGCTCCTTATGGATGCCTCGCCTGAATGGGATGCGGTGGCCGCCCTTGCGGCAGGTGCCAACGACGAGCGCATCCGTCGCATCGAGCTTCCCGGCAACGGCGGCATTGTGGTCAACACCAACGCAGGTATCGAGCAAGCGACGGGCGACTACATCGCGTTCTTGGACCATGACGACATCCTGGAACCGGACGCGTTGTTCCACTATGTTGCCGCGCTGAACAAGGCTGCCGAGGACGAGCGTCCCCAGGTCCTGTTCTGCGACGAGGACATGTTCCAGAAAACGGGGGAGTGGGGCCAGCCGGTCTTTAAGACCAAGCTCAACGTCGACCTGCTCTATAGCCATAACTGCGTGACGCATTTCCTGATGGTGCAGAAGGCGCTTATTGATCGCATTGGCATGTCGCCGGAAGACGTCGCGGGCGCCCAAGATTACGACCTGACGCTCCGCTGCCTTGCGGCGGGCGCGCGGTTTGAACATGTTGCGCACGTACTGTATCACTGGCGCGTGCATCCCGGTTCAACCGCCGACGGTTCTGCCGATAGCAAGCCGTATGCTATTGAAGCTGGGCGCCTTGCGCTTCAGCGCCACTTTAACGCGCTGGGCATTTGCGGAACGGTCGAGGAGGCCGAGACGCCGTTTGTCTATCACATGCGTTATGCGCTGCCGGAGTCTGCGCCGCTGGTGAGCATTGTGATTCCCACTAAGGATCACGTTGAGACGCTCGATGCCTGCGTGATGTCGATCGCTCAGAAGGCAACGTATACCAATTACGAGATCGTCTTGGTGGAGAACAACAGCGAAGCCCCGGAGACGTTTGCGTATTACGAAACCCTGCCAGAGCGCGTGGCTGCAGCATCCGAAGGCAAGGGCATCGCGCGTGTTGTGTGCTGGCCGGGCGAGTTCAATTACTCTCAGATCATCAATTTTGGTGTGAAGCACGCCAAGGGCGACTACCTGCTGCTGCTCAACAACGATACCGAGGTCATAAGCCCGGACTTTATCGAAGAGATGATGGGCTATCTGCAGCGTCCCGATGCGGGCGTGGTGGGCGCCAAACTCTACTTTGCCGATCATCTGGTGCAGCATGCCGGCATTTTGGTTGGCGTGCGTGGGGCACTTGCCCATGCCAACCAGGACTTCTCGGCAAAGCGCGAGGGCTATCTTGCCCGCGCTGTGCGCCCGGGCAACTTTAGCGCCGTAACGGGTGCCTGCCAGATGGTGCGACGCGACGTATTTGAGCGCGTCGGCGGCTACAACGAGGAATTCGCCGTTGGCTTTAACGACGCAGACTTTTGCCTGCGCGTATGGGAGGCGGGCTACCACACCATCTATACGCCTTATGCCGAGCTGTATCACTACGAGTTCACCTCGCGCGGCAGGGAAAAGGCCAACGAGGAAAAGC